>SVHC01000070.1 GCA_015056055.1 Clostridiales bacterium | reverse complement strand
CTGCGGGGCGAGAATGTACAATCATCGCCACATGGGAAGAACTGATAACTACCAATGCTCCAGCTACATCAGAACCATGCGCCGGAGCAACAAGGTCTGCAAATCCCACTACATCAGCACGAAGGCTTTGCAGACGTTGATTCTGGAAACCATTCGGAACGCCAGCCGGTATGCCATTGAGAACGAGGAAGCCTTCATTCAGCAGGTGCGGCAGGCTTCGCAGGTACAGCACGAACTAGGCGCGAAGGAGCTGAAACGGAAGGTCAACGCAGCAAAACGGCGCATTGCCGAACTGGATACGCTGATCCGAAAGCTGTACGAATCCTATGCGCTGGGCAAGCTGCCGGAGAAACGCTTTGAAGTGCTTTCAGCGGAGTATGAAAAGGAGCAGGCAGAACTTGAAAAACAGCTTTCAGAGTATGAGCAGAGCCTGCAAGCATACGAAGCAGACTGCGTCAATGTAGATCGCTTCATGGAGCTGGCGCAGCGGTACACGGACTTTTCGGAGCTGACAGCGGTGATGATCAACGAGTTTATCGAAAAAATCATCGTCCACGCGCCGGACAAATCCAGCGGCGAAAGAGTGCAGGAGGTAGAGATTTATCTGAACTTCATTGGCAAATTTGACGCGCCGATGCCTGAACTGACGGAGGCGGAAATGGCAGAACAGGAGAAGCTGCGGAAGAAGCGCGCGGCGAACCGAAAGAGCTCGTGGAAGTACGCCGAAAAGAAGCGTCAGGCGAAACGGCAGCAGCTTCAGGAACAGGTTGCAGCACAGGAAACGGCATGATTTGTGAGCGGCTTGCTGTTCGCAGGCCGCTCATATCCCAATTTTCGCTTCTGGAAATAAAATGAAATTCATTGACATTATCACGGTCAACCGATATAATGAAGAAAAGGAAGGTGCGAGCCATGATCGTCAATGAAATCATGCAATCCAGAAGCATGTCCAAGTATCGCCTGTCAAAGAGCAGCGGTGTACCATATACTACCGTAAACGACATCTGCACGGGCAAGGCGCAGCTTGAAAAGTGCAGTGCGGAAACGATCTACCGGATTGCAAAAGCGCTTGAGGTTTCCATGGAAAGCCTGCTGGAACCCTGCTTTGTCAAGCGCAGCAGCTTTGAACTGTTCAAAAGCAACGTATGTCACCGGCTCAAGGAGCTGGGCGACGTTGGCTTCATCATTGAAACCCTTGAGAGCGACAGCATCAGAGATTACTATAACCGCGGATGGTATCCGGAAAGCCTGTATTTGTTGGCCATGCTGGACTATATCAGCCGACTGAACGATGTGCCGGTCTGCACGGAATACAATGATCTGCGCAGAGCCAGCTTGCAGGATGCAATCTATCCTGCAAGCGTTATCACCGCATCCATTGTGGCAGGCAGCGAATCTCCCAAGGAACAGGCAAGAGCATCCGCAATCCCGGAATTCATCCGCTTCAACATTGTGGAAAGTGAAGTGAGAAATATTGTCTGAACATGAAAATGTATTCACAAAAGAGAATTTGGACACATACCTGAAAGAGCTTGCAAAGGAATACCGCAAGCTGAATGGAAAGAGCATGCCAGCGGATATTGTGCTGATCGGCGGCGCGGCGATCCTCGCCAACTACGGATTCCGCGAAATGACTACGGACATTGACGCCGTGATTGGCTCTGCGTCCAGCATGAAGGAAGCCATCAATCGCGTGGGCGACAAATACAATCTTCCCAGCGGCTGGCTGAACTCGGACTTCATGCGGACAGATTCCTATTCGCCCAGACTGATCGAACACAGTCAGTATTACAGGCAGTATTCCAATGTGCTTACGATTCGCACCGTAACGGCGGAATATCTGATCGCCATGAAGCTGCGCTCCGGCAGAAAGTATAAGAACGATCTGTCTGATATCATGGGCATACTTGCCGCCCACGAAGAAGCAGGAAATCCCATCACATGTGAACAGGTAGATAAGGCAGTGCGCGATCTGTACGGAGATTGGAACAGCATCCCTGAAGATTCCAGAATGTTCATTGAAACGGCATTCAGGAACGGCAATTATGTTCAGGTTTACGAATCCGTAAGAGCAGAGGAAAAGCGCTCAAAAGACATTCTTCTTCGCTTTGACGAGGACTATCCGGGCGTTGCTGGAGAGGGTAATGTTAACGCAATACTGGCCAGCTTGAAAGTAAAACAGGGTAATAAGCCATCTGTTCGTGAAAAGCTCAGAAAGATTCAGGAGGAACGTTTATCCCAGCCGGTTTCTACCAAGGTTATACAAAGAGAAGACAAATTGGAAAGATAATAAGGAATAGAGCTGAACAGGATTCTGTACCGGCAAGGTACAAGAATCAACATGATTTGAGGACGGTCTGTGATTGCACAGGCCGTCCTTTTCGTATGCCAACATTACCTATACGGACACGCAAAGGAGCGATGTAAATGGAAGACAGAATCAAACTGGAACAGGCAAAGCACCGGCTGGAAGAAGCGCAGGCGCGCGACCGGCAGAAAGAACGCAAGGCCAGAACCCATCGGCTGATCCGCGAAGGCGCGGCGCTGGAACGGGTGCTGCCGCAGATCAAGGATGTCGATCTGGACGAACTGGAACTCTATCTCAAGACCAAATTACGGGAATAAACCAGCGGCAGGCGGGGGGCTTCGGGATCCACCGGAGCGCCTCGTTTTCTTCTTTCCCTCGCAAGGGCGCACTTACTCACCACCTGAAGGTGGTGGTACTGCCTGCGGCAGACGTGCGCTCGCACGGCGCGGTGCTTCAAATCTTTGATTTGAACCGTCCGCGGTCTGCCTATGGCAGACTTGCTTGCCTGTCAGGCAAGCAACCTTCGAGGGGGCTTGCGGCTCCTGCGGGAGCCTCGACGGACGGGAAACGAAACCGCCTTGCCCGCGCGCTTTCATTTCCCGTCCGTATGGTTTCAGACGCTCACCGTCTGAAACCATGGGCTACGGGGGCTGGGCTGCGGAGCAACGTGGTTACGAAAGTTACCTTAAGAACTAACAGGAACGATAGGAGGAATGTCCATAGCGATTTATCATTTTGAAGCGAAAGTCATTACACGAACTACAGGCCGGACGGCGGTGGGTGCTGCTGCGTACATGAGCTGTTCAGAAATGACCAGCCAGTACGACGGCATCCACCACAACTACACGCGCAAACAGGGTCTCGTTTTTGAGAAGGTCTTTCTGCCGGAAAATGCTCCGGCTGAATGGTCGGACAGGGAAAAATTATGGAACGCAGTTGAAGCTGCGGAGACGGCGAAGGACAGCAGACTGGCACGACAGATCATCCTCGCATTGCCGATAGAACTGAATCACGATCAGCAGATAAGACTACTCTCGGATTTTGTTCAGAGATTTTTCGTTTCAGACGGTATGTGTGCGGATGTCGCCATCCATGACACGGGCGACGGAAACCCTCATGCACATATCATGCTGACGCTGCGCCCGCTGGATGAAAAAGGCAAATGGCAGAGTAAAACGGAGAAGGAATATCTGTGTGTCAAAGACGGAGAGGAACGTGGCTTCACCGCCGCAGAGCTCAAGGCAGCTCAAGAAGAAGGCTGGGAGAAACAGTATCCGTACAAGGTTGGCAAGAAAAAGATGTATATGGTTCCCTCCGAAGCGGAAGCACAGGGATATAAACGCGCGTCCAAATATCCCAAGTGCACCCGCTACGGCAGACAGAATCCAACTTACGAAAGATGGAACGACGTGATCATGCTGGATAGCTGGCGTACCTGCTGGGCAGGAGCCGTGAACAGAGCGTTGGAAGAAATCGGCAGCAGAGAGCGCGTTGACCACCGAAGTCATGCTTTGCGAGGTCTGGATGAACAGCCCACGATCCATGAAGGGGTTACGGCAAGAGCATTGGAGAAGAAAGGCATCATCTCTGAACGCTGCGAAACCAATCGCCAGATTCGTAAAGACAACGCCCTGCTGCGTCGTCTGAAGGAAATGGTTGCGGAGATGATTCGGAAGATTCGCGGCAGCGTGACCAACATCGCTGAGAATCTGGAAGCAAACTGGATGTACATGGTGGAGGCCCAATATCATCTGACGCAGATTCGCAATGAGAAGCAGGAGCTACTCAACCAACTGGAACCGATTCTGGATGATTATGAGCAGTACGTCCGGATTCAGGATCAGATCAGGAAACTAATCGCGCAACGCGACAAGCTGATCGCCCAGCGCAAGGCCACGCCCATTCTGCAAATCAGGAAGCGAAACGAATTGTCTGCG
>SVHC01000031.1 GCA_015056055.1 Clostridiales bacterium | reverse complement strand
TTCTTCGGTTCGCTGGCTCTCCTTCGAAAAAATTCGCTCCTCGCGCCGTACACGCCGCCGCTGCGGATTGGATTTTTCTTTTCTAGCCTAAACGATATTCGCGTTTTTTGACAATCAAAGCAGCGCCGTTTTTTCAACAGCACTGCCCGTTTTTTTACTTTCTTATGCCCAGCACAGCCTGCTCCAGTTCTTCCTTGAACTGATTGGCGTACAGGTTGTAATAGTATCCTTTTTGACGCAGAAGCTCCTTATGGCTGCCTTCCTCGATGACCTCGCCGCCCTGAATCACCAGAATGCGGTCCGCCGTGCGGACAGTACTCAGACGGTGCGCGATGATAAAGCTCGTGCGCCCGGAGAGCGTTTGCTGAATTGCCTGCTGGATTTTCATCTCGGTTTCGGTATCAACGGAGCTGGTCGCCTCATCCAGCACAAAGATCGCAGGGTCGGCAATCAGCGCGCGTGCAAAGGAAATCAGCTGTTTCTGACCGGTGGAAAGGCGATTACCGCCCTCGCCCACATCCGTATCATAGCCCTTGTCAAAGCCCAGAATAAACTCTTCCGCATTGACCCTGCGCGCTGCTTCTTCGATCTGTTCATCGGTTGCAGTCAGATTTCCATAACGAATATTGTCCCGGATTGTGCCCGAGAACAGATGCGGCTGCTGCAATACATAGCCCAGATTCGACTGAAGCCAAAGCTGGCTGCGTTCGCGGTAATCCACGCCGTCAATCAGAATCCTTCCTTCGGTAGGCTCGTAGAAGCGGCACACCAGATTTACGATGGTGGATTTTCCGCTGCCCGTTTCACCGACAAGTGCAATGGTCTCACCTGCTTTGACGTTCAGGCTGAAATTCTTCAGAACCTGTTCGCCCTCTTTGTACCGGAAGCTCACGTTTTCAAACGTGACATCACCGTGCATTTCCGGCCAGTTTTCGCGTTTGGGATTGAAATTGTCGCCAAACTGCGCTTCTACTTCGGGCGTATCGGCAATTTCAGGTTCGGTTTCCATCATCGTTATCACGCGCTCGGCAGCCGCCTGCGAGGACTGCAGATCCGCAAAAATACGCGCAACGTTACTGATGGGTTCAAAGATGCCGGTGGCATAGGTGATGAATGCGCTCAAAGTACCGATGGACAGTCCGCCGATTCCGGCAAGCAGATCGCCGCCGCCCTTCCAGATGATATAGGATGACGCCATCGCGCCCAACGACATGACCAGAGGATAGAACAGTGCAGAAAGTATGGCAGCGCGAATGGAATTCTTTTTCATATTGCCGGTAAGTTCTACAAATTCCTCCGCATTCGCTTTTTCGCGAACGAGTGTTTTCGTCGTCTTTGCGCCCATAATTCCTTCATTAAAAGCGCCGGTGATCTTGGAATTGATCTTGCGTACCTGACGGTAATTGGCCAGAATCTTCTTCTGGAAATAGATAGCAAATACGGCAATGATCGGTATGACGCACAGCGTAATCACCGCCAGATGTACATTCATACGGAGCATTACGACCGCCGACATCACGATATAGCCTGCCGCCCAGAAAAGATCGATCAGCCCCCAGCCGATTGTATCGCCCAGACGCTGCGTATCGCTGGTCATTCGGGCGATCAGGTAGCCCACGGGCGTTCTGTCGTAGTACGAAAACGGCAGCTCCTGCAGCCTTTTGAAGCCCATCTTGCGGATGCGGTGGCACATACCCACCTCCACCCTGCCCGATAAAAAGCAGAAGGTGAAAATGCTTGCAACCTGAATCAGCACGACGGCGAAATATTTCAGCACAAACCAGCCGATTTCGCTTGCGCGACCCTGCGCAATGTATACGTCAATGGCTTCTTTTGTAAGCAGCGGGAACACTACATCCATGCCCGCGCATATAAGCATTGTGACCGCAACGGCGGCGAGGTGACCATAAAACGGCCTGGCATATTTCAAAAGCTTGAGCCAGAGTCCTGCATCAAATCGTTTGGTATAATCCTGTTCTTCCTGGAACTGCATGAATTCTCACCTCTCTTTTACGCTTCTTCGTCTTCTGTATCGCGTCCCAACTCTTCTTCCAGAGCAGACTGAATCTGATAAATTCTGCGATACAAACCCTCTTCATGAATCAGCTCCGTATGCGTGCCCTGCTGCACGATTTCGCCGCCGTCGAGCACCACGATAAAATCCGCCTCGGAAAGCGTGGTCAGACGATGCGAAATAATGAACGTGGTGGCACCCTTTTTGCCCTCGGCCTTCTGCTGATGCAGCGCTTCGCGGATAGCCTTATCGGTCTGCGTATCCACTGCCGAAAGGGAATCATCAAAAATCAGAATATCGTTTTCGCGCAGAAGCGTTCTTGCGATGGCAACGCGCTGCTTCTGACCGCCGGAGAGCGTCACGCCGCGCTCGCCCACCATGGTGGCGTATCCGTTTTCAAAATCGCGGATAAACCCGTCTGCACAGGCCGTGCGTGCTGCCGCATAAATGTCCTCATCCGCCGCATCCGTGGCAGAAATGGCGATATTGTCCTTTACGGTTCGGGAATACAGGAACGGTTCCTGTAGAATCAGACCTACGCGCGAACGCAGATGGTTCTTCTGAATCTTCCGGATATCCACGCCGCCGATGGTAATTTCACCATCCTGCACATCGTACAAACGCTGCAGAAGATGCATCAGCGTGGATTTGCCGCTGCCGGTTGCGCCCAGAATGGCCACCGTCTGCCCCGGCTGCACCGTGAAATTCACGCCGCGGAGCACAGGGTTGGCCTCTTCATAGGCAAAATGCACGTTTTTGAACGCAATTTCACGGTCAATCGGGGGGCATACGGCCTCGGGGCTGTCCTCTTCGGGCTTCTGAGCCAGAATCTCGTCAATGCGGTTAAAGGATACCAGCGCCTTACCCATATCCGAAAGGATTCTGCCCAGCTGGCGAATCGGCCACAGGAGCATGGATATGTAGCTTGTGAACACCGTCATCTCGCCGACCGTGAGCTCGCCGTGACCTGCCGCCACGATAAACACACCCATCACGAGCGTGATGCCCGTCTGCGTCATGCTCATAAGGTCCGAGCCCGACCAGTACACTGCCAGAAGATCGCACAGTTTGCGGGATTTTTTCAGGAGATCATCGTTCGCCTCGTTGAACTTATCCACCTCAAACTTCTGCCTGCCGAATGCGCGCACAACGCGCACGCCCGTCAGATTTTCCTGAAGCACGGCGCTCATTCTGCCTTCCGCTTCATCCGAAAGCGTGAATGCCTTGCGCACCCATTTGAAGAAAAACATGGCGAACAGAAAAAGCGGCGGCACCAGCATCATGGAATACAGCGTCATTTTCACATGAATGCCGAGCATGATCGTCAGCGCCACAATAATCATCAGAATGGCGCGGAAAATTTCCACCACCTGGCTGGCAAGGAAGCGTCGAATGGTTTCAACGTCCGACGTACACCTCTGAATCAAATCACCCGTCTGCGCCTTGACGTGATAGTCATACGGCAGCACCTGCAGATGCTTGTACAGCCGATCGCGCATATTCTTGGCGATGGATTCGCTTGCTTCCGCCGTCCAGCGGCCTCGCATATACTGGCAGACGCCATTGAAAAGATTCAGCGCAATCAGGGCTATTGCAGGCAGCCACAGCCTGCTCAGAAGATAGTCCCGCCCGCCTCTGGCATAAAGGAAATCATTCATCACGCCAAAGAATGTAAGCGGATTGTCCTGCCCCCGAACTTTGTCCAGAATGGCATCCACCGTGCCGCCCAAAACACGCGGCGTTACGAAGCCGATCGTTACCGTAAGGACGACTGCGCAGACTGCGCCCAGATAGCGCATACTGTTTCCGCGCATAAATGCACCGATCAGCTTCCATCTTCTCAGGTTCACAAAAACCACCTCCGGAATTTTATCCTTTTTTCGATTTACAGATATAAAAAGGCCATCAGACATATATATGCCCGATGGCCAAAATTCCCCATGCAAATCCTTACAGCACAGGCAAAACGGCAGACGGGCACACAGCTCCATTTGCAGATACATGATTCTTTGCAAGATTCCAGATCACCGAGCCCGCCTCCTTTCATTTAATATTTTCCTTAGTATACTTCTTCTTCCCATAAAACACAATACCGTTCCCAAACTCTTAACATCCATGCTTGAATATCCGCAATATTTATGCTATCCTATAATCATCCTATTTTATGAAAGGACCACTGTCAGATGAAAGCAATTATTCTTGCTGCCGGATACGCCACCCGCCTGTATCCTTTGACGATAGACAAACCCAAGGCACTTCTTCCCATCGCAGGAAGAACAATTCTGGACCGCCTGATTGACGAGATGCACACCATCGCCGAAATTGACGAGATCCATCTTGTTACCAACCACCGCTTTGCAAAAGTGTTTGAAGAGTGGAATGCTTCCGAAGAACGCAAAATCCCCGTCACCGTATGGGATGACGGCACCACCGACAACGACAACCGCCTCGGCGCAATCGGCGACGTGAACTTCGTTCTGAAGAACACCTGCATCGACGATGATCTTTTGATCGCGGCAAGCGACAATCTTTTTACCTTCCCGCTCAAAGAGCTCACCGATGATTTCCACCGCCACGGCTGCGACTGCCTGCTCGGCAAAAAGATCGACAACATCAATGACCTGCGCCGCTTTGCCGTAGCAACCCTTGCACCGAACGGTCAGGTAACTTCCCTTGTGGAAAAGCCCGCAGAGCCCCAGAGCGACATCGGTATTTACGCCATCTATTGCTACCGCCGCGATACTGTGCCCATGATCGCGCAGTATCTGGAGGAGGGCAACAATCCCGATGCGCCCGGTCATTTCCCGGAATGGCTCTATCAGAAGAAGGATGTACGCGTTTACACCTTCGACGGCGAATGCGTGGACATCGGCACCGTGGAAGCCTATCACGACGTGTGTGAGCGATGGGCGAAGTAACCCGCATTCTTGCAGCACTGAAAACCGTGCGCCCCTCTCCCACGTGCGAAGAATATGACCTGCATCACCTGGTTGCACAGGCGCTTGAAAAGGCAGGGATTCCCTTCACGCACGAAGCTCATCTGGAAAAGGGCGCGCGGATTGATTTTCTGGCAGGCACCATCGGTATAGAGGTTAAAAAGCGTGCAGCCCGCGCAACCATCATGAAGCAAATCGGCCGCTATCTGGATTCTGCTTCCGTTTCCTGCCTGATCGTCGCCACGCGGCACGGCGTTGATCTTCCGGCAAAACTGCACGGCAAACCGGTCTACACCGTATGCCTGAGCCGCAACTGGGGGATTGCTATATGAATTATCCGTCTTATCTGCGCGACGGCGATCCCGATGCGTACACTTACGGAACCCTTTCCTATAACCGGCGCAGAAAGTGTTGGGAAATCAAAGGCGAGCCCTGCGTGACCGAACTTGCCAAGCGGCTGTTTCCCGGCTGCGACGGCAAGGGGCGCGGCGTGGCTCGCTTTACTGCGCACAGGCGCGTGATCGGCGATCTAAACTGGCTGATGCTGCGTTATCCGCTCACCGTGCGCGAGGGCGACAGGGACAAATGGGAGGAAGCGCTCAGCGAGGCACGGGAATATGCTGCGCGCCGCGAAGCCGCCCGCCTTGCACCCGAAACCGCCGAAACGCCCGCCGCATTCCGCGCGGAGCTTATGGATTTCCAGAAGCGCGGTCTTGCCTTTATGCTGGCAAACCGCCGCTGCCTGCTTGCTGATGAAATGGGTCTGGGAAAAACGGTTCAGGGGCTTTCGTTCCTCGCCGCCACGCAGGCATATCCTGCGCTTATCTGCGCACCGCCGCACCTGATTACCAACTGGCGGCGCGAAATCGAGCGTTTTCTGGGGCCGGATGTGCGCGTGCATGTTCTGCGCGGCCTTACGCCAAAGCCGCTGCCCGAAGGCGAGATTTATCTTACGCATTATCTGCTCCTGCGCGGCTGGAAGGAAGCGCTGCCCAAGATGGGATTCCGAACGGTTCTTTTTGACGAAATGCAGGAATTGCGCCACTCCGGCACGGAAAAATATTCCGCCGCAAGCCTCGTCTCCTCCGCAGCGGAAAACGTGGTCGGTCTTTCCGGCACGCCGATCTACAACCACGGCGGCGAGATCTGGAACGTGATCAACATTCTGGATTTTCACTTTCTGGGTGATTGGGAAAGCTTTTCCCGCGAATGGTGCTACGGTTACGGCAGCAACATCGTGGCAAAGCCGGATCTGCTGGGCGATTATCTCAAGCGCGAAGGGCTTATGCTGCGCCGCGTGAAAAGCGACGTGCTTGCGGAGCTGCCGCCCAAGCGCAGGCTCGTTATCGAAATCGATTCGGACGACAAGGTGTACCGCGAACTGATGAAAAGCGCATTTGCGCCGCTTTCTCAGTACCGTGCCGAAGAAAACCCCGCCCGCCGCGCCATTCTGGCCGACGCCATCAGCCAGCTGGAGCGTCAGGCGACCGGCGTTGCCAAAGCGCCGTGGGTATGCGCCTTTGTGCGCGCGCTGCTGGAAGGCGGCGAAAAGGTTCTCCTGATGGCGCATCATCACGCCGTTATGGATATCTATAAAGAGGAACTCAAGCCCTACAAGCCCAAGTTCATCACCGGACGCGAAACCGAGCGGCAAAAGGAAGCCGCCTATTCCGCGTTTATGGAGGGAAAGAGCAATCTTCTGTGCCTTTCTCTGCGCGCCGCAAGCGGACTCAACCTGCAAAGGGCAACCTGCGTGGTATTCGGCGAGCTTGACTGGTCACCCGCCGTGCATTCGCAGGCGGAGGACCGCGCACACCGAATCGGTCAGGAAGATTCCCTTTTGTGCTACTATCTCGTCAGCCCGCGCGGCTCCGACCGCGCCATGCAGGATGCACTCGGACTGAAAATCAGCCAGTTTGTCGGCCTTATGGGCGATGAAACTCCCTCGCCCGAAGATCAGATGTTTATCGAATCGCAGGCAAGGGAGCATATCACGAATCTCGTTGAACGGTTGTTGGAAGAAGAAAGTCTATAGCAAATATCCCCTAAAGGCTTTAACCGCCTTAGGGGATATTCTTTTCACAGCGGCAGGCACGCTTCCAGCGCGCCGATGCGCTCACACATTTTTGCACAGAATTCCTCGATTTCGTTTTCGCGCTCGGCCAGCGGCTTTGCAACGAATTCCTTGATGGGTTCCACCAGTTCCGATGCGGAGCGGATGATATCCTCCTCCATGGCAGGACGCTGCCCGCTTAAGAAATTGGAGAGCGTTTCCACCGCGCGCACAAGCTCCGCATCCCGCGACCATGCCACGCTGCCCGCCATGTGCTCCGCTGCCTCGCCGATGGAGATGCGCGTTCTGTGGTTGACCTCCGGCAGCGTGCAGTTCACGCCTTCCTCTTTCAGGGATTCCACGATTTCCTGCACAAGTTCAGGACGCGTTTTGATTACTGCGCGATATTTGTTCTGATAGCGCAGCATCAGGCTGTGGTCGCCGTCCGCAAGCCTCTGCAGGCAGGAACGTACCGACCTTCCCTCCGCACGGTCGCGAAGGACCATTTCCAGAAGCCACCTTACCTCGTCCTCGCGGAACGGCACGAACCGGGCCGGATGCTCATGCTCGCCTTCCCTCTGGCGAACCTGCGCATAATAGTAATTGCGTATGCTGTTCGGCCTTCTGCCGGTCTGTGCTGCGATCCTGTCAAAAACCGCCTTCAGCGGCAGTCCCTGCTGCTGCGCCTCATCCGCTGTTTCCCACAGAAGATTTGTTTCCTTCTCGCTCCATCCCGAACGCTTTGATGCCCTGTTCATTGCCTGTTCCATATTGAACTACCCCATTTCAATAATAATCAACCGATGATAAAGAGTATGCGCGAGGCAGCCGTTCAATATACTCAAAACGGCATATTCACAAATTTTTGTTTTTCCCTACGCATCTACGGAAGATTTTGCTTGCAATTTTCCCGCAATGCGTGTAAGATTATAGAGTACGAAAGGAGATGATTCCATTGGTCACTAAGGACATGACTATCGGTGAAGTTCTGCGCATGAACCGCGAAACCGCCAAGGTCTTCATGGCTGCCGGCATGCACTGCCTGGGCTGCCCGCACTCTCAGGGCGAAAGCGTTGAGGAAGCCTGCATGGTTCACGGCATCAATATTGACGAACTGATCGAAGCCCTCAACGAAGTAGTAGGCTAAGTTCTTTACGGAGGACAATGTGATGGTACATGCGTTTAACGATCTGGAGGGTCTGCGCATTGCCGCGGAAATGGAAAAGCGCGGGCACGAATATTATCGCCGCGCCGCAAAGCTGAGCAAATCGCCCGAAGCCGTGGATATGCTTCTGTTCCTTGCAGAGGATGAATCCCGCCACCAGGCCGAGTTCCAGCGTCTGTCCGCCCGCATCCTCGATAAGCATGCGGAAGCCGCGGATTACAGCATGGAGGCCAGCGCCTATCTCAGCGCAATTGCCGCCGAAATCATTTTCACCGACGGACTGATTGCCACAGCGAAAAAGCACGGGTTTGACAATCCGCGCGCCATCCTCGAAGGTGCAATCGAATCCGAAAAGGATTCCATTCTGTTCTATGCCGAGCTGGAACGTCTCACGCAGGATGACGAGTCCCGCGCCGTATTTGCTGAAATCGGCCGCCAGGAACGTGGTCACATGAGCCAGCTTATGCATATGCTCTCCCGCATCGACGAGTAACTGCCGATAAAACTGCATCCCCTGTACTTTTTGCGGTACAGGGGATGTTTTTTATCTTACAGCGGTTTTTTCTCCGGCTCGCCCGCCTTGCGCGGATACTGATCCGGAGTCTTTTTTACTTTCTTGACGACAACAAGGGAATGTTCCCAATCCCTGCCCGGGATGGGTGCAGGAAGCGTGGCAGCATGCTCGGCGCCGAGGATGCGAAGGGCACGCTCCGCCTCGGCAAGTTCTTCGCCTGCGGACGGTCCCTTATAGGCGATCAGGCTGCCGCCGATTTTCAGGGCCGGAACGGCAAGCTCCGAAAGCACGCCGACCTTTGCAACCGCACGCGCCGTAGCAAGATCGAAAACGCCCCTCTTGGCACGGGAGAAATCCTCCATGCGGGAATGCACTGCCTCTGCATTCAGACCAAGCTTATCAATGGCCTCCTGCAGAAACAGCACGCGCTTTTTGAGCGAATCCACCATCACCACGCGGGCATGGTGACCGATCATAATCGCCATCGGAATACCGGGGAAACCGGCTCCGCTGCCGATATCCAGCACATATTTTGCGTTATCCGCAAGACCGTGCGCAAGCGGCGCAACCGAGTCCAGATAATTGCGGTCAACTGCCTCGCGCGGCTCAAAACTCACGCGCGTCAGATTCATATGCTCATTCGCCTCGGCAAGCATTTCCTGAAACTGCGCCATCTTTTCCACCGCGCCCTCCGGCGGCGTGATTCTCATGGCGGCAAGACCCTCTGTCAAAAGGCGGATAAATTCTTCTCTCATGCTTTGCCCTCCGTGCGGCGCATTTTTTCCAGATAGACCATCAGCACCGTAACGTCGCCCGGCGAAACGCCCGGGATGCGCGCAGCCTGACCCAAGGAGCGCGGACGCGCGGCGTTGAGCTTCTGGCGCGCTTCGATGCGCAGTCCGTCAATCTGCATGTAATCCACATTTTCCGGCATCAGATGGCTTTCCATGTGGCGGAAGCGTTCCCTGTCGCTCTTCTGACGGTCGATATAGCCTTCATACTTGATGGTAATTTCCACCTGCTCGGCAACCTCGGGCGGCAATTCCGGAGCGTCGGGCATGTTTTTAAGCGTTGCATCCGGCTGCTTCAAGGCGTTGTACAGCGGCGTTTTGCGAATTGCGGCAATGGCTTTCTCCGAATCCTCGCGCTTTTTGCACATGCGCTCGTACCTTTCTGCGCTTGCAAGACCGGCGTTGTAGCCGATTTCGGTAAGGCGCAGGTCGGCATTGTCCTGCCTGAGAAGCAGACGGTATTCGGCGCGGGAAGTCATCATGCGGTACGGCTCGTCCACGCCTTTGGTAACAAGATCATCCACCATTACGCCGATATATGCATCCGCGCGGCCCAGAATCACGGGCGCTTTGCCCTGCATGTACAGCGCAGCATTCAAACCCGCATACAGGCCCTGTGCGGCTGCCTCTTCATAACCGGAGGTACCGTTGATCTGACCCGCAAAGTACAATCCGGGAACGTGCTTTGCCGCCAGCGTGGAATCCAGCATGGTGGGATCGATGCAGTCGTACTCGATGGCATATGCAAGGCGCAGTACATCAGCATTTTCAAGACCGGGAATCGTTTTGTACATTTCGTACTGCACGTCCTCCGGAAGCGAAGTGGACACGCCCTGAACATACCATTCCACGGTTTCAAGGCCTTCCGGCTCCAGGAATACGGGATGGCGCGGCTTATCGGCAAAGCGCACCACCTTATCCTCAATCGAGGGGCAGTAGCGCGCGCCCGTACCCTTCACGCTGCCCTTGTACATGGGAGCGCGGTGCAGGTTTTTGCGGATGATTTCATGCGTGGCTTCCGTGGTATAAGTAAGGTAGCACAGCGCGCGATTGACCGGCGGCACATCCGTCATAAAGGAGAACGGAACTACCGGCTCGTCACCCGGCTGCGGCTCCATTTTGGAAAAATCAATGGTGCGGCCGTCGATGCGTGCAGGCGTACCCGTCTTGAACCGGCGGATTTCAAATCCCAGATCCATCAGCGAATCCGTAAGCCCGATGGCGCTGACCGTACCCTGCGGACCGCCTGCCCAGGAATGATCGCCGATGATGATGCGGCTTTTCAGATAAACGCCGCCGCAGATTACCACCGTGCGGCAGTTCACAATCGTGCCCGTAGCCGTTTCCACGCCGGAAACCGCGCCGTTTTCCGTCACGATGCGAACAGCCTCCGCCTGACGGATCTTCAGCCGGGGCTGATTTTCCAGTGCGCGGCGCATGCGCAGAGGATATTGCTTTTTATCCGCCTGTGCGCGCAGCGAATGCACTGCCGGACCCTTGCCGGTGTTGAGCATGCGGGACTGAATCAGCGTTTCATCGATCGCGCGTCCCATTTCGCCGCCCAGTGCGTCAAGCTCGCGCACCAGATGCCCCTTCGCCGTGCCGCCGATGGCGGGATTGCACGGCAAAAGCGCAATACTATCCAGATTGAGGGTCATCAAAAGCGTGCTGTGCCCCATGCGCGCAAGCGCAAGCGCAGCTTCACAGCCTGCATGACCGGCTCCTATAACAATTGAATCAAAATATTCCAATCCTGTTTCCCCCTGTCGAGTTATTCCTATTATACATGCAAATGCGGTCTTCTGCCTAGGTTTTCACCCATGTTTAACATGCGGAAAATGCAGTTGACAACCCTACATGCGCATGCTATATTTACCTTGGACATTGAATCCCGAAAGGAGAACCTACATGGAAAACGCAAACCGCGTTTTGTGCTTTGAAGACATTCGAAAAAACGACGCCATCAATACCTATATTGCTCAGGCAGACGCCTGCATGGGCGCCATCGGCTACACAGAACACGGCTTTCGCCACACTACGCTGACGGCCATGCGCGCAGCCGAACTGCTCGGCGACCTGAATTATCCCGAGCGCACCATTGAGCTTACCAAAATCGCAGGCTACATGCACGACATCGGAAACGTGGTAAACCGTGCCGACCATGCGCAAAGCGGCGCCATTCTGGCCTTCCATCTGCTTTCCGGCCTGAACATGGATGCAGGCGAAGTGGCGCAAATCATCAGCGCCATCGGCAATCACGACGAAGGCACCGGCGCGCCCGTAAGTCCCCTGGCAGCAGCGCTCATCATGGCAGATAAATCCGACGTGCGCCGCAACCGCGTGCGCGATGCAAAAATCGCCGACGATGATATTCACGACCGTGTCAATTATTCCGTTGTGAAAAACGAATTCCGCCTCAATCCGGAAACGAACACCATCGAGCTTTCGCTCACCATCGACCTTACCTACTGCTCTGTGATGGAATACTTCACCATCTTCCTTGTGCGCATGCAGATGTGCAAAAAGGCAGCCGCAGCGCTTGGCTGCCAGTTCAAGCTGGTGATCAACGATTCCGTGATGTACAGCTGATTTTATTATGGGAGGGATCCTCATGAAAAAGCGCATACTGGTACTGCTTCTGGCGCTTGTCACGATCATTTCGCTGACCGCATGTGATGACGCTACCATCGGCATCATCGGCGGCGCGGACGGCCCCACTTCGATCCTCATCGGCGATGTTGTTGATATCCTGATCGGAGACGATGCGGACAACACATCCAATCCCGCAACCGAAAATCCCAGAAGCCACGCTCCCCCGATTGACGAGGACGGCTGGTACTACTCGGCGGAAGACGTTGCCCTGTATATTCACACCTACGGTTATCTGCCCGGCAATTTCATCACCAAGAACGAGGCAAACGACCTCGGCTGGACGGGCGGCAGCGTGGAGAAATACGCCCCCGGCTATGCCATCGGCGGCGACACCTTCGGCAACCGCGAAGGCATTCTGCCCAAGGCAAAAGGGCGCAAATACTATGAGTGCGATATTGATACCAACGGCAAAAACAGCCGCGGCGCAAAGCGCATCGTGTTCTCAAACGACGGCCTGATCTACTACACCGAGGACCATTACGAAAGTTTTGAACTGCTCTACGGAGGAAACGACTGATGACCGTTCATCTGTACGCCTCCGAAATGGCGACCCGTGCAGCAGCGCACGACCATTTGAAAGGGCAGCTTTCCCTGCCCGATTACTACGGGCGCAATCTGGACGCCCTTTACGACCTTCTGACAGAGCGCAGGGAAGCATGCGAAATCGTGCTGCATGATTTTACCCGCCTGACCGATACCCTCGGCGGGTACGCGCACCAGCTGGCAGAAACCCTCTGCGATGCCGCCGAGAACAATCCTTCTCTTACAATCACATTTCTCAACCAGTGATTTATATACAAACCCCGCACAAGAGCGAAAAGCCTGTGCGGGGTTAACTTTTATCGTGCTATTCACCGATCATCAAATCGGCCCGTTCCTGTGCTTCCAGAATAAATTCTTCCAGAGTAAGTTCAGCCGCCACAAAGCTTTCAATCAGTTCCACCAGATAATCGTCATCAGCGGGGAATGCCTCGTAAAGATTGCCGGTTCGCAGATAATACTGCCATTCTTCCAGCGCTTCATCCAGATTCACAGGTAAGATTCCAGCAAGCGACAGATTGTGTTCTTTATGGAAGCGAATCGTTTCATTTTCCTCCATATCGGGCAGAAATACCGACATGCCGCCGAAGGACCAGTTCTGCACTTCCGGCGAAGTATAAATCTCCATAAATTCCTCTGCCGCATCCGCGTGTTCACTGTAACGATTGATATAAAACGCGTCCATCCGAATCGGAGTTACAATCTCGCCATCCATCGCAGGCATTCCCAGATACACATAATTTTCGGATCCATATTCCAGAACATCCATCGGGCAGAATTCCAGAAGGACATGGCTGCTTTCTTCCATCTCATGGGCAATCAGGCCTTCCTCTTCCAGCTGCTTCCACATAGATGCGAGTTTACGGAAGGTTTCCGTATCATAGTTCGCTTCTCCATCAATAATATCGCAATATTTGCTTTCATACTGCGTGCGTATCACATTCCAATATTTGCCGTCTTCCACAAGGAAAAGTCCCAATTCCCGCGCAATATCTGCAAGGGAAAAGAAATCGTCCCATGTCCAGTTTTTATCAATATCCACATTGATCTCATTCCATAGCGCCCTGGTAATTCTAAAACCATACGGAATCGCTATCACCGGTATGCCGTACAGGCTTCCGTCGCTTTCGTACAGGAAAGGCATGTCCGTCCACTGTGCGATGTTTTCCGCAATCACGGCGTTTCCGGAAAGATCCCGGAACATTCCGGACATTTTATAGAGCGCCATAGGGTCGCTATAGTCCATATTCAGAATATCATAACCCGGGTCATTCGCCATCAGCGCAGTATTGAGTTTTGCGCGGCTGATCATAGCCCCCAGCTTCACGGTGTATTCCGGATGCCTTTGTTCAAAAATCTCTATCGACTTGGTAACGCGGTCATCAAAGGAACGAACTCTTCCATCGACAATTGTCAGCACCTTTTCCTCTGCAATTTCCTCCGGGAACGGGTAAGCGCAAAGCTGCCCTTTGTAAATTGCATATACTGCCTCCTCACCCATCATTATGTCATCCACAAAGCTCTTATCCGGAAGCTGCATGTAGTCTTCCATTTCTCCTTCCCACTCGCCAAGGAAATAGATCGTGTCGGATGCCCTCAGATAGATCCCCTCCTCCGAGCTGCGAACGATATCATCATAACTGGAAACATGCGCGGTTCCTTCCGCATCCAGCAAAACGCAGTCCACGAGGGTTACAACCATTCCATCCATCAGCAGGAACAAATCCGCACTGTACAGCCCGATATCCCCGTACCGGCCCAGCTTATCCGAAAAGACGCTTCTCACCGTGTCATCCGCCATACAAATGGAGCCGTATGTCTCTTCCCCAAGAAAAATAATATGCGTATCGTTTACCAGAATCTTATTCAGCGTTTCAATGGGCGTTTCCCATCCGGCAAGTTCATTTCCCTCGCGGTCGATTTCAAAAATATTGCCGTCCACACTGTAAAAGATATTCCCGTCCGCATCAATGGCATAGGCATCCGCGCCGGGATGCACGGCCTTTCCAATCGCCTTTCCGTCCTTTGAAAAGGGAACAAGCCCCGCGTCCGTGTGTATCCAGACGGTTTCGCCCTCAATGGCGATGATGGACAAAAGCTGTATCTCATCCTCTGCGCCTGCCGGAAAAGCGCATAGTCCAAGAACTAAGACTATCACCATTATGTATGCGATCATTCGCGTTGCTTTCATTCTTCTGTCCTCCCTTTATCAAAATACCCTCAACATTTGAAAAGATTATTCCTGTTACCCGAGTTCAATCCACATTGCCGGGCGAACGGTAATATATCCAGTATAATTGGGATCTCCAAAGAAAATCTCTTTCGTGTGGTTCACATGGTCGGATATCCATAAGTAACCCTCGTATGTAGCGCAAACGAAACTTCCCTGCACGATACCTGGCGAGCGCAGCCACCAGAAGCATTTCCCCGCGCCACTGTCCCACTCGCCGGAACGGATTTCCTGCGGTGTCGGCTCATAATACCTGCCGTCATATGCCCACGCTCCCTGTGCTATCGCATATTCCGTTGCCTTGCAAATTCGGGAATTGGGTCCTCCGAAATAGTTATAACCCGCGTCTCCACGAACTTCCCGCTCGCTTAGAATAAAGATCTGATCCTGCGTATCGTTCCCGGGATTGATGTCTTCAGTTGCCCCAAGCATATAGGAGTCGATTCCCTCATGCGCTTCCACCGTAACGGTAACAATCGCGGCGATTTCCGCCTCCGTAAATGCCGTTTTTATAAATTCACCGTTCAGCCACGTGCGCAGATCACAACTTTCCCATGTAGCAGGTTCATCCGTATTGTGAATGGGGCGGGTGTCCAATCCATAAAGGCTGATTACAAGTGCCCTTCCGTCCCTAGCATCCAAAACCTGCCATTCTATGGGTTCCGGACCGTTTTCGAGGTTATTGTCCTGCTCATAGTGACCAAAGGTGATGTAACCGCCCACTTGAGCAGGCATTTCTTCCGCGCCTGCCGAAAAGACTATGCACCCCGACAGCAGCATGGTTATAAGCATCCCCACAAGAAGTTTTGCCTTTTTCATATCGGAATTCCCCTTTGTATAATGCATATCCAATGTTACATATTCCAATTTTATTATAGCAGTCTTTTTTACTCATTCAAGCGATTTTGTCTGAAAAGTACATTTCAGTGTCCGAATCATACATTTCGGCGTCTGAAATTACATTTCCGCATCACCCGCCGAGCGTATGCTCTGTCCCTTCAGTACATGGTCACTTTGGTCACTTCGGTCACTTTGGTCACTTCGGTCACTCCAGTCCCCGGTCACCCTGGTCACCTCAGTCACCCCAGTCTTCGGTCACTGGTCGCTTTTGTCACTTGGGTGACTGTGTAACCGAGCTCCCGCCCTCTTATATAGTTATTTATATATAATATATAAGAGGTATATACTATCAGTGCCGGCTGCCTGTTTGTATTCACCGGCCTTTCCGGTCGTAGGGCATGACCGGAAAGGCTGTGGGCTAAGAGAAACGCAGCAGTTTTGATCCAGTAGACAAAATGGGATAAAAGCTGCTATATACAGAAGGCTTCCCCTTTCAGGGGAAGCTGTCGAGCAAAGCGAGACTGATGAGGTCGTAACTTGATATATGGTTCACCTCATTCGTCACGGTAAGCCGTGCTACATTCCCCTCAAGGGGAAGGCTGGTGGCAGTGCGAATCGGAGGGGCAAAGCCCTGTAGGAGCGGGGGCGCACGAAGGCCGCCGCCAGTGGCGGAAACAGGCCGCAGTAAGCCCGGTAAGCAAAGGAGTATCCCAAGTGAGCTTGCGAACGAAGGGAAACAACTATTGCGTACCGAGGGTGGTAACCACGAAGTGCGCAGTTCCGGAACACTGCCTCACGGAGTGACAGGCAGTGCGAAGACTGGGGTGACTGAAGTGACTGAAGTGACTGGTGACTGGGGTGACAGACCGTGCGAAGACTAAAAAATCCCTTCCCCTGCTGCCTTTCAGCAAGGGAAGGGTTTGAACTGTGAGCGATGGTTTATGCATTTTCCAGCCAATCGATAGCCAGCGCGCAGGTCCAGCCGTAATCGCGCACAGACTGGCTGCGAATGGTGAAATCATACGGTTCGTACACCGGCCCTTTGCGCTTGAGTTCACACGGAGCCATTTTGTTTTCCCAGTCGTAGAATTCGTAGATTACGCCCTTGCGGACGTACCACTCTTTAAGAGTTTCAAGCGTGCGGGCGGCGATTTCCTCCGCTTCCTTTGCAAAACCGAATTCCTTAAGCCCCTGTACGATCATATAATTGAAATTGATCCATACAGAGCCGCGCCACATATCCGTGCCGAAGGTTTCTTCCTTGCGGGAGACGCTTGGAATCATAAGCGGCGTTTTGAAATCCTCCGGGTCGAAAAGAGCCTGAACCAGCTTTTGTGCCTGTTTTTCTTCGCAGATACCGGCAAACAACGGCAGGAAGGATGCAACCGTGCGCACCTTATGGATTTTTTCCGTCAGAATATCGTAGTCGTAATAGAATCCGTCCTCAGGGCACCAGAGCTTTTCATTCACCGCAGTTTTGATCTCGCGGTAGAAATCCGCAAACTCCTGAGCCTCCTCGGAAAGTTCCAGAATCTCTGCCATTTTCTGCATGCAGCGCGCATCGTTTGCCATGAAGCAGGAAAAATCAATCGTCTGCAGCATGGCAGCGGCATCGAATCTGGGCGAATTGTCCATACCGGATTCGCCGCAGCGGCAGTTGATATCGTCCTCGGTATTCCAGGAGAAAAGCATCTCATCCGTGCGGCGGCGGCGATTCACACACCATTTCAGGAAGCGTCGGTTCTTCTCAAACACTGTACGCAGAAAATCCCTGTTTCCCGTCTTTTCAAATACTTTGAGCGCACCCCAGCCCAATACCGGCGGCTGCGTAATTCCGGTTGCCATATCCGGCGCAGCCATGTGCGGAATGAAGCCATCCTCACGCTGCGCATCGAAAACGGCCAGAATCAAATCCTCCGCCAGTTTTCCATCCAGATTGCGCCAGCCCACAGAGTGGAACACAGAATCCCACAGCCACATGTATTTGTGCGGGAGTCTGTCCGGTGTGGACCATGTGTGTCGAATCTGCCCTTCCGGCGTGTACAGCTGCGTTTTGAGCACGGATATGCATTTTGCATAAAGCTGCGCATACGGATGCTCTTCCGGCAAAAAATGTTTGCGGTACATGCAAAGCCGTTCTTCCTTCACGGCGTTTGCATCGACTTCAAGGCCGCGCACGGCAAGGCTTACCGCATCCTCCAAAGACTGTGCAAAGGCGAAGGCGAATCGGTTTCCTTCCCGGGCCAGCGCAGTATATTCACCGTCTCCGGTATCGTGAATCTCGATTCCCTCGCGGTACTCGGTGCGGCATATTCCTTCCACCATGCAGGCTGCAACTGCGCCGCCTGCAGCCGTTCCGCAAATAAGGTGCCTTTCGGCAAATACCATGCCCAGCTCCTCGCCGTGATAGCGCAGGGAAATCACATCGCCCGTAACCGCATCAAATTCCGGCGCCGGACCGCCGCTTAAAATCAGCGCCAGTTCTCTTTTGACCTTTGTGAAAAAACGGACGCCGATTTTATCTCCCGACAGGATACCCGCAAGGTCATCCCGCGAAAACGAATCCCCGTCCAGGGCCGAAAAGGCAAACAGCTGCCCCTGACCCCACACATTCGGCAGAATCAAAATTCTCCCTCCAATTCATGCAGAATACGGACAGCGAAAGCTGCCCGTATTCCATATGTTCACTCTTACAAATCCACAATTTCCAGCTCGCCGCATTCCTTCAGAAGCGAATCGGGAGCCACAACGCTGACCGCGCCGTCGGATACGAACTTATCCAGAATGTCGCAGCACTCCAGCATCTTTTCGGGCGTAGTTGCAAGCATTTCGCGACGGAAGCGCACGTCATCCTCGAAGGTATAGCCATTCAGCCAGTCGTGATCGCCCTTGTCGCCGATGCTCTTTGCGCCGCGCAGCGGGTCAGAGGTGCCGACAGCAGAGATAATGTACTTATCCAGCTTTGCGCCGCTTGCCACGAAGGCACGCAGGTGATCGGTGATCTTCTCATAAATCTTCAGGGACTTTCCCGGGCTGGGATCGCGGTAGGAATAGCTGTAGATCCTGCCGCTGCGATCCATGCGGAAGCCTGCGCCGTATGCGCCGCCCTGCAGACGGATGCGGTCCCACAGATAATCCAGCGACAGCATATTCGCCGTTACCTGATAGCTGCCGGTGTGCTCAAGGCCCATCTGATTCAGATGATATCCGCGCACGGCAAATCCGATCTGCGCAGGCACGCGGTTGCCCACATACTGCGGAATGTTTGCCTTATAGTCAACTGCAGCGGGCGCATCGTTTCCTTCCGGATAGAGTGCGATCATGCCGGACAGGTCGATCTTTTCACCGGCGGTAACGCTGGCGACCATGTGTCGGCGGCAGACTGCCTCATCACGGATCCTGCGCATGAGGGCAGCAAGTGCATCATAGCGCTCGTCAAAGTTTGCAGCCAGATCATGAATCCACTGGATCCTCGTGAATCCGGCAACCGCATCGTCAACGGCAGCATCCGCACTGTAGCGGGAAAGCGTGTTGAGCATGCCCAGCGAATGACCGGAATTGATGCCGACGCGCTTGGTCATCATCTCTTCCTGCATGACGATTTCGCGGATTCTCTGCTTTTCCTCTGCGCCGAAGCGGGTGGTGATCAGGATTTCCGCCATCAGGCGCTGTGCTTCCTCCAGCTTATCTTCCAATACGCTCATGGAAGCCACGATGTACGGCGTACATTCCTTGGTTACATTCTTCTTGCTGTGCACCTGCAGACCAAAATTGATGCGGCCGATATCGCGGCGAATCTTTTCCTGCAGCTGTGCGGTGGTGTTTTTGGCGGTGGGCAGCTGGGTAAACAGCTTCACCATCAGTCCTGCCGCCGTCAGTTCTTCCAGCGTGCAGTCCGTGAGGGAGAAATATGCGTTGGTATGAATGACTCTCTGCTTCGGAACGGGATGGTACAGGACGGTTGCGCCCATGACCTTGTCTTCCTCGGTGAAGACCTCTTCCGGCTTGTCATCAATTTCGTTCAGAGAAAGGATCGGGAACTTAGCCAGATTCTCCTCGGTGTCGGGCGTCTTCTGCCAGATTGCCAGTTCTTCATTCAGGCGGATATTGGCAGCGCGCTCTTCCTCGGTCCATGCGTTTACGGTTGCCTCAACGCGTGCCTTTTCGGCCTTTTCGCGGTTCTCGCCCAGCGTATAGGACGGCAGCGTATGCAGGATCGCCATGCCTTCCTCGTCCATCAGCATCTCGCGCAGCAGTTTTTCAAAATCGCGTCCGTCGAGCATGGCTCGCAGGGTGGCGAAATCTTCCTTATGGCGCAGATTCATCATGGGATCGCCGTCATACAGCCAGGAACCGAGCATACGGATGGCGCGGTGCAGTGCCTGCGGTTCTTCTGCTTCGCAAGTATTGAATTCCAGCTGGTTAATTGCGGCAATCAGCTGATTGCGGTCGATTCCGGCAGCCACAATAGAACCCACGGTATCGTGAATCAACTTGCGCAGTTCCTTTTCCTTGCCGTCGGCTACATTTTCCACATCCATTACGATGTACGGCTGTGCGCCCGACGCGCTGAATCGCAGGGAAACATTCTGTGCAAGACCGCTGCCAAGGATCGCAGCCTTCAGAACCGCCACGTTGGAGCCGGTCAGAACATCGATCAGCACATTCACTGCAAGGTTCTTGACCTTTTCGTCCCAGGTGCCGATGATCTTGCCCATCGTGAAGTGGGACTTATTTTTGCTGTCCTCATTGCGGGAAATCTCGTAATACTGCGTTTCTTCGGAGGAAACGGGCTTCTGCAGCTCGATCACGATCTTCTCATTGCTCTTCTCATAGCCAACGAGGTATTCGTCGATCATGGGCAGCAGCTTATCCATGGGAATCGCGCCGTCCAGTACGAAATAGGCGTTGGACGGATGATAATATTTTCTGTAGCTGGCGCAGAACTGCTCATAGGTCAGATCCGGAATCGCCTCGGGTGCGCCGCCGGAATTGAAGCCGTAGCAGTTATCCGGGAACAGCATGCTGCCGATCTTCTGACCGATCACGCGCTCCACGCTGCTCATTGCGCCCTTCATCTCGTTGAATACGACGCCCTTGAACTGCATGCCGTCCGCAGTCTGCTCGATATGATGTCCTTCCTGATAGAAGATATTGGGATTGTCCAGAATGCGCGGTGCAAACGTAGCATCCAGATATACGCTCGCCAGATTCAGGAAATCCTGCTCATTGCGGCTGGATACCGGATACATCGTCTTATCCGGGAAGGTCATGGCATTCAGGAACGTATTCATGGAGCTCTTCATCAGCTCCACAAAAGGCGCCTTGATCGGGTATTTCCTGGAACCGCACAGAACAGAGTGTTCCAGAATGTGGAATACTCCCGTGCTGTCCTCCGGCAGGGTTTTGAATGCCACGGAGAACAGCTTGTTGTTGATGCCGTTGTCCAGCCAGCAGACCTTTGCGCCGCTTTTGTCGTGCACCATTTCCACAACTCTGCCCGGAACTTCCGCGTCCGTATGCACGCGTACCACGGTAAAGCCATAATTCGTTTCGCCGATGTTGTAGCCCATGTTTCTTCCTCCTGTACTGTCGTTATTTTTTCTTCGAAAGTGTTTCAAACAGCTTGTTATACGGCATCAGCATGCCTTCGTTCATCTTGTTGCCCATTTTCGCGCGAATCTTCGGCGAGGATATCAGCATGCCGACCAGGTACATTTTCAAAATGGTCCCCTTTTTCTTTTGCGGGAAATCGTACTGCCCATGCGCCTTGTAGAACTTATGATCCGCCTTCATCATACCGCGCATCTGGTAAATCAGGTCGCGGAAAATCTTCATGCCGCCGATTCCGTAGAAATTCTGCGGCTGCAAAAAGCTTTCACGCAGCGCATAGTCCACGGACGCCGCCAACTGGTCAATCGCCGCATCGGTATCCCGTTCATCCGTTGCCACGCCGCAGAATACGTTCGACCCGACCTGACATCTTCCTTCAATGATCGTCTGCAGATTGGTTTCCGCGCCGTATGCACCGCTTACAATGTAGCCGACGGGCATTCCCATACTGACCGTTCGATGCCCGTTGCAGAACTGGCGGTCATCATACATCTTGAACCGTGCGCCCATGGAGTGGTCACGAATCTTAAAGGCATACACAACAGCCTGCGCCGTCTGGATGTTGTTTCGCAGATACTCATCGTATCCGTCGGTATAGATGCATTTTCCATCCGCAGCGCAGTTAAAGCAGCCAAGGCAGCCGCCCTTGAACGGATACTCGCGGATATTGACAATGCGGCTTTCCACAGGCAGTTTCGCCCTGAAACGCGCGATCATACCTTTAAGCTGTGCATCGTCTTCGCCAAAGTCCGCAACAATCACAACGTCGCCCTTGCGGGAGGGAACTTCTTCGCACGCTGTCGCGGGAACAAAGGCAGCCTCGGCACGGATTCGCATATCCGGTTCGCAGAATCCGTTTTCCACGCACCAGCAGAAATGTTTCCAGAAGTTCTCCGCCTCACTGCGTCCCTTTTCCGTCAAAAGGTCATCCATATCGGCGGACAGGCCTCTTACAAAACGCATGCCCATATCCTGGCAGTTGTCCTGAATATAGCGGTGCGCCGTCACGTCATAAAAATGCTTGGAGGTCGTAATCTGCGTGGCAAATTTGCCTTCTGCCGGCGCAGCATGCTCCTTCATCAGTTCAATAAACCTGTGCAGCTGGCTGGGTGCAATGAACGTATATACCGGATAGGAAAACAGCAGCGCATCCGCCTTTTGGATTGCCTCTGCCGCCGGAGAAAAATCCCTCTCCAGCGCCTTTATCCTCTGTCCCACATCCAGCACATTAAAAGTATGCTCCGGATGCATAAGTTCAAGATACCTTATCGTCTGCACCGTAATGCTGTACTTTCCCTTAGGGCTTCCGTTCAGAACCAGAATATTCACCTTGCCGCCTCCCGGCCATATATTAAGATTTGCACATTCTTTTACCAAAAGGATACATTACAGGACGCCCGTTGTCAAGTGCGTTTTTCGCTTATCATTCTTTTCTTATTATGCTTGCCTGTTCGCAACAAGTGTGCTATAATAATCGTCATACATTCTCTGGAGGAGATACGCATGGATTACCGCACTTATTTGCGCTATACGCCTGACCGCAACGGTTTCTTCGGTCCGTACGGCGGCGCTGTTCTTTCCGATGAACTCAAGGCTGCATTTGCCGAAATCACCGAAGCCTATCAGACCATTTGCCACAGCGCACAGTTCATTAATGAGCTGCGCCGCATCCGCCGCGATTTCCAGGGTCGTCCCACGCCCGTTTATCACTGCGAACGCCTGTCCCGCAAGGTCGGCGGCGCGCAGATTTATCTCAAGCGTGAAGACCTGAACCACTCCGGCGCCCATAAACTCAACCACTGCATGGGCGAAGGTCTGCTCGCCAAGTACATGGGCAAAAAGAAGCTCATCGCCGAAACCGGCGCAGGTCAGCACGGTGTTGCCCTTGCAACCGCAGCTGCCTTCTTCGGTCTGGAATGCGAAATTCACATGGGCGTTGTCGATATCGCCAAGCAGGCTCCCAACGTAACCCGCATGAAGATTCTCGGCGCAAACGTTGTTCCCGTAACCCACGGTCTGCAGACGCTGAAGGAAGCGGTTGACTCCGCATTCGAAGCCTATGCCCGCGATTATAAGGACGCCATCTACTGCATCGGCAGCGTTCTTGGCCCGCATCCGTTCCCGCTGATGGTCCGCGATTTCCAGATGGTTATCGGCAGCGAAATGCGCGAACAGTTCAAGGATATGACCGGTCTGGAGCCCGA
The DNA here is from genome assembly GCA_015056055.1 of Clostridiales bacterium. Taxonomy (GTDB): domain Bacteria; phylum Bacillota; class Clostridia; order Christensenellales; family Aristaeellaceae; genus Alectryocaccomicrobium. The sequence goes on along the minus strand of SVHC01000031.1, from coordinate 10,862 downwards.
CGTTGTCTGCGCATGCGTAGGCGGCGGCAGCAACTCCATCGGTACCTTCGTACCGTTCCTGGATTCCACCTCCGACCTGTACGGCGTTGAGCCCCTCGGCCGCGGCGACAATCTCGGCGACCACGCCGCTTCCATGAAGTATGGTGAGCCCGGCGTTATGCACGGCTTCAACAGCATCATGCTCAAGGACGAAAACGGCGACCCCGCTCCGGTATATTCCATCGCCAGCGGTCTGGACTATCCCTCCGTCGGCCCGGAACACGCCTACCTGCACGACCTCGGCCGCGTAAAGTACGAAGGCGTTACCGACGAAGAGGCTGTTGAGGCATTCTTCGCCCTCAGCAAGTACGAAGGCATCATCCCCGCACTCGAAAGCTCCCACGCAGTTGCATTTGCCATGCGCAAGGCCCGCGAAATGGGCACCGGCTCCATCCTCGCCACCCTCAGCGGCCGCGGCGATAAGGATGTCGACTACATCGTTGAGCATTACGGCTACGGCGAGCAGTTCCAGCTGTAAACATCTCTGAAATTCTTTTCCGCGAAGCTTCGGCTTCGCGGTTTTTTCATTCATGGCATCCAAACAACAGATCCATTCGAAAGATGCAATTATGGCCCAATGTTGAAGGCTTTGCCGATGGCGTCCACCAAAACGTTTCTTTTGTTCCATACTGTATCCATTGCACTTTGCTCCGGCAAATCTTATAATATCTCTATAAATCAGGTTGATAACTTCCTGAAAAGAGGTATACCAATGAATGAAGTCAAAAATCCGAAAAAGCCGTTGCTCTTTTACTACGCAATTGCAATGGTGATCATTATCCTTTTTAACTCCCTGCTGATGCCCTGGTTTGCAGGACTTCAGATTACGGATGTGGACTATGGCACTTTCATGACCATGATCGCGGAGGAAAATATCGGTCTTGTGCAGATCAGCGAATCATCCAACCAGATCACATTCACCGATAAAGAACAGCAACACGTCTATACCACCGCCATCGTCAGCGATCCCAGCCTGACAGACAGGCTTTATACAGCCGGTGCGACCTTTTCCGGAGAAATCATTGAGGAACCCAGTTTTATCCTGAGTTTTCTGCTCTCATGGGTTCTGCCAATGGGCATGATGATCCTGCTCGGCCGCTTTATCACAAAAAAATTCATGGACAAAGCCGGCGGTCCGAATTCCCTGTCTTTCAACATGGGCAAATCCAATGCAAAAATCTATGTAAAATCCTCTGACGGAATCAATTTCTCCGATGTTGAAGGTGTTGATGAAGCTGAAGAAAGTCTTGCGGAGATCGTCGACTATCTGCATGATCCCGGCAAGTATAAAGAAATCGGCGCGACAATGCCTAAGGGCGTACTGCTTGTAGGTCCTCCGGGTACCGGCAAAACAATGCTTGCCAAGGCTGTTGCAGGCGAAGCAAACGTACCTTTCTTTTCTATTTCCGGCTCGGAATTCGTGGAAATGTTCGTAGGTATGGGCGCATCCAAGGTAAGGGATCTTTTCAAGCAGGCAAAAGAAAAAGCCCCCTGCATCGTATTTATCGACGAGATCGACGCTATCGGTCAGAAGCGCAACGGTCACGCCATGGGTGGAAATGACGAACGTGAACAGACGTTGAATCAGCTGTTGACGGAAATGGACGGTTTTGAAGGAAATACCGGCGTTATGATTCTGGCCGCAACCAACCGTCCCGAATCCCTTGATCCCGCGCTGACACGACCCGGTCGCTTTGACCGTCGCGTTCCCGTAGAATTGCCCGACCTGAAAGGACGCGAGGCAATCCTGCGCGTTCATGCCAAAAAAATCAAAACCGACGGCAATGTAGATTTCACCCGAATCGCCCGCATGGCATCCGGTGCATCCGGCGCTGAACTTGCCAATATTATCAACGAGGCCGCCCTGCGTGCCGTGCGTACTGGACGCAAAGCAGCAACGCAGGCCGATTTGGAAGAATCCATCGAAGTTGTTATCGCCGGTTACCAGAAAAAGAACGCCATTCTTACCGATCGGGAAAAAATGATTGTTGCCTATCATGAGATTGGTCATGCACTTGTAGCTGCAAAACAATCCAATTCCGCTCCTGTTCAGAAGATCACCATCGTTCCCCGTACATCGGGCGCGTTGGGCTATACCATGCAGGTGGATGAAGGCAATCATTACCTGATGAGCAAGGAAGAGATTGAAAACAGGATCGCCACCTATGCGGGCGGACGCGCAGCCGAAGCCATCGCTATCGGAAGCATTTCCACCGGAGCATCCAATGATATTGAGCAGGCCACGCGTCTTGCACGTTCTATGATCACGCGATTCGGAATGAGCGAGCAATTCGGAATGGTTGCCCTTGAAACCGTAACCAATCAGTATCTCGGCGGTGATGCAACGCTTGCATGCTCTGTTGAGACACAGACGGAAATTGATCGGCATGTTATCGCCCTTGTAAAACAGCAGTACGAAAAAGCCTGCAACATTATCAACGAAAACCGTTCAAAGCTCGACGCCCTCGCGCAATATCTCTATTCAAACGAGACTATTTCCGGCGATGAGTTTATGAGCATTCTCAATTCCTGATTTCAGGAGACAAAATTTGCGCCACCTGTTATCTTCCTCTCCATCCCTCTAAAACAAATGCCGCCGCAGACCTTCAAATCTGCAGCGGCATTTGTCTTTCATTATTTCTAAGCCAATCAGCATCCAAATATTTGTTGGCGCTTCCGTCTCCGCTTATCTGTTCTCCGCAATATTCCTTGCAACGTGCACGCCGCTTGCCGAAGCATGCGACAGGGAATGCGTGATTCCGCTTCCGTCACCGATAACATACAAACCCTTATAGCGGGATTCCAGTTTGTCGCTGACTTCCACTTCCATATTGTAGAACTTGACCTCAACGCCGTAGAGCAGCGTATCCTCGTTTGCCGTACCGGGCGCGACCTTATCCAGCGCATAGATCATCTCGATAATGCCGTCCAGAATGCGCTTGGGCAGAACCAGGCTCAGATCGCCGGGCGTTGCGCTCAGGGTCGGCGTTACAAATGCCTCCTCAATGCGGCCGGGCGTGGAACGACGTCCTCTGATCAGATCGCCGAACCGCTGCACGATTACGCCGCCGCCCAGCATATTGCTCAGGCGGGCAATGCTTTCGCCGTATCCGTTGGAATCCTTGAACGGTTCGGAAAAATGCTTTGCAACCAGCAGCGCGAAGTTGGTGTTTTCCGTCTGGCGGGCCGGGTCCTCATAGCTGTGACCGTTTACGGTAATAATGCCGTTGGTATTCTCACTTACCACCGCGCCCTTGGGATTCATGCAGAATGTGCGCACGCGGTCGCCGTATTTCTCCGTGCGATATACGATTTTGCTTTCATACAGTTCATCCGTCAGGTGGGCGAATACGGCAGCAGGCAGCTCTACGCGCACGCCGATATCCACGCGGTTGGACTTTGTGGGAATCTTCAGTTCGCGGCATACCTTTTCCATCCATTTGCTGCCGCTGCGTCCGACGGAAATGATGCACTCCTTGCTGCTGTACGATGCGTCTGCGCACTTGACTTCGTATCCTTCTTCCAGACGCGCAACCGTCTGCACAGGCGTGTTGAAGAAGAATTCCACCTTTTCCTTCAGCTCTGCATACAGATTTTCCAGCACAATGAAATTGATATCGGTACCCAGATGACGCACGGAAGCATCCAGCAGATGCAGGTCGTTCTGAATACAGATCGTCTTAAACCGGCTGCCCGCGGTAGTGTACAGCTTCGTACCCTCGCCGCCATGGCTCAGATTGATCTTGTCCACATAGTGCATCAGTTCCAGTGCACGTCGCTTGCCGATGTATTCGTAAAGCGTACCGCCGAAATCGTTGGTAATATTGTATTTCCCGTCGGAAAAGGCACCCGCACCGCCAAAGCCACTCATAATGGAACAGCTTTTGCAGTTTATGCAACTTTTGATCTTGTCCCCGTCAATCGGGCAGCGGCGCTTGGCCAGTTCATTTCCCGCTTCAAATACGGCAACTTTCAATTCAGGTTTCAGCTGCATCAGTTCATATGCCGCAAAAATACCGCCCGGACCTGCGCCAATAATAATTACATCATAATTCACGTTATCCTCTCCTTCCAAAGAGTCCGTTTATATATAATCCCGTTTTATGCGAAAATAACGCATACCCTGCTAAAATAATTATACCACAGCCGAAAAGATGTTTCAATGACGCGCATTGGGCAAAATTCGCACATAAAAACGGCATTCCGATTCAGAATGCCGCTTTGACTTATTATCTGTTCTTCCACCTTCCGGAGAAGAAATAGCACATACCGATTACCAGCGGCATAAAGCCCGCCAGTGCATCGCCGTACCAGAAGCCTTCGCAGCCCATGCCGACGGCAAAACCCAGAACCGCCGCAATACCGATGCGGCTGATCATTCCATCAATAATGGCGACAGCAAAATTCAGCTTGGTATTGCCGGAACCGTTGATCAGGGAGAAGCTGATGCTGCGGGTTGCCGAGCCGAAGAAATTCAAAATCATCGGCCATACCAGAATGTAGCCCAGTTTCAGAACCTCTGCATCCGTGGTGAACATATCAAAAATCTGATCGGAGAAGAACAGTACCGCCAGTGAGCATGCAACAGAGATGATCATACCGCACACGCCAACGGTGAACATGATCTTCGGTACGCGTTCGTACTTCTTTGCACCCAGATTCTGACCTACCATGCTGCTGCCCGCAGTGGTGAAGGAGTTGGATACAATGCCGATCATCATGTTGACCTTATTGTAAATGCCCGACAGTGCGGAGAATACCACGCCGTACAGGTTGATCCATGCAGTGAGTACGATTTTGGAAATATTGATCGCCGCAGACTGGATTGCCATCGGAATGCCCAGCGCCAGAATGCTCCTGAGCGCATTTCTCTCCATAGCGAAGCTTGCGAGCTTAAAGTCAAATCCGAAGCTTTCACGGTTGCGATAGAGGTACACAATGGAAATGATAAAGCTGATCGCCTGGCTGATAACCGTTGCAAGAGCCGCGCCGAATACCTCCATGCCCATGCCCGCAACGAACACAAAGTCCAGCACGATATTTACAACCGCCGCAATCGCAATGAATACAAACGGACGGCGGCTGTCGCCCATGCCGCGCAGAATGGCGCTGACAATGTTATAGCCGTAAATGAACACCAGACCCACAAGGCAGGTAACGGTGTAATCCATCGTGTATGCATAGGACTCGGCAGGCGTATTCAGAACGCCCAGCATCCAGCTGCGGATGCAAAATCCTCCGACAGAGATCAAAATCGATACCGCCAGAAGGAAGGTAAACATCGTTCCGATGGTTTTCTTCACCCGATCCGAATCTTTCGCGCCAACCGCCTGTGCAATCAGAACCTGACCCGCAGAGGAAAAGCCCATTGCGACAAAGGTCAGAAGGTGCAGAAGGTCGCCGCCGATGGATACGGCAGACATACCCGCGCCGCCGATATACTGCCCTACGATGACCATATCGACGATGTTGTAAATCGCCTGCAGCGCATTGGAGATAAACAGCGGGAATGCAAATTTCAAAAGCAGCTTTGTAACGCTGCCGCCGGTCAGGTCAGTGACCATGGAATTTTTCGGCTGTGCCATAATGTGTCTCTTCTTTCGTGCGAAATTTATGCATCCATTATACCGCAGACTCCGCAAAGTATGAAAGAGAAAATACGAAAACTTTGAAGCAGAGAGCTGAAAAACCAAGGTTAGCCGCGCACATCCCCGCCGGCACGCACATAATCCCGCTGCCGTTTATCTGGAACCTGCATCAGATGCCATTTTTATCAGTCGGTCAAGTTCCTGCTCCGCCTGATGTACAACGGTTTCCTCCGAAAAGCCCCATTCCTTTTTCAAAGCTTCCAGAATGCGGCTTCGCGCGTCCACAGCCTTTTGATATTCACCCTGAATTTCATAAATGATCGCGACTCCTTCCAGAGCATCCGTAAAGCGCGGCTTGCAGTCTTCCTCCGCCGCATAGGATGCCTCATAGTAATAAATCGCCTTTTCATAGTCGCATTTCCGGGCATAATACTGCGCCGCTTCAAAAAGTATTGCCGTTTCTCCCGCAAAATCCCCTAAAGTCTTCTCCATGATAGCATCGGCTTTCCCCTCATCAAATTCCGCAAGCGCTATGGCTGCTTCATATACCGGAACCATAAACGGTCTGTGCGCGGGAAGCTGTGCAAAGCGTTTCAAATATTCCGCCGCTTCCTTCGTCCGGTGGTCGGCAATCAGATTATCGATCAGGTAAAAATACGGCAGAGGCGTTTGGGGTTCAATGGAATCCTCCTCAATTACCTTTTTATAGAAATCTATAGTCCGGCTGTGATTGGCAGTGTTCCAATCCCACGCAGCGCTGCCTTCCGCCTTTTGCAGGATCCACTGGCAATCCTTCTTTTCAGGCGCCATGCGGATTGCCTCGCGCGCATAGAATGCAGCCTTCCTTGCAAAGGATTCAATCCGGTGGTGATAAAGATGCGCCAGCAAGCCGGTCGCCTTCTGCTTATGTTCACCGCCCTCCATTTGTTCCCTTAGGAATTCTTCATACTCGCGGAATACATCCGGCAGCAGCTCATCCTGCATCTCCATCCGGTTTTCAATGCGCCGCAGCTTCTGGTCTACGGTCAGATCAAACAGTTCATCGATCGAAACACCAAACACCTCTGCCAACTCCGGCAGCAACACGATATCCGGCATTGCCGCTGAATTTTCCCATTTGGATACCGCCTGCGCGCTTACGCCCAGTTTTTCGGCAAGCTGTTCCTGTGTAAGGGATGCCTTATAGCGAAACTTACGAATTCTGTTTCCAATATCCATATCGATTGTTCCTCCTGATTTCCTGAAAAATGCGTCCTTCTGCTGATATTATAGCGGCACATGCCCCAAATCACAATGACGCATTTTTCTGGAACGCTCAACCTGCAGTTGAATGTTTTTTCATCAAACCCTAAAAAAGAAGCCGCCCCTGTTATGGTGCAGCTCCTCTTCTCCAAGCAGATGTGTTTTCGCGTTGTTTCATCCGTATGCCGGATAAAATGCATCATCGAACCACCGATGAATGGCTGTAAATATAGAATTCTTCCTGACTCGGCATCCATGCCTTTTCCTTCGGCGGGAAGGTCGCATCAAATGCTTCCACGGCATCGGTATCCTCGCAGCAGTCCGCCGCAGTGCTGGGAATATACATCCATTTTCTGCCGTCCAGCGCGCCGGGGACCAACTCTGCCACCAGCAAAGCCGTAGGAAAATTGCCGGGAACCACAAAGCTGACATTCTTCTTTTTGCAGCTTACAAATCCACGGCTGACATAGTTGCCGGGATTGCCAAAATTGATGTTCACATCGTAGCCCATCTCGTGAGCCGCCGCAAAGGAATGCTCAATCAGGAGCTTGCCAAGCTTTTGTCTCTGATACTTCGGCGCAACGCACAGCGGCCCAAAGGAAAGTATCTCTTTTCTCTCACCGTTTTCATCTTCCAGCCATGCCTTGGTGTACATGATGTTGCCGATGATCTCCCCGTCTTTTTCCGCCACAAACGCGAGCTCCGGAATGAAATCCGGGTGTGAACGCATCGTATGTACAAAATAATGCTCGTCCGCGCCGGGCTTATATACGTTCCAGAATGCCTCGCGCGTAAGATTTTCAACCGCCCTGTAATCCTTTTCCGTTTCCGGGCGTATCGTCAGATTTTGCATAATTTACCTCCGGTTGATTGTCCCATGATCTCTGTATGATATTTTGCCACTGCTCCTTCGCTCCCATTAGAGAATATCATAAAACGCGCTTTTCTTCAATAGCTCAACACTTGCCCGCCGCATATTCCCTTGCATTCCTTCGCATATTCGTGTATTATTTAGGTATTCAAATGTAAGGAAGTGTGACCGATTATGAAACTTGCTGCCGTGGACAAAAACATCTGCGTAGCCTGCGGAGTCTGCATGAAGACCTGCCGCAAGAACGCCATTTCCATTTATAAAGGGTGCTATGCATTTGTGGATGAAGCCAAATGCGTCGGCTGCGGTCTGTGCGCCAAATCCTGCCCCGCCGGATGCATCACCGTGGCAGAAAGGAACGAAAACAAATGAAAAAGCATTGGTACAATTACTTATGGATCTGGACGATCATCTATTTTGCCCTCGGATTTTTCAACATTCTGTTTGCCTGGCTGGGAATGATCGATTTTTTGGTACCTCTGTTTGTTGCGCTTCTGAAAGGCAGCAAGGCTTTCTGCAACCGTTACTGCGGCAGAGGTCAGCTTTTCGGCGTTTGCGGCAAATGCTCCCGCAATACCAAAGCTCCCCGCTGGCTTTCCTCCAAATGGTTCCGGTATGGCTTTCTGGCATTCTTCCTTTCCATGTTTGGCATTATGATTTTTCAGACCTATCTGGTTGCAGCCGGCGCCGAGAGCCTGCGTGAAGCCATCAAACTGCTGTGGATGTTCCGCATTCCCTGGGGATGGACTTATACTGCGGGTACGGTAGCAGATTGGGTCGCGCAGTTCGCCTTTGGTTTTTACAGCATCATGCTCACATCCACCATCATCGGTTTCGTGGTCAACATCATCTTCAAACCCCGTACATGGTGTACCTTCTGCCCCATGGGTACAATGACTCAGGCTATCTGCAAGCTAAAAGCAAAAGAAAAACTGTGAGAAAGGCGGCAAAAATACTCCATGAGTAAGATTACATTGCTAAACGCATCCTGCGCCGATCAGACCGTCGATGCCGTTGTCAACGCTGCCAACAGCGGATTATGGGCAGGCGGCGGTATCTGTGGTGTTATTTTCAAAAAGGCCGGTATGGCAGCGCTGACGGCTGCCTGCAGCAAATACAAAACGCCGCTCAAAGATGGATCAGCGGTTATAACACCGGCATTTAATATGACCAATGCCGGATACATCATCCACGCCGTCGGTCCCGATTTTGGAAGAACCCCCGATGCGTTCAAAGAACTGTTTGATGCGTACTACAATTCGCTGTATGTGCTGATGGATAACGGGCTGCACAGCATTTCTTTCCCGCTGATCAGTTCCGGTATTTTCGGTGGTTCTTTGGATAACCCCGCTGCCGAGTCTGCAAAACAATGCTGCCGGGCATACAGGAAATTTGTATCGGACTATCCGAACTACAATGTGGATGTAAAACTGTGCGCTTTCTCCGCCAGGGAAATGCAGGAGGCACAGAAGGTATTTGACGATATGATTTAATGGCGAGCACTTAGAAGTCCTTTTTTGTGCACAGCCTAATCCTTTTATCCATCGGCATTAAGCCGGTGGTTTTTCTTTGACAAACGAAGCAGCTGCTGATGCCGTAAGCATCAGCAGCTGCTTGTATCTTTTATCCGACGTATTTACCCGTGAGAATGAAATCAGAATCCAGGCATCAGCTTTTTCAATTCCCTGAGATGCATCATGGGATAAGTATAGTCGATGCAGGAATATGACTTCATATCCATCAACGTTTCCAATGCGCGGATAGCCGACAGGCGGGTGATTTCGAAGGAGCGCTGGAGCTTTGCGATGTTCGCCACGTTTGAAGTATCCTGTGCGACCAGATCAAAAATATCGCGGTAAGCTGCGCGTGCATTCTGATAGGTTTCACACTGGATAGCGTAGGTAACATAATCGTTGGAATCGCCATAGATATCGTAGACCTTATCAAGAACCTCCTCAGCAAAGCCTGCGATCTTATATACCTTGAACAATCCGCCGCTGAGAGCATTCAATGCGATCTCCGCCACCGCATCGTTCAAATCTTCGACAGCCTTTTGGTAAGCGTAAGTGAACAGGTTGTTGAACACACGATAACTGTTGTTGTAGTATTCGCACTTCAGTTCTTCCAGCGCATACTGATACTGCGCATTGCCCACATACTGCGTCTCAAGGTACTCCATGATCTCCATGCCGCGGGAATAATCCTTATAGAAATCTTCCACAATCGCAGACAGTTTGCCGATATTTTCAGCAAAGTCCGTAGTATCCTTGACCTTTTCGATCGCAATGCCCATACCCTTGAGCATCAGAGTGTCATATTCAGCAATGGCGCCGTACTCCTTACCGATGAAATCGATGTCTATCTTCTTTGTCTGCGCAAGGCAGGCTGCAATGGCTTGTACCATGGCATTGTCATACTGATAGGTCTCTGCCTCTTCGCCCATATCCACAATGAAATCGGCGATTTCCTTCTTATAGAGTTCGATGAGATAGGTATCCTTGTCATCCACACCGGCGAGAATTTCCTCCAGCGTATCGCGCATGGCAGCATTGTTGTAATCCTTGCGCTGGGACATGACCAGATTGAACCGCTCTGTTTCGGTCATGTTTTCTTCGATGCGCATCGTGTAATCCACCTGATACGCATTGAACAGTTCTCTGTTTGCAGCATTGCCGATGAATGCGGACAGCAGATCATAATCCACTGTAAACCCGTCAGGGACAGCTTCAGTGGTCAGCGAGAAGCTGCGCTGACCGACGATCTTCGTCTCACCATTGCCCTGAACCACAATCTGCATTTCGTATGCATCGAGTTCCAGGTCGCTGACACGGATATTCAGTTCCGACAGATCAAAGCTCTTCACACCGGGCATAACCTTGTATTCCACGGTGCTGCCGTCTTCACTGGGGAAGAACTGAACCGCAAGAGAGGTGATATCGTAGTTTGCAGATACAATGCCCGAAATCTTCGCCGCGGAATCCACATTCATGAAGCCGCTGAAGGGCTCATAGTCGCGCAGATAGACGCGCAGCGGCGGCGGTGCGATGGTAAAGCCGGTATGCGCAAAGGTTTCAGAGCTCTTCTCCGTAGCGCCGGTCAGCATGAAGGTATGCTGATGCTGA
>SVHC01000030.1 GCA_015056055.1 Clostridiales bacterium | reverse complement strand
TCGGGACCGATGTCGATAATATAGTCCGCATTTTTGATAATGTCCAGATTGTGCTCAATAACAATCAGAGTATTTCCCGCATCCGCCAGACGCTGCAGAACCTGATTCAGGCGTTCCACATCCGCCATATGCAGACCGGTAGTGGGTTCATCCAAAACGTAAATCGTTCTGCCGGTCGCTCGACGTGAAAGCTCCGTTGCCAGCTTAATGCGCTGTGCCTCGCCGCCCGAAAGCGTTGTGGAGGGTTGACCGAGCTTCACATAGCCCAGTCCCACATCACACAGCGTCTGCAGTTTCGCAGTAATCTTCGTATGGACTGAGAAAAACTCCAGCGCTTCTTCAATCGTCATTTCAAGCACATCATAAATGTTTTTGCCCTTGTAGCGCACTTCCAGCGTTTCCCGGTTGTATCTGTGTCCTTTGCAAACCTCGCACGGCACATATACATCCGGCAGGAAATGCATTTCGATCTTTATGATACCATCTCCGGAACAAGCCTCGCATCGTCCGCCCTTTACGTTAAAGCTGAATCGGTTTGCCTTATAACCGCGGGTTTTTGCATCCTGCGTGGTTGCGAACACTTCACGTATCAACTCAAATACACCAGTGTAGGTCGCAGGATTGGAGCGCGGCGTGCGTCCGATGGGCGACTGATCGATTGCAATGATTTTGTCCAGCTGCTCAATACCTTCAATTGCATCGTGCGGACCGGGACGTTCCTTGGAACGGTTCAGCGTGCGCGAAAGCGCCTTATAGAGTATCTCATTGACCAGAGAACTTTTTCCCGAACCGGAAACACCCGTAACGCAGGTAATAACACCCAACGGGAAGGAGGCATCAATATTTTTCAGATTGTTGACCCTTGCGCCGCGAACAGCAATCCAGCCTGTCGGCGTCCGACGCACATCCGGAACGGGAATCGTTTTTGCACCGCTCAGATATGCACCGGTTATAGAGCGCGGATTCTGCATGATCTCCTCCGCTGTACCACAGGCAATCAGTTCACCGCCGTGCGCACCTGCTCCCGGGCCGATATCTACAATGCAATCCGCAGCACGCATGGTATCCTCATCATGCTCGACGACGATCAGAGTATTACCGATATCACACAGATGTCTGAGCGTCGCAAGCAGCTTTTCATTGTCGCGCTGATGCAGACCTATGGACGGCTCATCCAGAATGTACAGAACTCCCACCAAACTGGAGCCAATCTGGGTTGCGAGGCGTATGCGCTGTGCTTCACCGCCTGAAAGCGTCGCCGCTGCTCTTGAAAGCGTCAGATAATCCAGACCGACATTAAGCAAAAAGCCCAGACGACTGTTGATCTCTTTCAGAATCTGCTCGGCAATCATGCGCTGTTTCGGCGTAAGCGTGGCTTCCCGAAAGAATGCAATCGCATCCCTTACCGACATATCGCTTACATCCGCAATGGACTTTTCCGCAAAGGAAACGGCAAGAGCTTCCCTCTTCAGGCGTTTTCCGCCACACTCCGGGCAGGGTACGCTGGCCATGTAAGCTTCCAGTTGATCCTTCATTGTATCCGAATTGGTTTCGGTATAGCGCCTCTCCAGATTTGTAATGATTCCCTCAAAAGGCGCAGTAAAGGTGTACGGCTTTCCATTTTCGCGGGTGTATGTCAGCGTAAGCTTGTCTTTCTTGGTTCCATAGAGAATCTTATCTACAATATCTTTCGGGAGTTCACCCACGGGCGTATCCATCGAAAAATTGTATTTTTCCGCCATGCCTTCCAGATACATTCGCGCCATTGCGCCGCCGTCATCAGCAGAATTCCACCCGCTTACGCAAATTGCACCTTCGTTCAGCGAAAGAGACGGGTCCGGAATCACGCATGCAGGATCCACCTTGGTAAGTACGCCAAGACCCATACAGGTCGGGCAGGCTCCGTACGGATTGTTGAAGGAAAACATGCGCGGCGTAAGCTCTTCAATTGAAATACCGCAATCCGGGCAGGCGTAGTTCTGTGAAAACAGCATTTCCTCACCGTCAACAACCGATATAATTACCAGTCCGCCGGAAAGCTGCATGGCTGTTTCGATGGAATCGCTGAGTCGCTTCTGAATGTCCTCGCGGACCACAAGACGGTCCACAACAACCTCAATTGTATGCTTCTGATTCTTGTTGATGGCAGGCGTTTCACCGATTTCGTACATCTCACCATCAATCCTGACGCGCACAAATCCCTGCTTCCCCATATCCTCAATCAGCTTTGCATGCTCACCCTTTCGGGAGCGAACCAGCGGAGCAAGCACAAGAAGACGTGTACGCTCCGGAAGCTTCAAAACCTGATCGACAATCTGGTCAACCGTCTGCTGTGAAATCTCCTTTCCGCATTCAGGGCAATGCGGAACACCTGCCCTTGCATACAAAAGGCGCAGGTAATCGTGAATCTCCGTTACGGTACCGACGGTAGAGCGCGGGTTGCGGCTGGTCGTTTTCTGATCAATGGAAATTGCCGGAGAAAGCCCCTCTATGGAATCTACATCCGGCTTGTCCATCTGTCCCAGGAACTGACGCGCATAGGCAGAAAGAGATTCCACATAGCGCCTCTGCCCTTCCGCATAGATCGTATCAAATGCCAGAGAACTCTTTCCCGAGCCGGAAAGTCCAGTGAAGACGATCAGCTTATCGCGCGGAAGTGTGACATTGATGTTTTTCAGATTGTTCGCACGCGCACCGCGAATGCGAATGGTATTTTTCTCGCTCATATATCCTCTATTTCCGGCGTCGGCGCGAGGCCTGATGCGATTTTTCGCCGGTCTGTTCAATTTTTTCACCTTTCAGGCGCAGCATTTCATCGCGCAATTTGGCTGCACGTTCAAAGTCGAGTGCTCCGGCTGCCGCAAGCATCTGTTCTTCGAGACGATCGATCGCCATGCGCCGTTCTTCATCGTCCATGTTGCCCGCCGCTCCGTCCGTTTCGGGTGCGCGGGAGATTTCCATCAGCTCTCGAATCGCTGTTCTTACAGTTTGCGGAGTGATGCCGTTTTCCTCGTTGTATTTCAGCTGTATCGTACGGCGTCGGTTGGTTTCATCAATTGCGCGGCGCATGGAATCCGTTATTGTATCGGCATACATGATCACGCGTCCTTCAACATTTCGTGCCGCACGACCAATTGTCTGCACCAGGGATGTTTCGGAACGGAGGAATCCTTCCTTATCCGCATCCAAAATGGCAACCAGCGCAACTTCCGGAAGATCCAAACCTTCTCGCAGAAGATTGATGCCAACCAGAACATCAAATTCGCCCATTCGCAGTGAACGCAGAAGGCGTATGCGTTCCAGTGTTTCAACATCGGAATGCATATACTCTACGCGCACGCCCATTTCACGCAAATATGATGTAAGGCTTTCTGCCATGCGCTTGGTAAGCGTTGTAACCAGTGCTCTCTGCCCTTTTTCGGCCACCATACGCACTTCGCCCAGAAGATCATCCACCTGTTCATCCGCAGGCCGCACCACGATTTCCGGGTCTACAAGACCCGTAGGACGAATGATTTGCTCAACGATTTTTGATGCATGCTCCAGTTCGTACTGCGCAGGCGTTGCAGAAACATATATCAGCTGGCGCGTTCGCTCTTCAAATTCATAGAATTTCAAAGGTCTGTTGTCAAAGGCACTTGAAAGACGGAATCCGAAGTCCACCAGCGTGCGCTTTCTGGCATAGTCGCCGTTGTACATCGCCCGAATCTGCGGAATGGTAACGTGCGATTCATCGATGAACACCACCATATCCTTAGGAAAATAATCAAGCAGCGTAAACGGAGCCTCACCCGGCTGGCGCCCGTCAAAATATCTGGAATAGTTTTCAATACCACTGCAATATCCGATTTCGCGCAGCATTTCTACATCATAGCGCACGCGCTGATCGATTCTCTGCGCCTCTATCAGGCGGTTATCCCGTTCAAAGGCGGCTCTCTGTTCATCAAGATCGGTTTCAATTTCCTCTATGCAGCGTTCCATCTTCTCACGCGAGGTGGCATAGTGGGAAGCAGGAAATACCATAACATGGCTTAAATGGCGCAGAACCGTTCCGGTAACGGTATCAATCTCGCTGATTCGATCAATCTCATCCCCGAAAAATTCCACACGCAAACCTTTTTCCATATTGCCTGCCGGAATGATTTCCACAACATCGCCGCGCACGCGGAATGTGCCGCGTTCAAAAGAATAGTCGTTGCGCTCGTACTGAATCTCCACAAGCCTGTCGAGCAATTCTTCGCGGTCCATTGCCGCCCCCTCACGCAGTGAAACCGAAAGGCCCTCATATTCGGAAGGATCACCCAGACCGTATATACAGCTTACCGAAGCGACAATCACGACATCACGCCGTTCGGAAAGCCACTGCGTCGCGCTGTGACGCATGCGGTCGATTTCGTCATTGATGGAGGAATCCTTTTCAATAAAGGTATCCGTGGAAGGGATATACGCCTCGGGCTGATAATAATCGTAATAGGATACAAAATAGCCCACGGCATTTTCCGGAAAAAACTCCCGGAACTCTCCCGCAAGCTGTGCTGCCAGCGTTTTGTTGTGTGCAATCACCAGAGCAGGACGATTAAGACGAGCTATAATGCTCGCCATGGTGAAAGTTTTTCCCGAGCCGGTAACACCAAGAAGAACCTGGTGGCGATTCCCGTCTTCGATGCTTTTAACCAGTGCATCAATAGCCTGTGGTTGGTCGCCTTTTGCCGAATAAGGTGCATGCAGCTTGAATTCGTTCATACCTTTACATCCCTCCGCCTATAATTATACCACGTTATACCCTAAAGACAACAGAATCGAACAAGAATTAAAATCCCGTTCGATTCTGCTTGTTATTTCTGGCATTTGGGGCAAAAATAGCTGTTTGCTGAACCAATTCTCTCCGCCGCAATCGCAGTTCCGCACACGCGGCAGGGCTCTCCTTCCCGGTATCCTACCTGCGTGGCACTGTAATGGCCCAGATTGTTATACAAATCGCGTTCATAATCCGCAGCGCCCTGTAAAATCGCTTTTTGAAATATCTTATGCACAGCATTGAACAGACGCATCATTTCCTCCTCCGACAAACTGTTTCCGGGGCGCATCGGATGAATCCCGGCAGCAAAGAGAATATCGTGAACATAGTAGTTTCCGATACCGCAGAAAATGTCCTGTTTTAAAAGCAGCGTTTTGATCGGACTTTTCTTGCACGAATAGGCTGCTGCAAACTCCGTTTCATCCACATTCAGAATATCCGGACCCAGTTTATCAAACGGAGCATGCATCTCCCCCGGTCCTATCGCATGCAGACTCCCGAACCACCAGAAATTCACGGAAATACTTCTTCCGTCTGCAAACATAAGAAGCGCTCGCTTTTTTACGGACACTTCCTCACCCGCATCATGCAAAAGCACCTCTCCGCCCATTCCCAGATTGATACGCAGTTCATACCCATCCGTCAGATGTACCCGAATCCATTTCCCTTTTGCGTCCACATTTTCTATCGTCCGCCCCTCAATACGTGCCTTCCACAGATCCTCGGGCAAATTCAGACACTTTGGCTGAAGGATATCGGCAAGCATAATAGCACTTCCCAGCAAAGCTTCATTCATTTGTACGGCAAGATTTCGGATCTCGGGCAATTCAGGCATAGTGTCCTCCTATATGTTCACTCATAAAAAAGGCGCCGGCAGAAGCACCAGCGCCTTGGAAACGGATTTTTTTACTTCAGAGTATCAACAGCTGCGCGCTCAACAGGCAGAGCTGCACGATAGCGCTCGATATAAGCTGCAAAGCCTGCACAATCCTCTGCATCCGGGCTCATAGTCTCACCGGTCTTTCCAGCAAATACGCGGGTAGACAGGTAGTTTTCAAGCGTTTCGCCTTCATTGCGCTTTACGGCATATGCTGCAAGCAGAGCGATACCCCATGCGCCGCCTTCACCCGCAGTTTCCAGAACTGCAACCGGCGTATTGATGGCAGCAGCCAGCATGCGCTGACCTACGCCACGGGTCTTGAACAGACCGCCATGACCGAAGATTGCATCGATCTCAACCTTTTCTTCTACAAGGATCTCCATGCCGATCTTAAGGGAAGCAAGAGCGGCATACAGATGCGTGCGCATGAAGTTTGCCAGAGTGAAGTTTGCATCAGGCAGACGTGCAAACAGCGGACGACCTTCTTCCATACCGGTAATGTGCTCACCGGAAAGATAGTTGTATGCAACGAGACCGCCGCAGTCCTTATCGCCTTCCAGTGCCTTGCGATACAGGAGACCAAACAGCGTATTGGCATCCATGTCCATTCCGGCTTCCTTTACGAATTCCGCAAACAGAGATACCCATGCGTTCAGGTCGGAAGTGCAGTTGTTGCAATGAACCATGGCAACAGGCTTGCCCGCAGGCGTAGTTACCATGTCGATTTCCTCATGCAGCTTGGAGAGTGCCTTTTCCAGAACGATCATCGCAAAGATGGACGTACCGGCGGATACATTACCCGTGCGCTCAGCTACGCTGTTGGTTGCAACCATACCGGTGCCTGCATCGCCCTCGGGCGGGCAGAGCGGAATACCGGCTTCAAGTTCGCCGGAAACATCCAGCAGCTTGGCGCCTTCTGCGGTCAGGGTGCCTGCATCTTCGCCTGCGCACAGCCCCTTGGGCAGAATCTCATTCAGGTGCCAGTCGTATTTGCCTTCTACCAATGCATCAAACTTGGCTACCATTTCCATATCGTAGCTGTTGATAAGGCTGTCAATCGGGAACATACCGGATGCATCGCCGATACCAAGAACTTTGCGACCAGTCAGCTTCCAGTGAACATAACCGGCAAGCGTAGTGAAGAATGCAACGTTCTTCACATGCTCATCGCCGTTCAGAATCGACTGATACAGGTGCGAAATGCTCCAGCGCTGCGGAACATTGAAACCGAACAGCTCGGTAAGCTTCTCGGCAGCTTCACCCGTGATG
The DNA here is from genome assembly GCA_015056055.1 of Clostridiales bacterium. GTDB lineage: Bacteria > Bacillota > Clostridia > Christensenellales > Aristaeellaceae > Alectryocaccomicrobium. The sequence goes on along the minus strand of SVHC01000030.1, from coordinate 29,986 downwards.
GTGTTGCGCCACGTGCGGAACGGAGCAAGCAGATTATCTTCCTTATCAAATGCAAGATAGCCGTGCATCATTGCGCTGATACCAATGGAAGCAAAGCGAGTCAGCTTCGCACCGTATTTGGCCATAACATCTTCTTTGAGGCTCTGATAGCTGACAGCAAGACCCGTCCATACTTCATCGATATGATAGGTCCAGACGCCGTTTTCCAGACGATTCTCCCAGCCGAATCCGCCGGAGGCAATGGGTTCATGATTGTCATCGATCAAAACAGCCTTGATGCGGGTGGAACCCAGCTCAATACCAAGAATCGCACTGCCGCTTTCAATATATTGGCGCATTGCTTCTACATTCATTGATTATTCCCCACCTTTTTAAGGATAATTTCACTACTTACAGTATATACTCCCAGTCGCCGTATTGTCAAGAAGCAAGTCAGGAAGAACAACTCTAAAGGAAGAAAAAACTGTCCGCGCATTTGATCAGCACGGACAGTTTCCATTATTTACAGGCGCGAACGAAATCCGCAAACAGGCGTGCAGCAAACGGATCGTCACTCATGCGTTCCGGATGCCATTCCACACCGAAAATCCAACGGTCATCCCCATCCCATTCCAGCGCTTCATTTACCGGGCCGCACATGCCCGCGACGCGAAGATACGGAGCAACAACATCCACACACTGATGATGATAGCTGTTGACGTTCACCGCATCGACCCCAAAGAGCTTTGCAAGCCTTGATCCTTCTTCCAGCTTTACTTCATGCAGTACGCCGCCCGCGTGGGAAAGATCATATCTATCCGGAATATCCTGACAAAGCGTACCGCCAAGAGCCACATTTATAACCTGGTGTCCTCTACAGATTCCAAGAATCGGTAGTTTTCTTGCAAATGCCAAATCAAACAGCGCAAGTTCCATATTGTCGCGCAGTTCATGTACCACAGATTTCGGATGCAGTTCCTGACCAAATCGCCACGGCGCAATATCCGGTCCACCGGAAAACAGGACGCCGTCCAATCCATTGACCAGAGCGCGCAACGCTTCAACCGGCGTAGTAAACGGTATTTTGACAACCTCTCCGCCTGCGCGTTCAATGGAGTCTACATAAGCAGCGGGGAAATATTCTTCTCCGTCATTATTGCGGTTTGCAGTAAGACCAATGCGCGGCTTATAGGGATTTCCGCAGGAAAGCCTTCCCTCAGGACAACGGCCATTTACGCGACAGGTTGCTCCAAACACAGAAAAAATCGCAGGAGCGTGGGTGCGCAGCTGTTCAAGAAGCTCATTTGCCAGTGTACGGATTTCCCACTGCGCACGTACACAGGTACGCAGCTTCATAAAATGCAGAATTTCGCGTGCGTTCATGGAAACCAGCGCGTCCACAGTGTTTCCTGCAAGCGCGCAATAGTGTGCAATCTCAGGGTGCTGCGCAGCATAGCCGCAGGCACGTTCAAAGCTTGCGCGATAAATCGCAAGCGCTTCGGACGATTTGCGCACGCTCTCCGGCACAATATATTTTCCGCCTGCAACCGCATGCGCTGCATCCTTCACAATCAATGAAAGAATCCTGTGACGCGTAAGGTGCGTAAGGCTTGCGATGGAAATATTATCGAAGGAAAAGCTGTAATTCAGCATTTCCAGTTCACGCGGACGTGCATCCTTCACAAGCTCACGGATTCCCATATCTCTTCCAGAGCAGGCACAGGCGCGCTTCAGAATTTCTTCCGGATTGAAAGGCGTATCAAGCAGCACTGCTTTTCCCTTCACTTCGCTCGGAGAATGGAATGCTGCCGGACGTGCGGGAATTGCGGCATCCACGCGCTCGCGATCAACCAATCCCGGATATTGCGCATCCAGCTGTTCCTTGAGCATATTTCCAAGATGCACAATTTCAGGCCATGCCTTTCCGCGACCACGCGTCATTTCTGCAGCAAGATGGATAAAAGTACGAACATTTGCCGTCATGTAAAACTGACCACGGAAAGCATACGGCAAAACAAAGCGGGCATCTTCCTTCGGAATGTCCAGTGCAAGAAGTGCTTCATAATCCGCAAAGAAAGATTCCATATGCTCACGATAGCCATCAGGGGCATCTTCAGGGATGATATAGCCTGCGCCGGAGAAATCCACATATCTGCGCGACTTTACCGTATAGGAAGCCAGTCTGTGTTCAATAATGAACTGTTCCACAAAAACCGATGCCCCATCAAAGGCAACGGACAGACTGTGGTGCTCAAGTGCAGCCATATGACCGGACTGAGCCACTTTTTTAATCAGGCGTTCATCCGCTTCAATACCCTTATTTGTTTCAAATATTTCAATCGCGCTTCCCTGCGTGGTCGAGATTCGGCCACAGGATGCATTCATATGAACGCCGTCACGCGTCTGTGTAAGAATTATCGCTCTGCCATTATGCATTTGCGCGCCTCCAAATTTGAATTCTATTACATTTTATTAAATTCGAATCCGATGTTCTATCGCGGACAAGTTAATCCCTTGTATATCCTCGAAGATTATTCAATAATGACAACCAATTTTTCGCTTAATATATGACGATTCAATTACATTCGAACACATTTTTAAATCCTACAAATACCATATTTCGTAGTTGACTTTTTGCAAACACCACTATATAATGTATATGCATTGCGGGCAAAGCGATGCCAAAGGGCATCGCTGTGATTTTGCCCGCAGATATTCCCATTTGCAGTCTGTATAACAGGCATCCAGAGCAGCAAAAGCATTGCTTAAATGCTCTTTATCCCTGTTTTTCACGCCTTACTTATGAAAAATACGCAGGAATTCCCTGCACGGAGGTCTAACCATGATTGATACGATCATCAAGCGCGACGGACGTGAACTTCCCTTTGACGAGGCGAAAATTACGCAGGCTATCATGAAGGCATTTCAGGCCAGCGGAAGCGCCAAAAGCGAAAAATCCGCCGAAAAGCTGACGCGTCAGGTCATCGAAGCACTCGAACGAAGCGAAGCCATCGAAACCCCCTCTGTTGAACAGATTCAGGACATGGTTGAAAAGGTTCTGATCGACAACGGTTTTGTTCGCACTGCGAAGAGCTATATCCTCTATCGTGCAGAGCGTAGCCGCGTACGCGAAATCAACACGCGTCTCATGCAGATTTATGAGGACATCACGTTCAACGCTGCCGTGAATTCTGATCTAAAGCGCGAAAACGCCAATATCAACGGTGATACCGCAATGGGCGCTATGCTCAAATACGGCTCTGAAGGCGCAAAGCAGTTCAACCTTATGCGCGTCATTAAGCCCGAGCATGCTCAAGCACATGCCGAAGGTGATTTCCATATTCATGATATGGACTTCCTCACCCTCACCACTACCTGCTGCCAGATTGATCTGTTGAGCCTGTTCCGCAACGGTTTCTCCACCGGTCACGGCTATCTGCGTGAACCGCGCGATATCAGCAGCTATTCCGCGCTTGCCTGTATTGCAATTCAGGCAAACCAGAATGACCAGCACGGCGGACAGAGCATCGTAAACTTCGACTACTCCATGGCCGAAGGCGTTGCCAAGACCTTTATCAAGCGCTACCGCGACAATATCGTGCGCGCTCTGGAACTTCTGTGCGACATGGAAAACCCGCGTCCGCAGATTGATGCATACCTTTCGCTTGATGTACTTACTCCGGAGATGCCCCGTCCTTCCCTTGAGCAGAACGACGAATTCGTTGCCTGGGAAAAGGCTAAGCTGTTGGAGTTGGGCGTTGCAGAAGATGCTATTGCACGCGTGCAGGCTTTCGCACATAAAAAGGCCTCCGAGGAAACCGATCGTGCCACCTATCAGGCCATGGAAGCTCTCGTTCACAATCTGAACACCATGAATTCCCGCGCCGGCGCACAGGTTCCCTTCTCCTCTCTGAACTACGGTATGGATATTTCCCCTGAAGGACGCCTGGCAGTACGCAACCTGCTGCTCGCAACGGAGCACGGTCTCGGCAATAATGAAACGCCGATTTTCCCCATTCAGATTTTCCGCGTAAAAGAAGGCATCAACTTCAATCCCGGCGATCCGAACTATGATCTGTTTAAGCTGGCAATCCGCGTATCTGCTAAGCGCCTGTTCCCGAACTTCTCGTTCCAGGATGCCCCCTTCAACATGCAATACTATAAAGAAGGCTGCCCGGAAACCGAAATCGCATATATGGGCTGCCGCACGCGCGTTATCGGCAATATTCATGATAAGAGCCGCGAAATCTCCAACGGCCGCGGCAATCTGAGTTTTACCTCCATTAACCTGCCGCGCATCGCAATCAAGGCAAACCGCAATATTGAGCAGTTCTTCAATGAGCTCGACCGCATGATCGACCTGACGATTGATCAGCTGCACGAACGCTTTGAAGTTCAGGCCAGCAAGCATGTATATAACTATCCCTTCCTGATGGGACAGGGCGTATGGATCGACAGCGAAAAGTTGGGCTGGAATGACGAAGTCCGTGAAGTTCTTAAGCACGGAACTCTCTCCATCGGCTTTATCGGTCTGGCAGAAGCTCTGAAGTGCCTTATCGGCGTGCATCACGGTGAAAGCGAGCAGGCACAGAACCTCGGTCTTGAAATTATTACGCACATGCGCTCCCGCTGCGACGAAGCAAGCGCTCGCACGCAGCTCAACTACACGCTGCTTGCAACTCCTGCGGAAGGCCTTTCCGGCCGCTTCGTACGCATGGACCGTGAAAAGTACGGCGTAATCGAAGGTGTTACCGACCGCGACTATTATACCAACAGCTTCCATGTGCCGGTATACTACTCTACCAGCGCATTCGACAAAATCCGTCTGGAAGCACCGTATCATGCACTTACAAACGCAGGTCACATCTCCTATGTCGAGCTGGACGGCGATCCGACCGAAAACCTCGAGGCATTTGAAAAGATTCTGCGCCATATGAAGCAGTGCGGCATCGGTTATGGTTCCATCAATCATCCTGTTGACCGCGACCCGCTGTGCGGTTACAACGGTATTATTGGTGATGAGTGCCCGAACTGCGGCCGTACAGAAGATGATGTACCCTTCGAACGCATCCGCCGCATTACCGGTTATCTCGTAGGCACGCTGAATCGTTTCAACGACGCCAAGCGCGCTGAAGAACACGACCGTGTAAAGCATAACGTATGAAAATGCGGATTGCCGGAATCGTAAATGATTCCATAGTAGACGGACCCGGTATCCGAATGACCATATTTGTTCAGGGATGTCCGCACCATTGTCCCGGATGCCACAATCCTCAGTCTCATGATTTTGCAGGCGGCCAGGAAATGGACACCGCCGATATCATTGAGCGCATGGATTCCAATCCCCTTCTGGACGGCATCACTCTTTCCGGCGGCGAACCTTTTGAACAGTGCGAAGGCTGTATGATTCTTGCCAAAGCCGCCCGCGAGCGTGGTCTGAACGTATGGGCCTACAGCGGCTATACGCTGGAACGTCTGATGGAAATCCCGGAAAAAAAGCAGCTGCTTAAAGAATGTGATGTTCTGGTGGACGGACCGTTCATTCTGGCGGAGCGCTCGCTGAATCTTCGCTTCCGTGGTTCCAAAAATCAGCGGATTATCGAGTTGAAAACGGTATTATAGAACTAGGCCCTCGCTGCAGCGAGGGCCTATAAAAATAATTGCAGTGCTGACTGTGTCTGTGCCGCTATTAAGGAGAAAAACTATGAACATACTGGAGCTTGATACGGTCTCCTTTGATACTGAGACCAACGAGCTTATAATCATCGATCAGACTCTTTTACCCGGCGAATTGCAAATGATGCGTCTTTCGGATGCCTCTGCCATCCGCGAAGCCATAAAAAGACTTTGTGTACGCGGTGCTCCTGCCATTGGCGTGGCAGCAGCATTGGGCCTGTATGCATGTGCATGCCGCATACAGCAGAATTTTGAAGCAGAATTTCTGCGTTGTGCAGAACTAATTGAAACCGCGCGTCCCACAGCCGTCAACCTTTCTTGGGCTGTGAAAAGGATGCGTACAGCTTTTCAAAAAAGCAGCGCATCGGAAGCCCTGCGGCTGGAAGCTCTTCGCCAAGAAGCTTTTTCCATTCGCGATGAAGATATCGATGTCTGCCGCCGCATTGGTGAAAACGGTCTTGCACTGATTTCCAATGGGGACGGCATTCTCACGCATTGCAATGCCGGGCAGCTTGCAACCGTGCGGTACGGCACAGCATTGGCGCCCATCCATGTCGGAGTGCGTCGCGGTATGAATTTCCGCGTGTACACCGATGAGACCCGCCCGCTTTTGCAGGGTGCCCGCCTTTCTGCATTTGAAATGGTATCTGCCGGCGTAGAAACCACCGTTCTGTGTGACAACATGGCGGCCAGCCTGATGAAAACAGGAGCCATCCAGGCCGTATTTGTCGGATGTGACCGCGTAGCCAGAAATGGAGATACCGCAAACAAAATCGGAACGCTTGGCGTTGCCATCATGGCAAAGCATTTCGGTATTCCCTTTTACGTATGTGCCCCCACTTCCACAATCGATCTCGACTGTCCGAACGGTGAATCTATCGAGATTGAAAACCGTGCTGATGAAGAAGTAACCGAAATGTGGTATAAGGAGCGCATGGCTCCCGAAGGCGTAAAGGTATATAACCCGGCATTTGACGTTACAGATGCCGACTTGATCACCGCTTTTGTAACCGAAAACGGAATCGTTTATCCCCCGTATGCATTTTAAAACGAGGTGTTACTATGGATAAAGGACAACTGGCATACGATCTTTTCCATCAGGGCTATAACTGCGCGCAGGCAGTACTGCTAGCCTTTGCTGAGGACTGTGGTATTTCTGAAAAGGCTGCCGCAAAGATTGCTTCCTCCTTTGGCGGCGGTGTAGGAAGGCTTCGCGAAGTATGCGGTGCAGTTAGTGGAATGTGCATGGCTGCCGGCCTTCTGAAAGGTTACTCCGATGCCGGAGATGTGCAAGGACGATCAGAGCATTATGCCCGTATTCAGCAGATGGCAGGAGAATTCCGCGAAAAATTCGGTTCTATCGTATGCAGAGATCTTCTCAGCGGCGTAAATGCAACCACAGGCGGAGCACCCGAAGAGCGCACTGCCGAATACTATAAAAAACGCAGCTGCGATGAATGTGTTCGTCTCGCTGCCGAAATCGCCGAAAAATATTTGCTGAACGACTAATTTAAAGCAGCAGTGGTTTGAATTTCATTCCTCTGCTGCTTTTTATTCTCGCACACAATCTGCAGCAATATAAAAATCCAACACATTACAGAATTCGGTTTCTACGCAAAATACAGACCAAAGTCTTCTTTTGTTTTGTATCTGCGCACCCTCCACACAAAACAATCCCGCGCAATATTTTTACGATAAATTTAGCATTTTGTCACCATATACATACTGCGTCTTTTAAGACACGCTTGAAAGCACTACATATTATGTGGTATAATATATAGTTGAGATGGAGGTGTCGATTGTTATGAAGCGAACCATCGCACTGTTTTGTGCGACATTGTTTCTGTTGTTCTCGCAAGGCGCATCTGCCGAAACACTTATGTCCGGGAATGAATTTCAAATAACACTTCCTGATAGCTGGCATCTGTTGGATGAGGTCATGCTTTCGCAGATTGTCTCTATTCTGCCACAGACAACGCAGCAAACCGCTTCCATCGCATACAACGACAGCGGCAGTGCAATCTGTGCATTTTCCCGCCCATCTGAAGGCATGACAATGGAGTTGATGTCACTTTTTCAAAGTGCCTACATCGCCCGCATTGAAAAAGCACTGCCATTTTTCGAAATGGAGAACCTGATAACAGGCACTACTGCATTTTCTACTAATAAGTTCTTCTACATTTCATTCACCGTACTGGAAACTCCCGTATGGGTGCTTTACAATTTTACCGGCGAATCAGTAATCACCGTTTGTACCGTTGGCATGGAGATTGTCGAAGTTACCAACATTCTTTCAACCCTGACCACAATTCCGGTACCCACGCAGCAGTAAGCGCACTCCCAGATTGATTTTTAGGCGGTATTGCGCCTGAAATAGTATGTTTACCAAAATTATCAAAGAGGTGTATGTACGTGAAAAAAGTATTTCTCTGGATGCTCCTGACCGCTATGGTCATCGCCCCTGCCGCAGCTGAATCGAATCTTTCCTGCGCTGCAAACAGGCTCGAATCCGGCGACTTTGCCAATTACCCCTCTTACTGGTACAACGAAGCGACCGGAAACTGGGGCATTCGCACACTGAAAACTGATGCTATGCTGGATTGGTTCTGGAGCGCCAGCAACGAGTACAACAACAAGCTGTGTGTATTTGCACTGGAAGCAGAAGCAGATGAACAGACTTCGGTCCGTTCTCTTGTGCTGCGTTTCTATTTCAGAATTGGCAAAACACCGCTGAATGCCACTTCTGTGTCCCTCCTGCTCAAGGATACCCGATACGATTTTGCTGCTTCCAGCACTGTCATTGAAAATGGAAATGCCAAGGCAGAGTGCATCACCGTTCCGCTTACGGAGGATGCTCTGTCCGCCGTTTATGCAATGGCCGAAAGCAACGAGCTTGCCATTCGCCTGATCGGCGACACCATCTATACCACCACTCTCAATACGGAAAACACCGGCGTCCGCCAGCAGATTGAGGCTGCCTCTCTTGTAAATCTGTATGACTCTCTGACCCTTGCTGATGCCATCAGCATTGCAGAGTACAGCCTTTGGGATCTGAGCGCCGCATCCTGGAAAGATGCGTACGGTTTCACCCCTTCCTTCGAAAAGTCGCAGGTGGTTAACAGCATCTCCGACGCTGAAATCAGCGACGCATTCGGCATGATTCTGCCCGGCAGCAAGGGTGCCGCTGCCACCGCCGCCCAGAATCTTCTGATCGATGCGGGATATCTTGCAGGTAAGGCATCCACTACGTTCGGAAACAATGCGGAAAATGCTGTTCGCCGTGCACAGCGCTACTTTGGCATGATCGAAAACGGCTGCATGGATGCAAAGCTTGCTGAAGTTCTTGCAGGAAACGCTGTCTCCTCTGCCGCTTCCGAAGCTGCCGCAATGCAGAACCTTGGTTCTGTCGCCGCTATTTCTGTTGACCGTTATTGGTTTGCTGATGCAGTAAGCGCATCTGCAGCTTCCGGAACTGTTCGCACTGTCTCCAATGAAAATAACACGCTTCTGATTGCAGATGGCGCCATTGCCAGCCTGAGCGAATCCGAGCTTCGCCTGTTCATGCAGCTCGATGCCAAGCTTGTATACGGAGATAAGGGTTCCTACAGCGCGACCATCCTTTGCGAGCGCGATGCAGGCATGGATTTTGATACCGCTATGCTTCCGCTTGCACAGTCCCGTCTGGTCATCTACGTAGAAATCCCCGCTCATCTTGCTCTTGCCGAAGGCGATGTCTGGACTCTGGAAATCACCGCTGGCGGTGAAACCCTGAAATATACACTTCAGTGAGGTTAAACCATGCGTTCCAAACTTCTTGCATTAGCATCCTTTTTGCTGGCGCTTGTTATGCTTTCCGGCTGTGGTCTGCTTCCTACCGAGGAAACACCCCGCACTGCGCCGGTGGTCAGCTCTTATGAGCAGGAAACGTATACCACAGTTGCCGTACAGCGCGGTGATATGATTTTGAGCGATACGGTGAATTGCTCCTATGTTCCCCTGCAGAGCGTCAACCTGAATTTCGATATCGGCGGCGAAAAAATCGATGAAATATTCGTCGAAGTCGGCGCTACCGTAACCAAAGGGCAACTTCTGGCACAGTTGAATCTGGATGATTTGGAAGAGCAAATTGTATCCGCAAAGATCGATATCGAAAGACTGAATCTTCAAATTGCCCACCTCGAAAGCGAGTTGGCTCTGGAATTGCGTCGTTGTGAAATCAACGGCGCAGATATGTCCGCTGCTGACCTGCAACTTTTGATTGATGAAACCAACGCCCGCTTCGCTTCTCAGCGCATCGCACTGGACGACTCGCTTTATTTGCAGACTCTCAAGTTGGATACCCTGCAGACAGAGCTGGAAGGCCGCCAGATTCGCGCCCCCTTTGACGGAATCGTCACTTATGTACGCGAATATGAAGCCGGTGCTACCAGCGTGCGTACCGAGCGTGCAGTTACCATTGCAGATGCCTCGCTCTCCCTCTTCCGCGCCGAAACCATCCGTTGGCAATACTTCCATCCCGGTGACGAATATGACATCATCGTCGGTGATGCGATCTACCCCGCTGTTGTTGCAAGTGAGGAAGACCTCGGAATCCAGCCGCAGGAAAAAGTGGAAGGCCGCCTCGGCTATATCTACTTTGTCCTGAAAGAGCCTGCCTTCGGTCTGGACAGCGATACTCGCGGCAGCCTGACTCTGCTGATGGACGAGCGCAGGGATGTACTTCATCTCCCTGTCGATGCCGTTGTCACTTCAGAAGGCAAATCCATCATCTATTATGTACGTGAAGATGGCCTGAAAGCATACAAAGATGTTACAGTCGGCCTGGTCGCCAACCGGCGCATCGAGATCGTATCCGGTCTTGAAGAAGGCGAACATGTAATCGTGGATTAGGAGAAGTAACTATGAGCAATTGCAAAAAGCGTTCCTTCATTCTTGGCCGCAGCGTAGCATCCATCCTTGCAATGTGTATGCTTATGCTTCCCTTCGGTTTGGCCGAGGAAGAGGTTCCCGAGCTCCTTGAACCAGTAGGCGTAAAGTTGGATACCGCTACAGCATATATCGGCGAGTTTTCAAAAACTGCCGTGTATGATGCATCGGTCGTTCCGCATGTGGAAGAACTCGCTTTCACGCAAAGCGGCTATATTGATGAGCTCCACATCTTTATCGGCGAGGAGTTCAAAAAGGGCGATGTAATCGCCACTCTCAATTACGATGCCCAGCAGCAGGAAGCGGAAAGTCTGCGCGTTTCCATTGCGCGCATGAAACAGAATCACGCTTACGAAGAAGCTTTTGCCAAGATTGACATGAGCATTCTGAACGTAGAGCTGAACCGCCTTATGAGCGCCTCTCCCATTGACCAGAAGGCAGTCGAGCTGAAAAAGCTCGATATCGAACAGGCTCAGCTGGACAACGAACTTTCCAGTCAGCTCCGTGCAATTGAACTTTCGCAGTTGGAAAACCGCCTTGCGGTGCTGGAATCTTCCTTTGAGCAGAATGTTCTGTATGCTCCCTGTGACGGTCGGATCATTCACTGTGATACCCTTATGCCCGGAAGTTATGTAAAAGCCTACGATACGCTGGCTTACCTTGCAGACGACTCCCGGCTTTATATCCAATCTCCCTATATTTCTCTCACCAATATTGAAAGAGCGCATGACATCTATGCGCAGGTTGAGGGGACCCGATACGAAATTACGGCGATTCCGATGGACCATTCGGAATATATGTCCATCGTTATTTCCGGCGGAACGCTTCTGTCCGACTTTTCCGTAGATAATCCTGACGAAACGCTCACACCTGGTAAATATGCAGCCGTTTTTCTCAAAACCAATTACATTCCGGATGCACTGATCATTCCTGCAAACACGCTTTACAGCGATTCAGAAGGTCGCTATGTTTACATTGATGAGGACGGTGAACGCGTCCGCCGTCAGGTAACCATCGGTTTGACCAACGACTGGTATGCTCAGGTTCTGTCCGGCATTGAGGAAGGAGATGTGGTTTATGTCAAGGACTAAGTTTATCGCCTGCATTCTCCTTATCACGCTCTTTCTCCCTTCACTTGCCTACGCTGTACAAAGCGATAACCTGATTGACGAGGAACGTATTCAGACCAATTCCGCAAATTATGTTACCGAAACTGTTCGTAGAGGTACATATGAGCGTGTTTACAGTTCCGGTGCCAAAGAATACTACCCCTATAAGTATAAGCTTTCCTTCGATATACCGGGTGCAAAATTTGGTGAGTACAAAGTTGTTCGTGGTGATAAGGTCAAAGCCGGCGACGTACTTGCAACCTTCACGCTTGAAACCGATGAAATTGCAATGACCTCCAAGCGCCTTTCCCTCTCCCGCATGCAGGAGTCGTTTGAGGCAGAAAAGCTTGCACGGGAAAACGAACTGTTCGCCATGCGTGAGCAGCTTTCCTGTGTATCTGACCGTTTCGACCGTGAAATTCTTCAGCTGCGTATCGAACGAAAAGAGCTGGAACTGGAACGCTATATCTACGATCAAAACTACCAGATCGAATCTCTGGCCGCAGAAATCGCAGAGATAGAGGCTCATCAGCAGAATACGCAGTTGGTCTCTCCCGTTGATGCCGTTATTTCAAAAATCAACTACAAGCGCACCGCAGATCCCGTTTCTCCCGGAGAGATTCTGATCGAAATGTATTCCACGGACGGAATGCTCATGATCATTGAAAATCCGAGCAGTCATTTCCGCTACGGCATGGATGTTCAAATTGAAATCGGTTCCTCTAAGGAACGCTCCTTCGTTACCGGCCGCGTAGTTGCCGCCGATACTCTTGTACCTGAAGGCGAGCGAACCGGTTACGCCTATATCAAGCTGGATCCTTATGATGAGGAAACTGTTCGTTTTACCAATCCCATTGCCAAAGCATCCACCTATTACCTTGAAAACGTCCTCTTGCTTTCCCACAAAGCACTTGTCCTGGATGGCGGTAAGTATTATGTACACAAGCTCGTTGACGGAATGGTGCAGAAGCGCTTCGTTCAGTACATAATCAACAACGGAACCGATGCATGGATGCTCGAGGGTGTTTCCGAAGGTGAAACGCTCATTATTGATTAAAAGGAGGCGCCATTATGCTCAGATTTGTAATTCGCAAAATGCTGAACAAAAAGTGGATGGTGCTCTCCCTTTTGATCGGCAATATTCTTCTGATTAGTATCGCTGCCGGTAATCCCATCTATACGCAGGCCGTCCTGCAGCGTACCCTGACCAAAAACCTGGAAGCATATCTGAACACCAACAATACTTATCCGGCACTTATCACCGTACGTACAGGCGGAACAGTCAACGATGGCGAGTTTCTTCGCCAGTACCAACGCAATGTTTCCAATGCCGAGGACATATTCGGACTCGAAGTCGTTGAAAATGTTGAATATTTCAAGCTCAACACCACCAAAAGCGTTCTTCTGAATCCGCGCGGCGATGTTAAAGAAGAAATGATCTCCTTGAGTTCCATGTCGGAAATCGAAGATCATATCGAAATCATTGCCGGTCGCATGTACTCCGATCAGCCGGACGAAAACGGCTATATCGAAGCCATAGTAACCGAACGCGGCCTGAAGGAAATGAATGCCCTGCTTGATGACGTTCTGGTGCTTCCCAACCAGTTTACTCCCGACGGAAACCAGACATACGTTCACATCGTCGGTGTGTTCCGGAATTCCTCGGCAGAAGATCATTACTGGGTATATGCTCCCAGCACATACGATGACGATTGTTTCATCCATCCGGAACTGTACAATGCTTACTACATGAACGGCACTACGCTCCCCTATCCCATGAGCGGAACATGGTACAGTCTTCTGGACTATACCGCCATGCGCGGCGATGAAGCTGAAAATATTCTGGCATCTGCCGAAGTTTTCCGTGGTCAGTTCGGAACACGTGCTACTCAGGCGTATCGCGATACCTTCTCTGAAACGCTGAGCAACTACCTTATGACTGCACAAAAGGTACGCGTTACCCTTACTGTTCTCCAAATTCCGATTTTTGCTCTTCTCGCAGCATTCATTTTCATGGTATCCAAGCAAATGCTGGATATGGAGCAAAATGAAATCGCTGTAATCAAGAGCCGCGGTGCCGGCAGCTCGCAGATCATTTCGATCTACCTGATGCAAAGCTTTTTCATTGCGGTCATCTCGTTCGCTATCGGCATTCCTTTCGGTATGTTCCTCTGTCAAGCTATCGGCTCTGCCAACGCATTCCTCGAATTCGTGCAGCGCAGCGCCCTGCCCGTTGAGCTCAATACCGAAGCACTGATTTATGCGATATCCGCAGCGGTTCTTTCCATTCTTGCAATGGTTGTTCCCGTTATCGGTTATTCCAGAACGACAATCGTCGCCCACAAACGACGCAAGAACCAGAAATCCACCATACCGATGTGGCAGAAATTCGGTCTGGATATCATCGTTCTGGGCATTTCGGTTTATGGACTGTATACTTTCAATAACCAGAAAGAACTCCTTGCGCAGCGTGTTCTCTCCGGTGCCTCACTGGATCCCCTGCTCTTTATCTCCAGCAGTCTGTTCATGCTGGGCGCAGGTCTCTTGGCAGTTCGCCTGATCCCGTATGTTGTCGGCGCTGTTTTCTGGCTGTTCCGCCGTATATGGAGTCCGGCTCTGTACGCATCTTTCCTGCGTGTTCTGCGCACTCGCAGCAGCCAGGGGTTCATCATGGTATTCCTGATTATGACCATTGCTCTGGGTGTTTTCAATGCACAGGCAGCCCGTACCATCAACCAGAATAAGGAAGACAATCTCCGTTATTCTATCGGTGCAGACATTGCGGTTCAGCAGATCTGGGAAGACAATAGCGCCATGATGGAATATGATCCTTCTCTTGAACTTGTCTACAACGAACCGGATTTCGGCCTCTATGAAAATGTTGACGGCGCTGCATCGATTGCAAAGGTCTTTGTAGACAACGGGGTCAGTGTCGGTGTATCCGGATCTACGCTGAAAAGAGTAAAGCTCATGGGCATCGAAACGGACGTATTTGGCCAGACTGCATGGTTCAAAAACAGCCTTTCCGATGTACACTGGTACAATTACCTGAATGCAATCTCTCAAAACAGTCAGGCTGTTCTCGTTTCCAGCAACTTCCGTACACTTTACAACTGTAAGTTGGGCGATACCATCACCTACCGCGGTTCCAATGGCGATACCGCTCGCGGAATCATCTACGGTTTTGTGGATTATTTCCCGAGCTATGTTCCTACCAGCTATACCGCAACTGCAGATGGTATCCTGAAGGAAGCACAGAACTTCCTGATTGTTGCGCATCTGCATCAGCTTCAGGCAGAATGGGGTATTCTCCCCTATGAACTCTGGATCAACAGCGAAGATGGCAATGCATACTTCTATGACTTTGCTGAAGAAAACGCGCTGAGCTTCTCCAGCTTCAAGGATGCCAATGCCGCACTGATCGAAGCGAAGAACGATCCTGTTCTGCAGGGAACCAACGGTATCCTTACTGTCGGATTTATCGTAGTTCTCATCCTCTGCTCGGTAGGCTTCCTGATTTACTGGATCCTTTCTATCCAGTCCCGTTCTTTGCAGTTTGGTATTTACCGTGCAATGGGTATGTCGATGCGTGAAATCATCTCCATGCTGCTCAATGAGCAGGTATGCATTTCCGGCATGTCCATCGCAGTCGGCGCTTTAGTCGGCACTCTGACCGCAAAACTGTTCATGCCGCTGATTCAGCTGGCTTACACCTCCAACGACAACGCACTTCCCCTGGAAGTTATCAGCCAGCAGGCGGATAATGTTCGCCTGTTCAGCGTAGTTGGTATTGTAATTCTGTTGTGCATGCTGGTTCTTGGTATGCTGATCTCGCGCATGAAGATCGCACAGGCACTGAAGTTGGGAGAGGATTAATACAATGACAGACGTATTTATTTCTGCTGAAGGTATTAAACGCTGCTTTCCCACATCCAGCGGGGAATTCTGGGCGTTAAAAGGCGTGGATGTATATATTCCGCGCGGCAAACTTACGATTCTCAAGGGTCGTTCCGGTTCCGGAAAAACCACGCTTCTAAACATCATCAGCGCGCTGGATAAGCCCACTGAAGGCGATGTACGCTATGATGACCGAAGCATCGTATCCATGAGCGAAAAGGGCTGTGCGCAGCTCCGCCGCAAGGATATCGGATTTGTATTTCAGTCGGTAGCTCTGATTCCCATGATGACCGCGCAGGAGAATGTTGAGTTCTCCCTGCGTCTGGCCCGTGCAAAGTGCAATTGGAGCGAGCGCGCTCTGGAATGTCTCAAAATGGTAGGTCTTGGCCCCCGCGCACAGCATCTGCCGCAGGAACTTTCCGGTGGCGAGCAGCAGCGCGTAGCTATCGCCCGTGCCTTGGCTCATAAGCCTAAGGTAATCTTTGCGGACGAACCCACCGGTGCCTTGGATACTCTTACCGGTCTGCAGGTCGTTAAGATTTTTAAGGAACTCACCGATAAAGAAGGCGTTACCATTGTTATGACCACGCACGATACCGGTCTTATGGAAATCGGTGATGCAGTATACGAGCTGGAGGATGGTGAATTGGTCAATGGCAGCAAATGAAGCCACTCGCCCCATGGTCGTGTGCGAAAACCTGGTAAAGATCTACAAAACAAAGGACGTTGAGGTGCTTGCTCTGCAGGGACTTGAAGTTACCATTGAGCAGGGCGAGTTTATGGCCATCATCGGCAACAGCGGCAGTGGTAAATCCACTTTCCTGAATATGATCGGCGGCCTGGATCGTCCTTCCGCAGGTAAGCTCTGGGTTGACGGTAAGGATCTGTTTAAGCTGAATGACCGCGAGCTCGTGGAATATAAGCGCAATACAGTTGGTTTCGTATGGCAGAATAACGGCCGAAACCTTGTCCCCTACCTCACCGCATGGCAGAACGTACAGATGCCGATGCTCTTCGATAAGGACGCTAAAAAGCAGAAGGAACGCGCTCTGCAGCTGCTTGAAATGGTCGGCATGGCCCATAAGAAAAACAGCAAGCTCACCCAGCTTTCCGGCGGTGAACAGCAGCGTATTGCTATTGCTATTGCACTTTCGAACAATCCGAAGCTTCTGCTTGCTGATGAACCGACCGGTGCAGTTGATGCCAAAACTGCAGCGTACATTCTGGATGTGCTGCGCACCATCAACCGCGAAACCGGTATCACAACCGTTATCGTCACGCATGATCAGCTGCTTGCCAAGAAAGTCAATCGCGTTGTCGCCATTCGCGATGGCAAAATCAGCAGCGAACGCGTCATGAAGCAGAGTTATCTCGATCGCCTGCAGGACATCACTTCCTTTACCGAAGCACAGGACGTACAGGATGAATACGTTATCCTCGACCGTGCCGGACGCCTGCAGATTCCGCGTGATATGCTGGAGAAACTCAACGTATCCGGAAACCGTCTCAAGATGGAGCTCAACGGTGAAAAAATCATTCTGGAGCGTCCCATCGACGACGGAGAATAGTACGCTTACAACAAAAAATGTGCAGCCAAATGGCTGCACATTTTTTGTTTCATTATCGCTTAGTCGGCATAAAGCAAACCGCGGAAAATTTCGTATCCGGAATAACTCTTTCCATTCAGGATTACATCGGTCCAGTAGCCTTCGGGATCAATCTGGATATATCCCATTTCCTGCTCAGGGTAGTCGTATTCGTTGAGGGTATAGTGTGTGACCATTACCCACGTACGGTCATCCGTCACAGTGAAAAACATCTCATCCCCTGCTGGTACAACAAATGCAACTTCATCAAAATCCGTATCGGTGCAGACAGGAATATCCATAGTGGGATATGCCACCGCACCCATGGGATACTGCGCTCTGGGGAGTTCCACCACCTTAGGCGAAGTAGGAATGTAGTTGTATTCTTCATCAAAGAGATGCGCCTGTGCTATCGTGAAATCTGCCGGACGGAACCAGGTATGAAGTACGTTTGCACGCACCATGCACGAGAACGTACCGTCGTTGTTGATGGTGATGTTCTTCGGAAGCGCACCAACACCGCCGATATCGGTAAGCGTTTCCTCGTAAGAATCATAATAGAAAATTTCAGACCAGTGATCATCACTCGGGCCATAATCTCCTACCAGGATGCAAAAATCATATGTATCCAGAAATGCAGCGTATACTTTGCCCTCAAGATACCAGCCGGTGCAGGTAACTTCCGGCGCATTCCCTACCTTGATGATTACGGACTGTTCCGAATCTTCCGGAAGATTAAATGCATACTTGACTCTGAACGTTTCCCCGTCAATCGAGTAGGTCTTGCCAGACACAAGTTCCACGATTTCGCCTCTGGGTATTTCAGTGGCTTCCGCCATAGCTACACCACTCAGCATAATCGCGCACACAATCAGCATCGCAAACAGCTTTTTCATATGATAACCTCCCAATCCAATTATACTACTATGACTTACCAAACAATACTTAAGTTCCATCAGAATAAATAACTGCATCGTATATTCCGCAAACCGCAGAACTCCGATACAGATACTTATATGTTTAGATTGCCCGATGTCCCAATCCAATGGCCACTTCATTAAGATGCAAGAGGCCTATGCCAAAAAATACTGCAACAGCTACATTGTTTCCTGCACGCGCAATACCGATTTTGCCACCGATGCTGAGGCCGATGGCTTTGTTTGTAATCTGCGAAAGTGCTTCTCTTGTTGCGCCTGCAACAGACCCCTCCTCACGATAGGATTCCGGCGAAATAACACCTTCGCGCTTTGCCGCAACCACAGCGCGCTCTACAATTCGGGTAATGGACTGCAGAAATTCCCCGCCATAGTCTACTGCGGCAGCATAAATTTCTTCCGTAGCAAACTTTTGTTTCAGTTCCTTTTCTTCATCACGCGTACGCGTCAGACACATCGTAATCGCTGCGCGGGATACTGTTTTGCTTCCGCTGATGTTTACATTGGAATCCATCAGTTTTCCTCCTTCGCAGCAGATTCACCCGCAAGTGCACCGGTCGAAAATGCAATCTGCAGATTGAACCCGCCCGTCATTGCATCGATATCCAGAGTCTCACCTGCAAAATACAGACCGCTCACAAGGCGGGACTGCATCGTGGAAGGATTCACTTCCTTCACATTAATGCCGCCGCGCGTAATGATCGCCTCGTCCATAGAGCGCGTGCCCTTCACAGTCAGCGGTATCCCCTTCATCAGCTTCACAAGCGACTTGCGCTGCTCGCTGGTAACAGAGTGGACAGGCATATACGGCGAAATATCCGCCAGCTGCAACAGCATCAATGCCAGGCTGTGGGGTGCAAGTCCATCCATTACGGTAGCAATCTGACGATTCTGCATTTCAGCAAAATCACGAAGCAGGCGCTTATCCAGCGTAGCCGCATCCAAAGCAGGCTTCAAATCAATTTCCAACTGCACCTGCCCGTTTTCCGGAATCATGCTGGACATCGACAGCACCAACGGACCGGACACACCGAAATGCGTAAACAGCATTTCGCCCATATCAGAATAAAAACGCTTCCCACCCTTGACATTTGCGCTTAAACGCACATTTTTCAGGCTCAGGCCTGTAAGGTCAGCGCACCACTTTTCCTCTGTTTCAATCGGAACAAGACCAGCCCTCGCAGGAATCACGGTATGCCCTGCGGCTTCCGCCAGCCTGTATCCATCTCCGGTGGAACCGGTAGAAGGATAGCTCAAACCACCGGTTGCAACGATAACAGCATCTGCCGAAATACGCTGTCCATTCTCCAGAACAACGCCCTTTGCACTGCCGTCCTCAATAATGAGCTCACGAACGCGGGTTTCAAAGCGAACTTCAACGCCAAGACGCCTCAATTCACGCGAAAGCGCGCCAGTTACGTCACTTGCCTTGTCAGATACCGGGAAAGCCCTCTCGCCGCGTTCCACCTTCATAGGACAGCCGAGTGACTCCAAAAGGTCAATCATTCCGATGTTGTCCAGCTTTGAGAATGCCGCATACAGAAACCGCGGATTGCGCGGAATATTCCGAAAAAATTCATCTCTTTCGCAAGCGTTGGTTGCGTTGCAGCGCCCCTTACCAGTTATATATACTTTTTTACCCAGCTTTTCGTTCCGTTCCAGAAGGCATACGCGAGCACCTGCTCTGGCAGCATAGAGTGCCGCCAGCATTCCGGCCGCGCCACCGCCTACGATTGCAATTTTTTTCATTCTTCGGCCCCCTTGCCCAAATAGACTTTGTAGTCAGACCAGATGCCTTCCATCTGTTCAAAATATGCAGTAACCTGCTGGCGTCTGCGCTGACCAAGCGCTACAATCAAAGCGTTGATCAGCGACAGCGGCGCACACAGCGAGTCGACAAACGAAGCCATGTCACTTTTTGCCATCAGGCATAGGTCGGATACAGAATGCAGCGGAGAAAGAGGTCCATCCGTAATAGCAAGCAGCGATGCGCCGCGGCTCTTGGCAAATTCCATTGCCTCAAGCGTGCGCAGCGTATAGCGCGGAAAAGAAATGCCTACCAGAAGGTCCTCGTCATTGATGCGGGTCAGCTGCTCAAAAACATCGCTGATACCGGAAGTTACAACCGTAACATTGGCAAAAATAAACTTCAGATAGTGAGCAAAGAACTGCGCCATCGGTGCACTTGCACGCAATCCCAGAACATAGATATGCCTTGCCTGCAAAAACTTGTCCACAGCGGATTCAAATGCTGCAATATCAATTTCATCCATCGTCATGCGGATATTGTTCATATCGGCTTTCAGAACTCTGGAAAGCACCTGAGAATGGTCCATATCCGATGTCATTTCGAATCGCTGGGAAGCAGTCAGCCTGTGTCGAATCAGTTCCTGAAGGGCTTTTTGGAGCTGAGGATATCCCTCATATCCAAGTGCCGCAGCAAAACGCACGACTGTAGATTCCGAAACGCCGACATACTGACCAAGCTTGGATGCGGTCATAAATGCCACTTTGTCATAATGTTGAACAATGCATTCGGCAATGCGCCGGTGGCTTTTTGAAAGTTTTTTACCACTTTGATTCAAACGCGCAATCAGTTCCTGCGTATTGTCCATATCAATCCATCCCCCAAAGCTACCATGGAAATTCATTTTTAACCAGTATGCAATATTATACAGCACACCCCCAATTTTTGCAAGATGCAAAGTCAGTTTTTTCATATTTTGCAGCACAATTTGTTCAAAAATCCATTTTTTCGATTCTCAAAGAAGCAAACGAATTGCATTCCTGCAAAATCATTATAATTAGAAAAGAACTTGCATCCCATTCTTCACGGGAGCAAGTCCTTTTTTCACCAATTATTTATTTCCTCAAATCGATTTCAACTATTGCAGGCACTCCCCATTAACAGGGCGTCACCATAGCAAACCAACGATTCTGCAGCTTCACGACGCGATTTACAATACCTCCGCGTACGGTGATATTCTCAGAATCAAAGGGGCCAACTCGCAGATACGTTACAGGCACACTCTTGGAGAAGGTTGCACCATATGCCTTTCCATCTGCCTGCGCATATACATCATAGGAAGCATCGTCCTTCGTTGCGCGCTGATAGGTGAAATCAAACTTCTTCCTGCCATCTGCCGTGTTTACAGTGTAGTTCTTTGCCTCAAGCTTCGTCCAGGTGTTGGGCAGTCTGGGAATCAAACGCAGACCACGGGATACGGTAATATCATCGATACCAACCAAGAGTCGTGCGCACTTGATGGGTTCAGCCTGCTGAACAGCATTGCCAAGGTCACTCTGACGGAACCAGAACTTGCCACTGCCGTGTCTTACAATACCCTCGGGAATGATGTAATTCAGGCGATCATACGGATGATAGCTTTCGCAGGCGATTGCATCCATGCATTCAGTAAGCTCATCAAACATATCCAGCGTGATGGCAGCAACGGTAAGATATCCCTGACCATATCCCATCTGACGACCTGCAAAGGGATAATAGGACAGTTCTTTCTGTGCCCGGAAGGTACGGCTGAGAATCTCATAACGGTCAGGACGATCGGTTGCCATATCGTAGCCGTGAATATCGCCCTCCATAAGAGCCTCACAGAAGCGCTTATATTCATGCGTCCAGCAATCGGTGGTGGTATCGGTATATACATTTCCGTAGCGCGGATGGTCCATCATAAATACCTGATCAATGCCATCGCGAAGCAGCTTTGAGGCATCTGCCAGCTTCTGCGCATATTCCACATCGCCGATATCTGCAAACATGCGTGCAAAGCCTTCCATGGCTGCAACAACCGTAGCATTGGAGAACAGGTCAAAGCTTCCGTATGCCTGATCGGAGCTTTCGGAATATGTGAACAGCACCTTGTCAAATCCGGATTCAACAGGATTTTCAATCTGCCAGAAGATAAAGTCGGCCGCTTCCTTGAGCTTTGCAGCCTTCTCCTTCACCCACTCCTTGCCTACAACGCCCTTGTTGTACAGAGAGTACATGAAAAGCATAATCGCTCCGTGGCCGTCATTTTCCATGCGGTCGCGGTCAATACCCGGGTTGTCCTCATCCGGCGGCAGGTTTGCAATACGAGACCAGTGCGGAATGGAAATGGTGATCGACGGCTTAAGCATTTCAAACAGCTTATCCGCAGCGAGAATCGGACGTTCTTCGTAGCCGAAGTTTACAACCTCCGTCAGCGAACGACCGTTGTCGCGAATCCATACATGCGGGAAATAGTCTTCCGCCGCTGTATAAGTACCCATACCACCATAGCAGCCAAAGTCATAGGTGTGCTCCGAGGAGGTATGCGGCATACCGTCTGCCGTTACCTTCTCATAGGCCATATCCATAAGGTTATATCGGTATACGTTGGTATAAATATCAGCCGTACCGGAGCCGTAGAAGCGGATATCCGGAGCGTCGAATCCTTCGATTTCGTCAATTGTAACGGAATTCGGGATATCCTCCATATAGGTATACAGACGATGTGCAAGCTTATCGGCAGCCTTAAACCAGCTCTTGTTCAGGAAGTCCGCATTGGTCATGATCGGCCATTTGGGATCAATTTCTTCGCCGGCATTCAGACCTGTAACTGCAGAAATGTTTACGCCCTTATTTTTCTTTCCGCCCCAAGTGATGAATTTAATGGTCTTGTTCGGATTTACGCGGAAAGCAAATACCCATTTGGTATTCTTCTCGTAATCCTCAGCATCGTTCTGCATCAGGTGCAGCGAATCTTCCAGCAACTTGCGTGCATTTGCATCGCTGCGGAAAGGCTCGTCATAAGGCGCTCTGAAGCAGCGGTTTTCCTTCTTTCCGGGCTCACAGAACAGGTCGTAGTTCCAGCAGTTTACGCCAAATCGGATATCCGCCGTATCCTGCGTATTGTCTTCATATACAACGCAGATGCGCTGCATCTTGTCGCCGATAAATACGCGCTGATCGTGGTTGAACATAACTTCGTTCTGACCCCACCACTCACTGCAGCACCATTCCGTATTTGCCATACCAAGGAAAAACAGCACTTCGCACTTGTTCGCCATCTTTACATTGGTCCAATTTCCGCCTTCAATCGCCTTTACCAAGCCCTTTTCATCCCTGCTTACACTGAAGGGAATTCCACATACTGCAATTTCTTCCGTAGTATTGTTTTTGTACTGAGAAAACATTGTTTTGCCCCCTTTTATTCATAGCTAGGTACAAAATTCCATGTAAAATTAGTATATCGTATATTCCCCTCGATTGCAACTATAAATTTAAAGTGCTTGCAAATTCTCGCTTTTCGATAGCAAAAAGCAGTATGCGGAAATTTTTATCCACATACTGCCAGGTATTTTGTTCTTAGTTTTCTGCGTTGTAGAAACCGTATTCGCCAATCGCAGCGTAAAGGTCGCGCGTACTCCAGTCGCCATTTCCATCCACTTCGTTAAAGTAAAGAACGTAGCTCGGGAACACTCTTGCGCCCATCATAATCTCTCGCGCTGCATCCATCGCCTTTTCATCGTAGCGATTTCCGCGCGGGAACTGATGCGGCTGATTCAGAACGCCTTCTACCGAATCCGGAAAAAACGGACTGTCTGCACGGTTCATAACCACTGTACCAATGGCGATCATCGTTTCATAGGAGTCATCGCCAAGCGTATACAGAGTCTTTGCCAGCATGACCGTTTCCGAATCCTCGGCAATACCGAGCGTCGGAACCATGATCACGATCAAAAGCAGTACCGCTGCCAGAATTTGTCTTTTCATAATGGTTTGGCTTGCCTCCTCAGCACTTGTTACCGTTATTATACACCTTATTCGCTGATTTGGCAAGCTTTTTGTCATAAATTCGAAATATTTTTATCTATTTCGCAATGTTTTAACGATCGCACAGTCCCAAATCCAGTACCTGCCCCACATAAATCCGATTCGGATTTGCAATATTGTTACGGGAAGCAAGCGCCGCTACCGTTGTTCCAAACCGATTAGCGATTTCGGCAAGCGTATCTCCACTCTTTACTGTATAGGTATCGCAGCAAGGCGCAGGATTACTTGCAGGCACGCGGACATAAAGAACATCGCCCGCATTGATTCGATTCGGATTGGCAATGTCATTCAGCGCAGCAAGAGCCGCAACCGTGGTTCCGAATCGATTCGCCAGCGCAGACAACGTATCGCCCCGCTGAATCGTATAGCAAATCAGTTTCGTTCCTGTAGCAGGCGGAGTTACCGGCGGCTGCACAGATACCAGTGCATTATTCGTAAATCTGTCGCGGTTCACATTTCCGTTTATGCCTGAAACAGAGCCTTTGTCGGTGTACTGGAATCCAACCCATCCGGTCCATTTCGAATTGTATTCCGGCAGCGGCGTGTAATAATCTGCAATCCACAAAGGATATTGGCTCGCAATCCTCTGGCTCCATATATCGCCCGCATCGGATGCGCTGCTGTAGAGAATCGGCGTCTTCCCTGTCGTTCGCGCAATCAGTGCAAGGAATGCCTCCGCATTGGCATTCTTTTCTTCCGTGGTCAGCCCCCTGTCTCCGCCGTAATCCAATGCCAATTTCAGGTCATATGTACGATTCCCGATCGTATTCAGGAAAAAGCGCGCCTGACTTTCTGCCTCAGCAGTGGTTTTCGCCGTCATATAATGGTAAAGACCCACAAGCAGTCCCTGCGCTTTCGCACCCGTATAGTTTCTGATAAAATTGGGATCCACATAATTTGCTCCCAGCGACGCGCGTATATAAACTGCCCGGATGCCCGCCGCCTTTACCTGCGCAAAATTGATGTTTCCCTGGAACTGGCTCACGTCTATTCCTTCGTATATCTCGCTGCCCAATGCCGGAAGAAATGTCGCATTCTGCATTTCTGTCTCCATCCTTTCCTGATGCATTCGATGCAGTATATTCGAAAAACGCATCAGGCGTGAAAAAACTGCTGCCTGCAGTATACAGGCAGCAGTTCGTTTTGAAATGACAAGAATAGCGGACGAGCGAGGTGAATCCCCTCCGTCACCTGCGGTGACGGATTCCGAAGGCTGAATGGCGGCAAACTTCGAGCGCCGCCACGGAACACCGGGCAAACGTAGTGCAGGCCAGTGCGGAGAAAGGACTTCGTCGGTATTCTTCTTACATCATTTACATCGTCAGCCTTCAATAACCTTGCCGTCAACGATTTCAAAGTGATACTTTCCACCGCAGACAATCTTCTTAAATTTCGCATCGCCTTCCGGCAGACGAATTTCAGCCGTTGCGCCGAAGGGAATTTCGATGTCCACAATGGTCTTATCGTCAGCCTTCTTCCATGCACAGGCTGCAATGCCGGTGGGCGTCTGGATCTTACCCTCTGCCCATTCCATGCCGCAGGTAACCTCGGGTGCTACTGTAAAGCGGCTGAAGCCGTCGCGGATATCACGAATACCGACGAGGTGAGAATACAGCGCTTCCTCGTAGGTTGCCAGGAAATAGTGGTTCTTGGAACGAGTTACCTGCTCCCAGCA
Source organism: Clostridiales bacterium (assembly GCA_015056055.1). Taxonomy (GTDB): domain Bacteria; phylum Bacillota; class Clostridia; order Christensenellales; family Aristaeellaceae; genus Alectryocaccomicrobium. Next base: position 4,388 of record SVHC01000030.1, on the reverse strand, counting down.
CTCCCATGCGGTAGTCGAACCATTCTCAATCCAGTAACCCCAGCTGGGATAGGTTGTCTGCATAAGAACTTTGTAAGCAACCTCAGGATAACCGTAGTCAAACAGGAACGGAAGCACCAGATGCGTGCCCGCGCTGCCGGTATCCAGATGATAGTCCTTCTCAATGAAGTCATTTACGAGGTTCGCAACAACCCCTGCCTTCTTATCCTCGGGAACAAGACCGAAGTACAGCGGAACAAGGTTGGAAGTCTGGCGATACTTGGTACGGTTGCCGATCACTTCCCAGAACTTCGTTTCATAAATCTGCTTTTCGGCATTATAGTACCGATCATTGAATACGGTGTAAATCTTGGAAGCAGCTGCCTCATACTCAACCGCATCCTGCTCCTTATCCAGAAGACGTGCAAGGCGTGCAGCGGATTTAAGCATTCCATAGGCAAATGCCGTGCCGCAAATTTCAATGCCCTCGGACATAAAGGGATTGGCACCTTCGCAGAATTCATCCATCATGGGAGCTACCCAGTCGGCGAGTTCCAGTTCGTCATCCCAGTACCAGCCGCGGCTGCCGAGATAGCCAATGTCCTTCCAAGCAAAGGTCTTGATATCCGGATACATATCGCGCAGCAGATCCATATCTCCGTAATAGTCGTACAGAGCCTCCACCGCAAACACAAAGATCGTGTTCCATACAGGCGAATTGCGGTTCTGCCAGATAACGCTGGGAACCATCTGGGTGATAATGCCGCAATTGTGCTGGCTGTCCGCCATCATGCGCACAAAGCACGGCAGGAAATTGCTCATATCGAAGTTGTACAGGAACGAAAGCAGCGCAACATTCAGATCGCCCAGCCAGCCGTTCTTCTCCCATACCGGCGTATCTGTGGGCTTACCCTGCAGATTGTTCACGATGGTACGCTTCATCATTTCATGAAGCTTGTTTACCAGTTCGTCCGAGCACTTGAATTCAGATACGGTCGCAACGTCGTTCGCAATCAGATAAAGCGTAATGTCATCTTCCGTAAGTTCGCCGGGATAATTTTCCACCTGAATATAGTTGTATCCCTTATAGCTGAACTTCGGCTCAAATTCATGTTCTTCGCCATCGCTGATGTAGTGATCTTCCTGAATATAGTCCTTCTTGAACCAGGAAGCGCCTTCACCAACACCATTTCCGATTTTGTGAAGATGTCCGTCATCCAGCAGCCTCTCGCCATAAGTGATCATAACGTCGGTATCGCGTGGTGCACACAGCTTGATCTTCATCCAGCCGGTGGTCATCTGCGGCGCTTCGATCACATATGCACCATCATCCAGACGCGTAATCGACTTCGGCTTGAATTCGCCGATTTTGCGAATCGGGTCCATATCCTGACAGCGAACGGTGCCTTTGACGGGTTTAACCAACACTGCTTTCTTCCACTGATAATCGCACTCATGGCGGCGCATATCATGCGTTTCGCCGAAATAAATGCTGTTTTCCGTGATGGGACCATCCAGCGTGACTTCCCACTCTTCATCCGTGGAAATCGTTTCCGTCTTCCCTACGCAATAAGACAGTTCCAGGTCCATCATCAGTTTCGGCGCAGCACGCCACGGAGCCACAGACCACATCCACGCTTCTACAGATTCATTGAAGAATCCATTGCCCAGCTCGACCGTAATTACATTGGTTCCCTTATGAACAAGATGGGTAACATCAAATTCGCGGTACAGAGAAGTTTCAGAATAATATGTATTAACCGGGTTCAAATAGGTATCATCCGCAGGAACACCGTTGATCTTCAATTCAAACAGACCCAGACCGCAGATAGCTACCTTTGCCGCTTTAATGTCATATACAACGCTGAACTGCTTGCGGAAAATCGGAGCCATACGGTCATCCTTTGTCATTTCCGGTGCGCCAATCCACTTTCCGGCCCATTCACGCGTCTGATAAAGTTTGGAAGCTGCCATACAGACACCTCTCTCAAATAATCATCACTTTGCTGCGCAATTCATTCGTCCAATCGCGCATATCTTTCATTATTTTATATTATAACAAACTCACAGATCATACGCAAGCCGAAAATAGCCAATCCTTCATTCCCCATTTGCATTTTTTCTCTTATATGCTATAATGGTAATATCTGGGAGGAATACAATGAAACTGGATTTAAGCTGTCCGATTGAGGTAGTCAATGTTGAAATCGCTGTTTTTGACGGCGGTTTGCCCTGTGCCTATCTCAATCTATACAATCTTTCAAATCATACCATTCGCCGTCTGCGTGCCGTCGCCCACTGGACCGATTCGGAAGGCAATACGGAAGATGTGTTTATTTCCGTATCCGATCTCAGTGTCCATCCACGCAGCAGTTTTTCTTTGCGCGTTTATCCCGAATCACTTGAAGGTGCAATGGAGATGGAAATTGAGTTTGAGCGCATCCGCTTCCGCGGCGACGCAGAGGATTGGATATCCGTCCCTGAATCGCAAATTCAGCTTCCGCAAGCAGAGCCTATCAGCAGCCACGAAGAAGCTATGCTTTTGCGCGTTGCTGGGCATGGTGCAGTTCAGTTTTCACAAATGCTGCCCGGCGCATGGGTGTGCGTATGCGGTCGTCCGAATTCACTGGATGCCGATAAATGTGTCCGTTGTATGCGTGGCCGCGAAATCTGTCTCACCCGTTTTTCAAAAAAAGCCGTAATGGCACTGGACCTTCCTCCGCTTCCTGAAATCGTTTCGGAAGAACCTCCGGAGCCTGTACTTCCCTTTGATATAGACAGACCCGCCGCAAAAAAGCGTACACGCCGCAGCAAGGATGCCAACATCCGTCTTGCATGCAGCATTACCATTCTGATTTTGCTGATATGCATCGCTATCCTCCTGTTTTGCAGGAAAGATATTCCCCAGCCTCTTCCCGATGTACAAACAGGCATGCGGCGTCTTTTTGAAATCGCCCACAACAGTACATATAATTTCTTCTAACCTTATACCTTCAAAGTTTTAAACAGCTTTGGAGGTATTTTTCTATCAAGTTGCACCGTATTTATGTTTGCATGCGAATGCCCCTGCATCGATGAACAAACCAGCAATTCTACAGTTCTTAAATCACGATATACCCGTTTCTGTAAATCTATGCTCACACCATTGCACCAGCCGTCCGGCTGTGTTATAATGGAAACAATGATTTTGTTTGTACCAGTAATGAACAACTTTTCAGAAAAGAGGATGTTACCATGGATAAGAAATATCGCATTATGCTCGTTGGATGCGGTGTAATCTCCATCGAATGGCTGGATGTTCTGGCCACGCGCACGGACTGCGAAATCTCCGCACTGGTTGACGTATTCCCGCAGGCAGCCCAGACCCGCAAGGAACAGTACAATCTCAACAGCGAAATCTACACCGATTTCGACACCGCCCTTGCAGAAGTAAAGCCTGACATCGTAATCATTCTGGTCAATGCTCCCATGCACTGCGAGCTCGCTCTCAAGAGCCTTGCCGCAGGCTGCCATGTATTCAGCGAAAAGCCCATGTGCATGAGCCGCGAAGAAGGCGCAATGCTGCTGGAAGCTGCTTCCAAGACCGACCGCGTATTCAACATCATGCAGAATCGTCGCTATCTGCCGGGTATCCGCGGCCTGCGCCATGCAGTACAGAGCGGTGCTCTGGGCAAGATCTGGATGGTATGCTGCGAAATCTACGTTAACGCCGACCTGAGCGGTCGCCGCAACGAACTGGCCTTCCCCATGCTGCAGGATCAGGCTATCCACAGCTTCGACTCCGCACGTTTCATCCTCGGCACCGACGCCAAGACTGTATACTGCCACAGCTACAATCCCGAAGGTTCCCATTACAACGGCGATGGCAGCGGCGCCTGCATCTTCGAGATGGAAGACGGCACCGTTCTCGTCTACAATGCAGTAATGGATACCAACGTAATGAAGACCGCATGGCATTCTCAGTGGCGCATCATCGGCACCAAGGGTACCGCCATCTGGAACGGCTTCGACGATGCACCGGAAGCACAGTTTGTCGGCTCTGACGAGCGCGTACGCCTGCCCATGCCCGAATCCTGGGACGGAATTCCGTGGTTTGCCGGCGCAATCAACGAAATGCTGACTGCCCTCAAGGAAGGCCGCGAATCCGAAAACGTATGCACTTACAATTACGGCAGCGTAGCCATGACCTTCTCCGCTATCGAGAGCGCAACCACCGGTCTGCGCGTTGACGTAAAGTAATATTTATTTCCTATCGCAAAGTAGTTAAGGTGTCTCCTTATCAGGAGGCACCTCAAATCGTTGACAAAGTCAACGATTTGCCAGAGCCTGAAAAAGCCTGCAAGGCAAGGAAGCAAACTTGCAGTCAAGGGAGCTTACATGGACGTAAGTGACCGCAGCCTGCAAGTGCT
>SVHC01000029.1 GCA_015056055.1 Clostridiales bacterium | reverse complement strand
CTCCCCCGCCACTGCCACCCTCACCAGATTTCACTGAAATCATAAAGATTTCGGGCGTGAAATCTGCAATGTAGCGATTTTTTCTTCGGTTCGCTGGCTCTCCTTCGAAAAAATCGCTCCTCGCGCCGTACACGCCGCCGCTGCGGATTGGATTTTTCTTTTCTAGCCTAAACGATATTCGCGTTTTTTGACAATCAAAGCCGCTCACAGTATGTGGGCGGCTGTTTTACATGATCGGGCGCGAAGCAAGATCGCTGCTTGACAATGCGGTGGTACTGTGTATAATAAAAACTATGAAATGGACACAGATAAATGCCGGTATATGCCGGATGTGCATAGAAAGCGTTTTTTCTGTGAATGGATTTGACCATGGAAAAGGAGCTGACACCATGGAAAATAAGATGAAAGTCCTTTTGAGCGAGGGATACGGCAAGGGTTCCATTGTGGATATGCCGATTCCGGAAGTGGCGGACGATATGGTCCTGGTAAAAATCTGTTACTGCGGCATCTGCGGTACGGATCAGGATCTGTATTCCAGTGAATGCAGTTTTGCCGAAAACGGGGAAGTGACCTATCCTGTCAGGCTGGGGCACGAATGGTCCGGCGTGGTGGAAGCGGTGGGTAAAAATGTCACCGGTTTCAAAAAGGGCGATCCCGTGGTCGGCGACAATGCGGTTGCCTGCGGTACGTGCGAAGCATGCAAAATGGGCGCATATGACCGCTGCAGTCACATGCTGAATGTCGGCACCATTGACCCGGTTTATGACGGTGCATTTGCGGAGTATTATATCATTCCGCACTATCATCTGCATAAGATTCCGGAAGGGATTTCTCTGAAAGCGGCGTCGCTGGCGGAACCCCTTTCCGTGGCATACGGCGGCATAAAGAAAATGAACATTACCGATAAATCCACGGTCGTGGTTATCGGAACGGGATGCATTGGCATGGCAGCTGTGGTACTGGCAAAATGCCTGGGTGCAAAGAATGTGATCATGGTGGGCCGCAATCCGAAAAAACTTGAGGTTGCAGAACGGCTTGGCGCACGGTCGGTCAATATCCGCCGGCAGGATCCCATTGCCTTTGTAAAGGAGCTTACCGGCGGCAATGGAGCGGAGTTTGTGGTGGAATGCTCCGGTATGCCGGGAACCTTTGAGCAGGCTCTGGACATGGTAGCCTTCCGCGGGACGATTTCTCTCATTGGCTTTTATGAGAACCGGGAGGATGGTGTGGACGTCAGTTCCATGGTTTCAAAGGCGCTGCAGATTTACGGCGTGATGGGCGAATTTGACAACATGACCGGTGCGCTGGCGATTCTGGAAAAATATCAGCCGGATATTCTGCCGATCATAACGGATGAGCTTCCGTTTGAAGACTGTATTCCGGGATTCTTCCGCAAAAACTATCCTGACGCGGTGAAGATCGCGGTCAAAATTCATAAGGAGTGACCGGTATGTATAAAGTAGCGATTATTGGAAAACAGCAGCCGCTGGTCATTCGCGAACGCATGAAAGCGTATCTGGAATCGCAGGGATATGCGGCGGATATTCTGTATATGCCGACGCGAAACGCTCTGGATTGGACGGATGCGCTCAAAGGATACGACGGCGTGATCTCGGCGGGCGAAAAATTCCCGAAAGAGGTGTTTGATCAGCTTCGCGGCAGTCTGAAACTTCTTTCCCGCTATGGTGTGGGAACGGATGAAATTGATAAGGTGGCTGCGGCGGAGAATGGTATTGCCGTGTGCAATGCGGCGGGATCGCTTTCGACAGCGGTTGCGGAACTCGCCATGGGTATCATCCTTTCACTTTTGCGCAGCATTCCGGAATCGGATGCGGAGGTTCGAAACAATGACTGGAGCCGCTTTTTTGAAAGCCGTACCGGAACGCAGATCGAGGGCAAAACCGTAGGCATCATTGGCTTTGGCGATATATCCAAAGCGCTGGCAAAGATGCTTTCCGGCTTCGGATGCAGGATTCTGGCTTACGATATCCGCTGGGATGAAGCGGCGGCAGAGCAGCTCCATGTGGAGTATGCCGATATAGACACCATCCGCAGCGAAGCGGATATTATCAGCCTGCATATCCCCTCTACGCCGGAAACAAACGGCATGATCAATAAGGAATTCCTGGCGGGAATGAAGAAAAATGCCATTCTGGTCAATACAGCCCGTGGGCGCCTGGTGGTAGCGCAGGACCTTGCGGACGCACTGAACAACGGCGTTATCGCAGGTGCGGGTATGGACGTATTTACGCCCGAACCGCCGGAGGCGGACAATCCGCTGCTCACGGCAAAAAATACGCTTTTGCTTCCGCATACGGGCGCATGCACCATCGAAAGCCATGAACGCGCCGGTATGATGGCTGCGAAAAATATGGCGGACTTTCTCGGCGGACGGGTGGTCAAAACCATTCTCAACCCGGATTATAAGAACCATCTTTAAGGAGGCGCTGACCTATGAACGACTGCATTAAAGCGCGGCAGGATATTATTGATACCTGTTTGTGGCTGAAGGCGCAGGGACTGGTGTTTTCTACGTGGGGCAACATCAGCGTGCGTCTGGACGATGGAAATATTCTGATTACGCCTTCCCGCGTGGCATATGAGAGCATGCAGCCTGAGGATCTGGTGGTACTGGCACCGGACGGAACACAGGTAAAGGGAACCAGACTTTCCACCAGCGAACGCGAAATTCACAGAAAGATTATGAACAAGCGCCCCGATGTCGGCGCAATCATTCATATGCATTCCACTTACGGCATGGCAGCTGCGGCAAGGGACGAGGGTGTTCCCGCAATTTCGGAGGAAATGTGCCAGCTGCTGGGCGGTGCGATCCCGATTTCCAGCCGTTTTGTCCCCTCGGATATGCACGAGGAACTGGGAACGGTGGTTTCGGAATCCGTTACGGATGCAAATGCGATTCTGATCCGAAACCACGGTCCGATCTGCTTCGGTGCGAACCTTGAAGAAGCAAAGGTCTGCTGCCAGGTATTGGAAAAGAGCTGCAAAATGTACATACATCTTCTGGCTGCGGGCGGCATTCAGACCATTTCTGAGGAAAATGTGCTTCGCGGACGCGATTATTTTCTAAATAAATACGGCAAATCCTGACGGGAGGAATGAACCATGAGAGTCGTTACGATGGGCGAAATGATGATCCGATTCATGCCGAAAAACAATCTTCGGTTTGAACAGGCGACGGAGTTTGAGGCGTATTACGGCGGTGACGAATCGATCGTGGCGGTTTCGCTGGCCAGATTCGGTCTGGACGTCCGATACGTTACCAAGCTTCCTCTGAATCCGCTGGGCCAGACGGCGCTGAACAAGCTGCGTGAACAGGGCGTAGATACCCGGTTCATCGTTCGCGGCGGCGAGCGGCTGGGTCTGAATTTCTATGAAAACGGTGCATCGGTCAGGGCATCGAACGTAGTCTATGACAGAAAATATTCCGCAATTTCCCAGGCTGACCCCGAGGAATTTGATTTTGACGGTATTTTTTCCGATGCAGACTGGTTCCATGTAGCGGGAATTACCCCCGCCATCAGTGAAAAGGCAGCCGTACTGGTGGAAGAGGCCATGAAGGCGGCAAAACGCCATGGTGTGACCGTCAGCGTCGACCTGAACTACCGCAGCAAGCTTTGGAGCCCGGAAAAGGCACAGAGCGTTATGATTCCGCTGATGCAGTATGTGGACGTTTGCATCGGCAACGAGGAGGATGCGGAAAAGGTTCTCGGTTTCAAGCCGGAAAACACGGATATCACCAAAGGTCAGCTGGATATCGAGGCCTATAAAGAGGTGTTCATAAAGCTGAAGGAGCGCTTCGGCTTCAAGTACATCGGTTCCACTCTGCGTGAAAGCTTCTCTGCCTCCGATAACGGTTGGTCTACCATGATTTACGACGGCAACGAGTTCTATCACTCGAAGAAATACGATATTCATCTGGTGGACAGGGGCGGCGGCGGCGCCTCCTTTGCGGCGGGCATGATTTATGGCTTGCTGAACGGTATGTCGCTGGCGGATACCTGCGAATTTGCAACGGCAGCTTCTGCGCTTAAGCAGACGATTACCGGCGATTTCAACCTTGCGACGCTGGATGAGGTCAAAAAGCTCATGGGCGGCGATGCATCGGGTCGCGTAAGCCGCTGACGGAACAGGAGAAGTTGTATGATTATTGATAATATCAAAAATGCACACTTGTATTTCGGCCTGGGCAAGGGCTTTGAAGAGGCGCTGACGTTCCTCAAAAATTATTCCGATACCGCAACCGTCAAGGCGGACCTGCCGGTAAGTGAAAAGGTAATGGTAAAATGCCGTCCCTACATGACCAAGGCAGAAAGCGAATGTGCTTTTGAGGCGCATAAGCGCTTTGCGGATATTCATTTTGTGGTGTCCGGCTGTGAAATGATTGGATATGCGCCCGTGGGTACCCTGAAAGTTACCCGTGAGGACGTTGAAAAGGATATGATCTATCTGGAAGGCAGCGGCGTCAATATCCCGCTGAATGCAGGGGATTTTATGATCACTTTCCCGGATGATGCCCATATGCCGTGTGTAAAGCAGAACGAAAGCGTTCTGTGCGCAAAGCTTGTTGCCAAGATTGAGTTGGATTAATCCCTGATCAGAAAGGAAGAAAGAACATGAACAGAAGCGATATTTCCCTGAAGGAAAGAGTTATTAAATATACCAAGGATACGGGCATTCTCCCCTGCATCAAGCTGCATAAGAAGGACGATTATATTGCCTACGCACAGGCTATGTACGATGGCGGCGCAAGGGTTATCGAAGTAACCATGACCACTCCCGGCGTGCTGGAAGCGATCGAAGCCATTTCTTCCCACTTTGGCGATAAGCTGCTTGTGGCTGCAGGAACGGTTCTGGATCCTACGTCCGCCCGCGAGGTCATTATGCACGGCGGCAGCATTATCGTAAATCCCTGCGTGGTGGATGATGTTATCGACCTGGCCAACCGTTACAATGTGCCCGTATTCAGCGGCGCATTCACGGCGACGGAGGTATTCAATGCAATGCGCAAGGGCGCAACGATGGTAAAGATTTTCCCCGGCGCACTCGGCGGAGCAAAGTATATGACCAACCTCAAGATGGTATTCCCCGAAGTGAATCTGATTCCCTCCGGCGGCATTACCCCGGACAATGCGGCGGAATTCATCAAGTGCGGTGCCTGTGCAGTATCCGGCGCACGTACCTTCATGGACTTTGAAAAGATCGAACGCGAAGGCCTGATTTCCGTGACCAATCAGGTGAAGAAATTCATCGATATCATTGCGGAAGCAAAGAAAGATCTGCCGATCATTCCGTAACAGCTACTCTTGGATACAAATGCATGGGACTGTTTTCCGACAGGAAACAGCCCTTTTTCTGTAATCACTGGTTCAATTTTGCTGTTGTATCAGATTATAAAATCAGGGATTGATGAAATCCGGAGGAGATACAGCATGGGAACATGGAATAACGGTATTGAGGCAAATGATACCGCGATGGATTTGCAGACTGAGTATGCCGCCGCGTTTTTTCGGTATGACGTGGAAGAAGCGTTGGAAAAAATCGACAGCTATGTCAGACGGGAAATGTTTGACGAATCGGATGCGGCGGAGTGGTGCAATTATATTTATTCCCTTGCCGACTTCATGTGGAAAAAAGGCATTTTGACCGATTCTGTCAGGAATAAAGCAGTTGAAATGATCGACGGCGAATTCGGGCTGGATGCATGGGCCGAGGCGGGGCAAAAGGCGCTGGAGAACAGAAAAAAGAAGCTTGGCGAATTCAGGGAAAAGCTTCTTTCGCCGCAGCCACCGAAAAAGAAGATCAAACCCAATGTGCAGACGGAAAGGATTTTTGCAGACGGAGATATTGTTGCCGTCCGGCTTCAAACGGCAGGGAAACAATATACCCAGGCTAACCGGCGTCCGCTTTCGGAGGAAGAATTTCACGGTCTTGATGGAAAGTATGTACTGATGCAGCTCGTTCATTGCTATGCAAGCTGGACGTCCAGAATCGTTCCTGAGGTAAAAGATTATTGGGCTTGCTTTCGTCTGTTTGATGGTTTTTTCGATACGGTTCCGGAAAATCCGGATGTTTCCGGTCTGAAAGATGCAATGATTCATCAGGGAGTGCAGATGTCTTCCTCATTCACCTGTGAAAGCAATCTGTTTTACTTCAAAAAGAGAGATTATAAGGTCATTTGCAACCGGAAAGATTTGCTTGCGGATTTTGTGGTTCGCGAAGGCAATGCTATTTACTGGGCCATCAACAGGCCTGAAAACAACCCCGATTCGCATCTGGTTGCTGCTATGGGAATGCAGATCAAATGCCATGAGTACAACGGTACGCTGGAAGATGCGTTTGCTATCTGCCGACTGGCAAATCGGTATGGAAGATTTGATTACCGGCTTTCCAGAGAGGAAAATGAAGAAAAATACGCTCGCGAAGAGGCAATCATCCGGGATGGGATAAGCAGCGTGCTTTTGCGAGGCGGAAAAATATACGCAATATCCTTTGGACGGACAATCGGAATCGTTACGGTAGAAGGCGGCCATATAGATAATATATATATCGAAGGACAATACCAGAAAAATGGGTTTGGTACGCGCCTGATGGAGTTTGCCTTTTCAGTCGCCGGGCAAGGGGCATATATCGATATTCCGGAATCCTGTGCTGCATTGAAGCGGATATGCGAAAAAATAGGCTTGGAGAGGGAAGAAAAGGGCGGTTTCGTGTGCTGGTTCAAAGAAGCGATATACCGGCAAAAAACGCATTATAGACGATATGCATTGAAAGAAACGAAGGGGAAATACAATGAGCTTTGATTTCACGAATCTGAAAAGCAATCTGGAAGAAAAGGGATACAAGGTATCCGTTTTTGATACGAAGGAAAAAGCCGCAGAGTACATAGACAGTCAGATCGATGGAAAAACCGTAGGCTTTGGCGGGTCTGTGACCCTGCATGAGATGGGCTTATTCAAACTGCTGGCAAGCCACAATATGGTATATTGGCACGATGAAAAGCCGGAAAATATGACTGCCATGGAAACGCGCACGGCCGCTGCCCGGGCCGAAATTTACATCAGCTCCGTCAACGGAATTTCGGAAAAAGGCGAGATTGTCAATATCGATAATACGGGCAACCGCGTTGCTGCGATTTCGTACGGGCCCGAAAAAGTTTATCTAGTGGTTGGCTCCAACAAGGTGGCGGCGGACTGCGAGGCAGCACTTTTCCGCGCGCGTAATGTTGCAGCGCCGCTTAATGCAAAGCGCCTGAACCGCAAAACGCCCTGCACGGCAAATGGCGATAAATGCTATGACTGCAAAAGTCCGGAGCGAATTTGCAGGAATCTTTCGATTCTGTGGATCAAACCCACCGGCGCGGAATATGAGATCATTTTGATTGACGAACATCTGGGGTATTAAAAATTGTGGCGGGGAAGTAAACATTCCTCAATGCGCAATAGTCGCCCAGCGTCGCTAAGCTAGCTGTGCTCCTTTGCTTATTGGACTCACGCCGTGCTGTTTCGCCCACAGGGCGCGCGCTTCGTTCGTCCCCTCACCAGATTTTACTGGAAGCTTTCAGATTCCGGTCGTAAAATCTGCAATGAAACGATTTTTTCTTCGGCACGCAGGCTTACCTGCGAAAAAATACGTTCCTCGTGGCGTACATGCCGCCACTGCGGATTTTGAATTTTGTTTCTTTGCGTAATTTGCTTTTTTCGACAAACAAAAAAACTGCTTCGCGGGAATCTCCCGCGAAGCAGTTTTTAGTTGCGATTATTTTTCTACAATTGCCGGAGTGGAGAGAACGCCCACTTCGCAGATGCGGTAGTCGTAGCACCACTTTTCATTTTCGGAACGCCATGCACCGGGGCCGATCCACCTTTCGTTGAGGTCGGTAAGGTGTACCGGGCCGAAAGCATTGCGGCGGTGACCGTACAGGGTCAGGTCGACCTGATGCTCACCGGCTGCGGGGGCGCCGAGGGATACGGTATAGGGCGTGTAGATAACGGGCAGTTCCTCGCCGCCGTCCACGGATACCGTCTGCAGTGCGCCGCGATACTGAGCGGAGCGCAGGGTCAGGCTGCCGCCTTCGGTGGTAACGGGAATGTGATAGGTGATGTTGCCGCCGTAGAAGGGCAGCCCCTGACGGGTGTAATCGCCGAAAGCCAGCATATCGCGCTTTGCGATGATGTGTGCATCGCGGCCGTTTACCTCAACGCCGAAATCACCCAGCAGGTAGGCCCATTCCAGATTGGTGCAGCGGCCGAAGGGAGCGACCACTTCCAGCACGTTCACACCCTTGCGGATGGGCGGAAGCGCGACGGTCTTAACGGACTTATCGGTATACCAGCCGGTCAGTTCGTTCGAAACAGCTTCACCGTTCCAGGTCAGCTTCAGGCACTCTGCATCCTCGATGGCGAGGGATGCGCCGGTATAGTCGATTTCGGATACGATGTTGAAGCGCAGGCGCACGGAATGCGTGATCGTTTCAGCCGGAACGACCCAGGGCTGCGCGAAGGCTTCGCCGCGGAGCGGCCAGCCGAGTGCCTTGCGGCATTCGTTGTCCAGGCGGAGAATTTCTTCCTGCGGCTGCCACGGCTGATCGTCCAGTGCGTATTCGGCCTGGTCAAGGAGCAGTGCGTTCGGCTCGCTCAGGGTATAGGCTACGCGAACCGGGATATTCAGTGCAGTGCCTGCGGCAGCATCTGCATTGGGAACCTGATAGGAACCGGACTCGGCGGGTTCAAGGTTCAGAAGCAGGCTGTCATAATCGTACAGGCGGCAGGTGATTTCGGTCTGACCGGCGGCGATCTTATAGTTGATGGCCTCGGTGGTGCCGTTCATCGTGTTATATACGGTGGGCTTCCAGGTGCCCTTGATGCGGATGCGCAGATCCTGGAAACGATTGACGTCCTTGTTATACGGCTCGGTGCCGTGGGCGATGAATACCCAGCGGGTGTCGCCGTCCTGACGAATCTGGTGCAGCAGATTTTCGGTGTGGGAGCCGCTCTTGCCGCGGATATCGATGATGCGTGCGCTTTCGACGGACTGCAGGATTGCGCCCTTGGTCAGGGATACCTTGAGTCCCTTTTCGGCGAGCTCGGATGCCCAGGAGCAGGGCTTTGCATCGCGCAGGGTTGCGATATTGCCTGCCCATACGATCTTTCCGCCCGCTGCGGCGAAATCGGAGAGACGTTCCAGCGTGGTGGTGCGCAGGGTTTCGCAGCCCGGAACGATGATCACGTCATAGGCCATCTTGCCGACCTGCATGGGGTTGGAGGCCTTTTCGCACATCGTGGGCAGCAGAGATTCGCTGATGAAGTCGAAATCAACGCCGCCGAAGATCAGCCACTTGGTCAGGTTCTGGAAGTTCATGTCCATCTCGTTGCGGACCATGGCGGTCTGCTCCGCAGGACCCCAGTGCAGCCAGTAGCTTTCAACGGGATGGATAACGCCGACCTTGACCACCGGCACGCCGCGGGTCATTGCGGTGTTCACGCGGGCAAAGTGGTCCTCCACCAGGCGGTAGTGGTCCCACCACGGGGACTGATAGTTGATGGATGCGGGGTAGTCGCGCTTTGCTTCGCCTGCCATGGATACCCAGGAAAGGTGCGGCACGCGGATGGTTACGCCCAGGGCTGCCTGCCAGTCGCCGTGCAGCTTGTGACCGCGGAAGTCAAAGTCCCAGTTGGTTACGCCGTACAGTTCGCTCAGCATGCCTTCGCGGCCAAACTGGTGAACGGCAGACTGTGCCTGCTTGGCGGTGGTATATTCAAAGAATGCGCAGAGCATGTCGATACCCGGCAGATCAAATCCGCGATAGGAACGCATAGCCTCGCCGAGTGCGGCGGTCTGGCTGTGCAGAGAGGGCTCCTCCATCATGTGACCGGTCAGGGCAATGCCGTGTTCGCGGCACCATGCGCCGCACTGGTCGGCAAATGCCTCGGTGAAGCGTTCGCAGATGTGATCGTGATAGTGATAGCGTGCAAGGGAGATCGCGCCGCCTGCGAGATCCCAGATGAGTTCCGGGATGGCAGCGATCAGGTCTTCGCCCTCGTATGCTGCGGCGTGGGTCTCGGCGAGGTCACCCGTCCAGGGGAGCAGAACGTCGGTTTTGTCCGTTGCAAAGCGCAGGGTCTGCTTGCCGTTGAACTGCGGTTCGTCCGTGAAGATGGAGGGGACAACCTTGTCGAATTCATCCGCGATGGTGCGGTTGTAGCTTTCATATGTAACGTCGATGAAGCGCTGCATGGCCTTCTTGTCCAGCGTGTTTACGTAGGTCTGGTTGTTGAACCATGCGCTTTCGCCGGCCTGCTCAATGTAAGCATACCACTTGTCGTGAGCGGCCTCTTCGTCCTTTTCGATCATGCGGGAGGATACGAGATAGCCTTCCTCGTCCAGTTCGATATCGTAGCAGGCGATAAGATAGCCGTTTTCGGTACGTCCGGATGCGGCGGAGGAGCACTCTACTTTCTGTGCGCCGCTGGCATCCCTGCTGTAGGGAGTCGGCGTGAACAGAAGATGCGTTGCGCGGAATTCCTTGTCCTTCGTTACAAGGCCGCCCGCAGCGCCCGAGGGCCAGCGGTCCTCGTCGTACAGCCATGCGAGCATATCTTCGCTCTTGCACTTTTCGACGCATGCCTTGATCAGCGCCATATATTCGTCGCTCAGATAGGGCGTAGCCATACCGGTGCGCACGTGCATGTGACCGCCGCCAAAGCCCATTTTCTTCAGAACTTCCAGCTGCCAGGTCAGTTCCTTCTCTTCCAGCTTGCAGTTCCATGCCCAGAAGGGCGTTCCGCGGTATTCCGCAGTGGGATTTTCAAACAGAGCCATGTCCAGCTTCGGAGTATGATTTTTCTTGTAAAGCATATGTGTTGCTCCTTTATTAGAGTAGGCTGCCTATATTGTAAATCACATCGCGTCGCAACGCAATGGTGCAAAGGCTTGCGCGTAAAATTTTTTTATTTGAATGTGTCTTGCGGCGAATATGCTGGCGTGCTATACTGCAATAAAAGCATTCCGCGAAACGTGGAATGGATCGTGTATATACAATGAATCCGGAGGTGCTCTATGGCAACACAATCCATGACGGCGAAAGAAAGACTTCTTGCAGCGCTGCGCGGGCAGGAGATTGATAGGCCTACGTGGTCGCCTTTTCTGGCATACTGGTGGGAGGAACATCCGGAGCTTTCAAATTCCATGAGCATGCTGGAGTTTCTGGACGGCATCGGTGCCGACCCTCTGATTCGCGGCGGCGGACTGGCGTGGGATATCGCCTTCAAAGATACGCAGACGCGTGAAGTTGTGCGCGGCAACAAGCGGTATAATACCTGGGAAACGCCGGTTGGCACGCTTGAAATGGAGCATAGCTATTCCAAAGCCGGAAATACCTGGTTCATTACGAAGCATCCTATCGAGGATGCCGAGCAGCTTAAAATCCTGATGTGGATGTACGAGCGCGCTGTGGTTACATATAATACCAACGCCGATGAAGCCGTGCGCGAGGCGGGGGACAGGGGTCTTATTGTTCCCTTGGTCGGCAGCGAAGGCAAGACCTGCTTCCAGTCCTTTGTGGAAAAATGGATCGGTACGGAAAACCTTGCCTATATGGCGCTGGATGAGCCGGAAGCACTGGAGGAATGTTTGCAGGTAATGTGGCGCGCCTCCGAGAAGACCATCGACCATTCAGTGAACAGCCTTGCCGATGCCTTTATCTTCTGGGAGGATACCTCCACCACAAATATCAATCCGGCTATGTTCCGCCGGTTTGTGATGCCGGAAATCACCATGTGGGGCAATAAGATTCATGCTGCGGGCAAAATGCTTCTGCACCATGCGTGCGGTCATCTGCGCGGTCTTCTGCCGCTGATGAGCGAACTGCCCATCGATGCGATTGAATCCATCTCTCCTCCGCCTACGGGCAACATCGACCTTCCGGAAGCATTCGGCATGATTCGGGAAGATATTGCCCTCATCGGCGGTATTGAGCCCGTGTTTTATACGGGATGTACGGATGAGGAACTTACCCGCCGCATTGACTATCTGCTTTCCAAATGCGCGGGACGCCGCCTGATGCTTGCAAATTCCGACAGCTGCCCGCCGAGTGTCACGCAGCATCAGCTGAAGCTGCCCGCAGACTATCTGGCAGGGAAAAAGTAACACAGGTTTACGCAGAAGATCCCCTCGGAATACAATGCTCCGAGGGGATCTTTATATCTAATTCAGCAGATAGATACCCATATTCAGGTATCCGGCAAATGCCACCCACAGAAGATAGGGGAGCATGAGATGGCCGGCCGTGTGCGAAAGAAGGTAAAACGAAACCGTGGTCGCAAGAATCATCACCCACAGAAGAAGCAGCCAGGCGAAGGCGAACAGGTAGGCTGACAGACCGAAAAAGAAGATGGGCCACAGGAAGTTGAAAAACAATTGGATGGCGTACAGAATGAGGGCATTGTGGATGGTTTCCTGCGATTTTCCGGATGTCAGAACAAGATAGGATGCAATGCCCATCAGGATGTACAGGATTGTCCATGCCACCGGAAACAGCCATCCGGGCGGCGACAGCGGCGGTTTGTTGAGCGTTTCAAACGTATCCATTCCGCTGCCGGTGAGCAGTGCGGCAATGCCTCCCACTGCAAGCGGAATTACAAGGCAGAGAATTAAATGCTTTTTATTGATTTTCAAGCAGAACACCCCCTTAAGTATAGTCTATGGAAAAAACAGGGGTATCATTCTGTTTTGCGATATGCAAAAGCAATTGAATTTGCCGGGGAAATATTCTATAATAATACTGGCGCACATGGGCTGCCACTGGATTGAAATGCTCTGCTGCAGACGGAGGCTGAAAATATGAATATGAAGATGTCTTTCCGCTGGTATGGTGAAAGCGACCCGGTATCTCTGGAATATATTTCGCAGATTCCGGGCATGCGCTCGATCGTTTCGGCGGTGTATGATGTAAAGCCGGGTGAAGTATGGCCCGAGGAAAGCCTTGCAAAGATGAAGGCACAGTGCGATGCGCACGGTCTGGTGTTTGATGTGGTGGAATCCATCCCGGTGCATGAGGACATCAAGCTGGGTCGCGGCAATGTGGACGAGCTTTTGGAAGTGTACTGCGAAAATGTGCGCCGATGCGCAAAATACGGCGTAAAATGCGTTACTTACAATTTTATGCCCGTGTTTGACTGGACGCGCACGCAGCTGGATAAGAAGGCCAAAGACGGTTCTACAAGCCTTGTCATGTACTGGGATCAGATGCGCGGGCTGGATCCTCTGAAAGACGACATCCATCTGCCCGGTTGGGATGCAAGCTATACGCAGGCGGAGGTTCGCGAGTTGATCACGGCTTACGGCGAACTGGGCGAAGAAGGTCTTTGGAGCAATCTGGAAACGTTCCTGAAGAAGGTTGTTCCCGTGGCGGAGGAGTGCGGTGTTCGCATGGCGATCCATCCGGATGACCCGCCGTATCCGATTTTCGGTCTGCCGCGTATCATTACCTGCGAGGAAAATCTGGACAGGTTCCTGAAACTCTATGACAGCCCCGCAAATTCCCTGTGCCTGTGCACGGGCAGTCTTGGCTGCGCGGCATCGAATGACATTCCGGCCATGGTGCGCAAGTATGCCGAAATGGACCGCATCGCGTTCATGCACATCCGCAATATCAAGATCATGGAGGATGGCTCGTTCGAAGAACGCGCGCATCTTTCCTCCTGCGGAAGCCTGGATGTGTTCGAAGTGGTTCGCGCACTGGCGGAAAACGGATTTGACGGCTATGTGCGCCCTGACCACGGCAGAATGATCTGGGGCGAAACGGGCAAACCCGGTTACGGTCTTTTTGACCGCGCATTGGGTGCGACATACATTAACGGCCTTTTTGAGGCGTGCGAAAAAGTGCAGCAGGAGGCAAAATAAATGGAAAAGAACATTCTGAATACCGATCTGACCGGCAAGGTTGCTGTTGTTACCGGTGCAAGCGGCGTTTTGTGCAGCCGTTTCTGTGTGGCTCTTGCCCGCGCGGGCGCAAAGGTTGCCATGCTGGGCCGTTCGCTGGAAAATGCGCAGAGCGTGGTTGACCAGATTACCGCAGAAGGCGGCGTGGTAAAGGCATATGCCTGCAACGTGCTGGATAAGGCACGCTGCCGCGAGGTTGCGGAAGAAATCAAAAAGGATTTCGGCCCCTGTGATATTCTCATCAACGGCGCGGGCGGAAACAATCCCGGCGGTACCACCGATAAGGAGTACTACGAGCCGGGCGATATCGATGCGGATACCAAGAGCTTTTTCGATCTGGACGAGGAGGCAGTCGGCGGCGTATTCAATCTGAACTTCCTCGGCACACTGATTCCTACGCAGATTTTTGCCGCGCAGATGGTGGGACGTGAGGGATGCAGCATTCTGAATATTTCCTCCATGAATGCATATACGCCTCTGACCAAGATTCCGGCCTATTCCGGCGCAAAGGCAGCTGTTTCGAACTTTACCCAGTGGCTGGCGGTGCATTTTTCCAAGGTCGGCATCCGCGTAAACGGCATTGCTCCGGGCTTTTTCTCCAGCAAGCAGAATGCAAAGCTGCTCTGGAACGATGACGGTACCCCGACGGCACGCACCGGCAAGATTCTCTCCGCAACGCCCATGGGACGATTCGGTCAGCCGGAGGAACTGGAAGGCGCACTTTTGTTCCTGCTCAATGAAAAGGCGGCCGGCTTCATCACCGGCGTTGTGATTCCGGTGGATGGCGGCTTCTCGGCCTATTCCGGGGTATAAGGAGAACTATCATGGCTAAAATCGTTACTTTCGGCGAGCTGATGCTTCGCCTTGCCCCGAACGGGTATTATCGCTTTTTCCAGAATGATCAGATGCAGGCGACTTTCGGCGGCGGCGAAGCCAATGTTGCCGTATCGCTTGCCAATTTCGGCATGGACAGCGTGTATGTAACCAAACTGCCGAAGCATGCCATTGGTCAGGGCGCTGTGGATTCCCTGCGCTATTTCGGCGTGGATACGTCAAAAATTGTTCGCGGCGGCGACAGAGTGGGTATTTATTTCCTTGAAAAGGGTGCTGCCCAGCGCGGCAGCGTATGCATTTATGACCGCGCGCATTCCGCGATTGCGGAGGCAAAAAACGAGGATTTCGACTGGGACGCCATCTTTGAAGGCGCGGACTGGTTCCATTTCACCGGAATCACCCCGGCGCTGGGCGCAAATCTGGTGGAAATCTGCCGCGAAGCCTGCAAGGCTGCAAAGGCAAAGGGAATCAAAATTTCCTGTGACCTCAACTATCGCGGCAAGCTCTGGACCAGAGCCGAGGCACGCGAGGCAATGAGCGACCTGTGCCAATATGTGGATGTATGTATCTCCAACGAGGAGGATGCCAAGGACGTTTTCGGCATTGAGGCTGAGAATACCGATATTTACGGCGGCAAGCTGGACCATGCAGCGTACAAATCTGTGGCAAAGCAGCTTATGGACAAGTTCGGTTTCGAAAAGGTAGCCATCACGCTGCGCACCTCCATTTCCGCCAGCGATAACGACTGGGCGGGTATGCTCTATGACGGAGAGGACTTCTGCTTCTCCAAGGAATATCACCTGCATATCGTTGACCGCGTAGGCGGCGGCGACAGCTTTGGCGCAGGATTGATCTATTCGCTTCTGAACGGAAAAACCTCGCAGCAGGCCATCGAGTTTGCTGTGGCAGCTTCCGCGCTGAAGCATTCCGTGGAGGGTGACTTCAACCGCGTTTCCGTAAGTGAGGTTGAAAAGCTTGCAGGCGGCGACGGCTCCGGCCGCGTACAGCGCTGATTTTGAGGAGGACAAAACGATGACTGTTATGGAATCCATTGCCGCTTCCGGCATTGTGCCGGTTGTCGTGCTTGAAGATGCAAAGGATGCGGTTGCAACTGCGAATGCGCTGCTCGCAGGTGGCATCGGCGTGATGGAAATCACGTTCCGCACTGCTGCTGCCGAGGAATCCATCCGCGCCGTTGCGGCAAATTGCCCTGATATGGTGGTCGGAGCGGGCACCGTGATCAATCTGGAACAGTGCAAGCGTGCCGTGGATGCGGGCGCGAAATTCATCGTGTCTCCCGGTTTTTCAGCCGAGGTCGTCGGCTGGTGCGTGGAGAAGGGTATTTCCGTTACACCCGGCTGCGTAACGCCCACCGAGATCATGACCGCCATGAGCTACGGGCTTACCGTGCTGAAATACTTCCCGGCCAACATCTACGGCGGCCTGAACGGAATGAAGAATCTTTCCGCTCCCTTCGGAGGCATCAAATTTATTCCCACCGGCGGCGTGAATACCGAAAATATCGCGGACTATGCAGCTTCCCCGTTTATCTATGCCGTAGGCGGCAGCTGGGTCTGCTCCAAGGCGGATATCTCCGCAGGCAATTTTGAAAAGATCACCGCGCTGTGCCTTGAGGCGCGCCGGAATTATTTTGCCGCCCGCTGATACAAGCGGTGCAGCAAGGCGTATGTATAGACAGAAGGTTTGAAAGGAGCGGTATTATGAAACCGGTCATCACCCTGAATCCCGATGCGGAGGTCGTAAAGGCTGTAAAGGAAGGACTCAAGCAGCGCGGCGGATATTGCCCCTGCCGCCTGACGAATTCCGAGGATACCAAGTGCATCTGCAAGGAATTCCGCGAGCAGATCGAAGATCCCAATTTCGAGGGATTCTGCCACTGCTTCCTGTACTACAAAAGCTATAAAAAAGAAGGAGAATAACCATGGCTGAAATCAAAGTTACGAAAGAAAATTTTGCTTCCGAGGTGCTTGCTTCCGAAAAGCCCGTGGTTGTGGATTTCTGGGCAACCTGGTGCGGTCCGTGCAGAATGATCGCGCCCGTTCTGGAAGAGCTTGCCGAAAAGTATGAGGACAAATTGACCGTCGGCAAAGTCAATGTGGATGAAGAGATGGAGCTTGCCGTGAAGTTCTCCGTCGCAAGCATCCCCACCCTTATGGTATTCAAGGGCGGCGAAATGGTCGCAAAGACCCTCGGCTATATGCCTCTTGAAAAGGTCGAAGGCTGGCTGAAGGAAGCCGGCGTACTCTGATAAGAAGGTTTGAATTTTGAAACGGGCTCTTTTCACGAGCCTGTCAGACCTCTGACAAACCCTGCAAACGCAAAAATCCTTACGAACAGTAAAAGAGTCGTAAGGATTTTTTTCTTGCTGTGTCAAGAATAGCGGACGGACGCGCAGCGTCGTCGCGCGGACCGGCGGATTCGAAGGAATACGCCGGTATTCTTGCTGTGTCAGCAGGACTTGCAGGCTGCGGTCACTTACGTCCATGTAAGCTCCCTTGACTGCAAGTTTGCTTCCTTGCCTTGCAGGCTTTTTCAGGCTCTGTCAAATCGTCGCCTTTGTCAACGATTTGACAGGCTCGTTTCACGGGCCTGTTTTTTGTCACCTTTTTTCTGCCGGGCATAAGATGCAGTGCGGGTTTCGGGCGCTCGGAATCCGCGGGGCAAAACATCCAAGGGGGAATGAACATGTCATTCTATAGCTACAAAAACGCAAATGCACAGTCTTCGCCCGGCTGCATCTGCACCAATGCGCTTGATGGACTGAACCAGCGCATCTGTATTCAGACGAAGAACGTATATGACAGCTGCCTGCAGCAGGAGCAGCTGGACGATGTGGTGATTACCGTGTCGGATATTGTTCCCGTGCTGAACAATACGTCGCCCTGCCGCCCTGAGAGCAACTCGCGCCCCTGCAATTGCGCATGCCAGGGAAATACCTGCAACTGCAGCTGCGGAGGCTGTTCTTCACCGCTTACGTATCAGGAGGCGGTCGAAAATGCGGAAAATGCTACCTGCCCGCTGCCGCAGCCGTGCGGACAGTGGACCTTTGAAAGCTGCCGCTCCTCGACCACTGCCGGCACCATTTCCAATCTGACGATTGACCGCCTGTGCGACCGCCCGCAGTTCGCGCGCGTAAAGGGTACCGTATCCATCCCGATTGATATTCTGTTCACCGATCAGCGATGCCAGGAATGGATGGGACGCGGCACGGTATCCGTTGTGAAGGATGTGCTTCTGGCGATTCCGGATGAATCCATCGTTCCGTTTACTCTGGAAAGCCTTGTCAGCGCGATTTGCGTATCCGGGACTTACATCGGCAACTGCCAGTTCGAGATCACCATCTGCGTCACCATCGTGCTCAAAATTCTGGCCGAGGTGGAGCTGATGATCCCGTCCTATGGCTACTGCGAAATCCCGCCCTGCGAGGAATTCGCGGAAAATGTGTGCGATGAATTCTTCTCTCTGCCGCTGTTCCCGCAGCAGTCGGCAGCGTTCACCACGATCAGCGGTTGTGAATGCGCAAACGGTACGGCAGCAGTGAATACTGCGTCAAACGGCAGCACGACATGGTCCTCCTGCACAAACTGCCAAAGCGGCTGCATCACGAATCTGGGCTGCCGGAGTTCGACCTGTTCAACCTGCTCCAGCTGCGGTACCACCTGCGCAGGCGCATCATCCTCCTGTCCGCGCTGCGGCAGTGCGATGACGACCAACATGTAGATCCATTCTCACCGGTGCACCCGCGCCGGAATTGTCCTACCGCCTCACCGCAGACGGTTTTTATAGCGGCGGCATTCCCCGGCAGGAATGGTTTATCCCCTTACGAAAGCACCGCCGCCGCAGGATACATAACTTCGTTGTGGCGGGAAAGCAAGCTCTCCCGCCACTGCCGACCACAATTCGCAATGGTCGTCCGCCATCGCTTTTACTTGGTGTACTTCCTTGCTCATTGGACTCTCGCCGCACGTTTTCGCCCACTGGGCGCGCACTTCGTTCGTCCCCTCACCAGATTTCACTGAAATCCTTCAGATTCCGGGCGTGAAATCTGCAAGGAAGCAATTTTTTCTTCGGTGCGCAGGCTTACCTACGAAAAAATATGCTCCTCGAACCGGCAAAGCCGATTCTGCGGATTGAAAAAATGGCTATAGCGGCTGTGCTTTGCGTAGATAAAAAACTCCTTCCGGGACTGGCGGAAGGAGTTTTTTACTAGCTGCGCTTTTTTAGTTTTGACCAGAAGAAGATGATAGCCTGACCGGGGAGACCCAACAGCAGAAGCTGCCATACGGAGGCAGAAAGCGGAACGAGCGTCAGGCACAGGGCGAGAAGGAGCGACCACATCAGAAGCGAGATGATCAGATAATTCCGGTGTCTGGTGAACCAGATGCTGTTAAAGACCAGCCACACGATCATGGATGCAGGAACGGCGTATGCAAACGAAAGGTATTTGGGCAGGCGAACCTCCGGCGCGAGGATAGAAATCAGAACAAAGGTTACGAGCGCCGCAATCCACACCAGCATAATGCTCATCTGCGTGAAAAGACGGTGATTGTGCTTTGCGTACGGGGAAGGAACAGGGGCGGGAACAGGTTCTTCCGCTGCGATTTCCTCAGATGCGGTTTCCGGCTCTGCGGGTGTTTCTTCCGGCTTTTCGGAAGCTGCGCCGAGCACAAGCGCATCCAGGGAAATGCCAAAAATTTCTGCGATTTTTACCAGCACGGAAATATCGGGCATGGATTCGGCGCGTTCCCATTTGGAAATAGCCTTGTCAGAATAATTCAGTTTTTCGGCAAGCTCGCTTTGCGTCATTCCGTGCGCCAGGCGGAGCGAAGCGATATTGCGTGCCACGGTTGCCTTGATATCGTTCATACAGTAACCTCATACAAAAATGCTGGACTCTATTATATCATAGGAAGGGAAATGGGTTCAAGCGTCTGTTTGTGACGTTTTGCGAAACACGGCCTTTCGATTGACACAGCATGGGAAAACCGATATAATTGCAGATAGATATTTAAGCGGGAGATGAAGTGCATGGGGAACACGGTTAATATGGAGATTATCGCGCGGATTCGCACGGATTTTCCCACGAAATTCGGCATACCGCGCCAAAGCTCGCTGGTAGAGGGACTGAGAGGCAGAATTGTGTTCGAACCGCCTTTTCGCAATCCGGATGCGGTGCGAGGGCTGGAAGGATTTTCGCATATCTGGCTGATATGGCAATTTTCCGAGGCAGTGCGTCAGGGCTGGACGGCAACGGTGCGTCCGCCGCGGCTGGGCGGAAACACGCGCATGGGTGTTTTTGCCACGCGCTCACCGTTTCGTCCGAATGCGATGGGTCTTTCTTCGCTCCGTCTGGACGGAATTGACTGGGATGCGGAGGATGGTCCGGTGCTGCTCGTATCCGGCGTGGATATGATGGACGGAACGCCGATTTTTGATATCAAGCCGTATCTTCCTTTTGCGGACAGTCATCCCGATGCGCAGGGCGGCTTTGCGGACGGCGTGCGAGGAAAGGCGCTGGAGGTCGATTTCCCGGAAGAACTTCTTTCTCTGATTGAGGAGGAAGCGCGCGAAAGCCTGATCGATGTGCTTTCGCAGGATCCCAGACCGTCCTATCAGAAGGACGATACGCGCATTTACGGTATGCCTTTTGGAAATCAGGATATTCGATTCACGGTGGCGGACGGCGTTCTGCGCGTCTGCGCTATCGATAAAATTCCCGAGGGGAAAAGGAGTGTAACGCATGGATAAGTGGGATAAGAGATTTATGGAAACTGCTCGCCTGGTTGCAACGTGGGCAAGCTGCTATCAGACGGAACGCCAGATTGGCGCCGTTATCGTGAAAAACAAGCGCATTATGACCACCGGATACAACGGTGCACCCGCAGGCGTCAAGACCTGCAAGGAACGCGGCGAATGCATCCGCCGCAGGGATAATGTCGCCTCCGGTACGCGTCAGGAATACTGCTACGCTATCCATGCGGAGCAGAACGCCATCATTCAGGCGGCAAAGCTGGGTATCTCCATCGACGGAGCTACGCTGTACTGCACGCATCAGCCCTGCGCCGTGTGCGCGAAAATGATTGTAAATGCGGGTATTGTGCGCGTGGTTTACGAAAAGGGTTATCCGGATGAGTTCGGCGTGGAGATCATGAAAGAGGGCGGTGTCGAACTGTGCCGGTATACGGAAGCGACCTAGAAAGGGCGCATGCGATTGCCGGTGAGGTTGCCCGCCGGGGCGGACGTGCGTATTTTGTAGGCGGCTTTGTGCGCGATCATCTGATGGGCGTAAAAAGCAAGGACGTGGATATTGAGGTCTACGGGCTGATGCCGGATGAACTGGGCGCGCTTTTGGACGGTTTCGGCGAGGTGTACGAAAAGGGCGCGGCGTTCCGTGTGTTTGGTCTCAGGCATACGGATATTGATATTGCCATGCCGCGCAGCGAAAGCCGAATCGGCGAAGGGCACAGGGATTTTGCCGTGACGGTTGACCCGTTCCTGCCGAAGGAAATTGCCGCTTCCAGGCGCGATTTCACGATAAACGCCATGATGATGGATATTCTCACGGGCGAAATTATCGATCTTTTCGGCGGAAAAGAGGACCTTGAAAACCGCATTATCCGGCATGTGAACGATGCAACCTTTGCGGATGATGCGCTGCGCGTTTACAGGGCTGCGCAGTTTGCGGCGCGTCTTAATGCACAGGTTGCGCCGGAAACGGTAGAGTTGTGCCGCAGCATGGAAACGGGCGCTCTTTCGCGCGAGCGTGTATTTGCGGAGATGGAAAAGGCGCTTTTGCAGGCGGAAACGCCGAGCGTCTATTTTTCCTGCCTGAAAGCATTCGGAAAGCTGCCGGAAATTCTGATTCGGATGGAAAATACGCCTCAGAATCCGGAGTATCATCCGGAGGGCGATGTACTTGTTCACACGATGCAGGTGCTTGACCGAGCTGCGAAACTGCGTAGCCGTGCGCAGAGACCGCGGGATTTTATGCTGGCGGCGCTGTGCCACGATATGGGAAAGACGGTTTCCACCAAGCTGAAAAACGGAAAAATCACCTCCGCCGAGCATGCGGATACCGGTGCGCCCCTGGCAAAGGCATTTTTGCAGGAACTGACGAGCGACCGCGCGCTGCTGGCGTATGTGGAAAATATGGTGCTTCTGCACATGCGGCCCAATCTGTATGTGCAGGATAAGAGCCGCCCGGCGGCATTCCGCAGGATGTATGACGAGGCGCTGTGCCCGGAGGACCTGATTCTTCTGTCCGTGGCGGATAAGGGCGATGAAAAATGCGAAGCGCCGCTTCGTGCAGCGCTCGACGATTACTATGCCATTATGGAAAAGCCTATGGTGCTCGGGCGTGATTTGATCGCGGCGGGCATTCCGGCAGGACCGCATATGGCTGAGCTGGTGGCACGCGCAAGGCGGCTGCACTTCAGCGGACATGATAAAAGGTCCGCGCTTCGTCTGGTCGTGCGCGAGTATGAGGATAGTGTTCGGCAGACGGGAAAATAAAAAGCCTCCGTTTTTCGGAGGCAATTGCTTTAGTTCTTTTTCTGAGAATTCAGCGTATCCAGATGTTCGCGCAGGGATTTCTTGGAGCCGTCCTCGTATTCCACCTTGGTATCCTTCAGGGTCTGCAGGGTGGTTGCGCGGAAAGCGGCGACGTATGCCTTGCGCAGCTTATCGCGCTCGGTGAGTTCTGCCTGCGTCAGCGGGCGGGTCTTTGCAATGCGGGCGAGTTCGTTGATGCGGTCGATGGACTGTCTATCCATGAAAATTCACTCCTTTGGGTGATGTAATTGTTGGAGGTACTATGATTCGGGGAAAGTATCTGACCTCGGCGGATGATATTTCGCAGGTGCTTGCGGTTCGGTATGCCGTATTCGTGGAAGAACAGGGCTATTCCGCCGAGCTGGAGAGGGATCGGTTCGATGATGTATCCGTCTATGCGCTGGCGATGGACGAGGATGGAAAGCCGGTCGCCACGGGGCGTCTGTTCGTCGGAGAGGATAACAAATTCACCATCGGACGCGTGTGCACGCTGAAGGCGTACAGGGGTCAGGGCTATGCCGACCTTGTGCTGCGCATGCTGCTTCGCCGTGCAAAGGAACTCAATGCGCCGGATGTTTCCATTTCTTCGCAGATTCCGGCAATGGGTTTCTATGCCAGATTTGGTTTCGAGCCGACAGGTGAAGTCACATGGGATGAAGGCGTTGAACACCGCGGACTTTTTGTGCGCATGGAGAATGCGCGCTTTGAATAAGTGCGCAGGAGTTACGCCTGCTCTTCCAGAAGTTCCGAAAGGGTTGCCCAGTCATCATAGAGGGTTTCCAGCAGCTGCTGTGCGGCGGTATGCTCCTCGGTGATGGCGCGGGCGCGGTCCGCATCCTGCCATGCTTCGGGGGAAGCCATATCCGCTTCAAGGGAGGCAATCTTTTCTTCCGTGCGTGCGATGTTTGCTTCGGTTTCGCGCACGCGGTTTTCCAGCTGCTTGCGCGATTCGCGCGCGAGCCGTTCCTTGCGTTTGATTTTGTCGCGCTGCGTCTGCGTCATGCCGGGGAGTTCATCCTCGAATGACAGGGCTGCGGCGCGCTTTTTTTCCAGATAATCGTCGTAATTGCCGATATATTCGCTTACGCCGTCCGGACGCATCTCAATCACTCGGTTTGCCACGCGGTTGATGAAGTAGCGGTCATGCGATACGGCGAGCAGCGTGCCGTCGAAATCGTCAAGCGCACATTCAAGAACTTCGCGGGAGTCCATGTCGAGGTGGTTGGTCGGTTCGTCCATGAACAGGAGATTGTCGCGCCGGAGCATCAGCTTTGCCAGCGCGAGCCTGCCGCGTTCGCCGCCCGAAAGGGTGGTGATTTTCTGATATACGTCGTCACCGGTGAAGAGGAACAGTGCCAGCACACCGCGAACGCGCGTGCCTTCCATCTGCGGGAAATCATCCCAAAGCTCGTTGAGCACGTCCTTTTCCGGGTGCAGACCGGCCTGATGCTGGTCGTAATAGCCGACGTCCACGTTGGCGCCGTATTTGACCGAGCCGGAATCGGAGGTTTCCTCACCTACGAAGATGCGCAGAAGCGTGGTTTTGCCTACGCCGTTTCCGCCGATAACGGCCACGCGGTCGCCAGCACGCAGGTGCAGATCAAAGTGTTCGAAAAGCTTTTTGCCGTCGAAGGATTTGCTGACATCCTTGGCAATCAGAACATCCTCGCCTGTGCGGCGGCGCGCTTCAAAGGAAAAGCGGACCTTTTCTTCGCTGACGGGCTTTTCAAGGCGCACCAGCTTTTCAAGCCTCTTTTCGCGGCTTTCGGCGGCCTTGATGGACTTTTCGCGGTTGAACATGCGGTAGCGTTCAATGATGGCTTCCTGACGCGCGATTTCCACCTGCTGGAGTTCGTATTCCTTGATCTGCCGTTCCAGATTGGCCTGACGCTTGCGAATGAAGGCATCATAATTGCCGGTGTAATAGGTAAGGCGGGCCATGGAAAGTTCGGCCATGCAGTTGCATACAGAATTCAGGAAGTAGCGGTCATGCGAAATGACGATGACGGTGCCGGGGTATTTTTTGAGCGTTTCTTCCAGCCAGTTGACAGCTTCAAGGTCAAGATGGTTGGTCGGTTCGTCCAGCATCAGAATATCAGGCTGCAGCAGCAGAATGCGTGCAAGACAGAGTCTCGTCTTCTCGCCGCCGGAGAGCAGCTTGGAGGGCATGTCGCGCCTGTCCTTTGCAAAGCCGAGTCCGGCAAGAACACCCTGTACGCGGCTGGGCCATTCGTAGCCGCCCGCGTCCTCAAAGCGGCGCATCAGCTTGTCATAATCGCTGCAAAGCTTATTGAAGCGCGCCTCGTCCTCATGTGCGCCCGCCATTTCGGCCTCCATGTCGCGCAGACGCTTTTCCATTTCGATCACAGGGTCGAAAACGCGGGTGAGTTCCTCCATGATGGTGAGCTCGCCGTCAATATCCGCGTGCTGCGTCAAAAAGCCTATGCGGATATCCCTCGCAAGAGATATGCTGCCGCCGTCAATGGGCATGTCACCGTTGATCATTTTAAGCAGCGTAGTTTTGCCGCTGCCGTTTACGCCGACAAGACCGAGCCGGTCGCCTTCCTTGAGGGAAAGCGTTGCATCCCGCACGATGTCATGCATGCCGAACGATTTCTGAACGCCGTTTAGCGATAAAAGTACCATATGTCCTCCGGGGTAAAAAAAATCTACACTATTCTTCTATTATATCAGAAAAAGGGTTAAGAGAAAAGCCTGTTTTGGACTTTGTGACGAAGCGGGGAAACGACTGCGTTTTTCCTGTGGCATGCTTGTATGATTTGGAAAACTGTGATATACTACAGTGATAAAGGGCGGCGGTATGCCGCAGGAGGTTCAATGTGAAAAAACAGGGATTTGGCAGTATCCTGGCGGGCTGCGCAATCGGAATTGCGACGTCGCTTCTCGCACCGATGCTTTTGCCGTTTTCGATGCTGTTCATTGCACTGACGGCCATTCTGGTCGTGGTATTTGCAAAATTCGGTTGGGTGGCTGCGCTGTTTACGGCCCTTGCCTCAACGGTCACCGTGAATTCAGTGTTCGGCGCGGTCGGCATGTATGGAATGCTGCTTGTATGCGTTCTCCCTGCCGCGGTGGACTGCTTCCTTCTGGCAAAGAAAAAGCGGTATTTCAGCCGTTTGCGCTGGGCGCTGCTTGCACAGGGCGTTGGAATCGGGGCATTTTTCCTGGCGGCATATATGCTTGTAGGGCAGAATCTGGCGGATGCGCTTTCGCAGGCCATGTACAATCAGGTTGCCTCGATGCCTGCAGGGTTTGTGGATTATTACCTTGCCATGATGGGGCAGACTACGCTCCCGACGGACGAAATCAACATTCTCACCGGATTCCTCACGGCGGAAGAACGTGCCGCAATGCTCGCGAGTGCGTTTGAGGTGCAGACACTGGCCTACAAGGTCAACCTGCCCGGACTGATCGTGAATTCCTGCATTTATTCGGGCGTGCTTACCGCGCACTGGGGTTCGGATGCATATGCAAGAGCCGGCGGCGAGCATGAGCACCATTCCATCAGCGAATGGCGCATCGGTACGAATGTTACTGTAATCGCATCGCTCTTGTTTGTAACGGGCATGGTATTTGCATTTATGACGCAGAGCGATTATGCGGCTCCCATGATGTTCACCTGCAATCTGGCGAGCAGTGCGCTGTTCACCGTGCAGGGAACGGGCGTAATCAGCCGTATGTGCCGCCGCAGCGGCTGGACGGACGGTCGCCGCAGGACGATGGTTTCGATTCTGTTTGTGCTGAATTTCATGGGCATGAGCGTGCTGCCGCTTCTGGGCTTTGCAAGCGCGCTGTGGGGCACAAAGGGAATTATCACGCTGAAACGCGTGAGCAAAATCAAGGAAGCTATGAAGGAGCAGAATATGAATCTGCCTCCGATAGAAGAAGACAATCGCGATGAAGGAGAGTATAAGCTGTGAAAGTTATTCTGCTGAAAGACGTAAAAGGAACCGGTAAAAAAGATCAGATTCTGGAAGTATCCGACGGATACGCACGCAATTTCCTGTTGCCCCGCAAGCTGGCGCAGGAAGCCACGAACGAGGCTCTGAATGCAATCGACACTGCCAAGCGTGCTGCCAAGCACCGTGAGGACGTAAAGCGTGAGGAAGCCGAGCAGAAGGCACGCGCCCTGAAGGGCAAGGTCATCATCGTGCGCGTACGTGCGGGCGAGGGCGGCAAGCTCTACGGCTCGGTAACCAACGAGCAGATTGCTGCAGCGCTTCTTGAACAGCACGGTGTGGAAGTCGATAAGAGAAAGATCGAGCCCGAAGAGGCAATCAAGAATGTCGGTCAGGTAATGGCAAACATCCGCCTGTCCGCCGGCGTTGCCACGCGCATGATCGTAAACGTTGTAGCCGAATAAGAGCAAGAGGATAGAAAATCATGGAATCAGCCCGCATCCCGCCTTGTCACCTGGAGGCTGAACGCGCCGTTCTGGGAGCCATGCTCCGCAGCAACGATGCGGTGATGCTCGTTCAGGAAACGCTGAAAGCAGAGGATTTTTACGAGCCTGCCAACGCAGAGCTCTATTCTGCCATGCTTGCAATTTCGACAAGCGGTCGTCCTGTGGACGTCATTACGCTGGATGAAGAACTTCGCAAGCGTGGACGGCTGGAAGCTTTGGGCGGCCTGGACGCGCTGATTGAACTGAGCCGGTCTGTGCCGAGTGCAGCCAACGTGGGCGCTTATGTCAAGATTGTGGATTCCCGCTCGACTCTGCGCAAGCTTATTCGAGCCTGCGATGAAATTACCGAGGAATGCTACAATCAGAGCAGTGAAACCGAAGAAATTCTGCAGGGCGCGGAAAAACGTATTTACGATATTACCATGCGGCGCGGCGGCGAACAGCTTGTTCCCATTCAGCCCGTTCTGGTGGATACATATCAGATCATCACCGATCTGTATGTGAACAAGGGACGTATCAACGGCGTACCTACCGGATATACCGAACTGGACGATATGACCACCGGCCTGCACGGCGGTGAAATGATTCTGATTGCTGCGCGCCCGTCCATGGGTAAAACAGCCATCGGAATGAACATCGTTGAAAACGCGGCCATCCGCTGCGGCAAAAAGGCGGCGGTATTCTCGCTGGAAATGCCTGCCGAGCAGCTGGTTCTGCGTATGCTGTGTACGGAAGCAAGGCTTGATATGCATAATATCCGCCGAGGCAGGATTCAGGATGATGAGTGGTTCAAGCTTTCTGAGGCAATGGCCCTGATCAATGCGGCATCCATCCATATCGATGCTACCAGCGGCCTGTCTGTTGCGCAGGTGCGTTCCAAGGCGCGCCGATTGCAGATGGAAAGCGGACTGGATCTTATCATGATCGACTACCTGCAGCTGATGGCAGCCGATGGAAAGCATGGCAGTCGTCAGGAAGAAGTCAGCTCGATTTCCCGAATGATCAAGGCACTGGCGCAGGAACTGAATGTTCCGGTCATCGCGCTTTCGCAGCTTTCGCGTGCGACGGCGGGCCGAAGCGACCACCGCCCTGTGCTTTCGGATATTCGAGATTCCGGTGCTATTGAGCAGGATGCCGACGTGGTTATGTTCCTGCACCGCGAGGATTACTACAATCCCGGGCAGGAGCCGACCAACATTGCGGAGGTTATTATCGCCAAGCAGAGAAACGGTTCCCTGGGAACGGTAAATCTGATCTGGCATGGCGAGAGCACGTGGTTCCAGGATCCTTCTGCACGTCCGAACGAAGCTACTTATTAGAAATTTTCATCCTCTTAATACGGCTAAACGGCTGTGTTAAGGGGGTGTTTTTTGTGCTGCGGTTTTAACAGAAGGGATCCGGTGAATGGTGAAATGGCAATTAAATATTGGTAAATAAGCTTTTTTTACTTGCGGGTATAACATTCGTTTACTATGATATATGAGGCTAATATCGGCGCGAAAGGATGTGTGTGGATCTCTATGAAGGCCGTAAACATTAAATTGAGCCTTGCACAGAATGTAAAGGCTTTTGTAAACATTGCGAACCGTTACTCTTATGACATTGACCTGCGTGTGGGCAGACATGTGGTGGATGGAAAGTCTATCCTTGGCATTTTCAGCCTCGATCTTTCCAAGACGATTACTCTTGAAGTATACGAAGATAACTGCGACGACCTGATGGAAGAAATCAAGCCCTTCATGGTCGGCTAAAATCTTTTATTATAAAGGGTGCCGTGTGTGCGGCACCCTTTTTGCGTACTTGAAAATGCATGATGGGATATAAAAATCAAAATCCGCAGCGGCGGCGTGCGTGGGGCATCCTTTTTGTATGCGGATGTGGACTTTTTGCTTCGCGTGATATATAATGATAAAAAACAACCGCAGGGGAAAGGAAAATGGCAGCATGAAACTAATGAGCAAACCGCAGTATGAGGAATGGACGGCTTCAACCCGGGATGCACGCATGCAGTGGTGGCGCGAAGCGCGCTTTGGCATGTTCATTCATTTTGGCCTGTATTCTACGCCGGGGCGGCACGAATGGATGCAGGTGTATGAAAATGTTCCCCATGAGGAGTATGAAAAGCTGGCAGACCAGTTTCAGCCCAAAGAAGGCGCACCGAGGGAATGGATCAAGCTGGCGAAGGCTGCGGGCATGAAGTATGCCGTGCTTACTACGCGCCATCATGAAGGTTTTTCTCTTTGGGATTCCAAGGTAAACCCTTACAACTCCGTGAATTATGGGCCGCACAGGGATATCGTCCGCGAATTTGTGGATGCATGCCGTGAATTCGGGCTGAAGATCGGCTTTTATACTTCGCTTATGGATTGGCACCATCCCGACGGCTGGAAATGCGCCTATGATTTGGAGGCTCGAAAGCGTTTTAATCAGTATATCACCGATCTGAATACCGAGCTTCTGACGAATTACGGCAAAATTGATATCCTGTGGTACGATGTATCGCTGCCCATGGAGAGCTGGGAAGGTTGGGATTCCGTTGCGCGCAATCAGTATCTGCGCTCGCTGCAGCCGGACATTATCATCAACAACCGTTCCAGACTGCCGGAGGACTTCGGCACGCCGGAAGAAAATCTGAAAGCCGAGGACCGCGACTGGGAAGCATGCATGACCTTCAACGGAATCAGCTGGGGCTATGTGGATCCCGAGCAGGCGGCTCCGTTCAGCTATTCTGCGCAGCAGATTCTGCATATGCTGCAGAAATGCACTTCCAGCGGCGGAAACCTGCTTCTGAATATCGGACCCGGACCGGATGGCTCTGTTCCTGCGGATGCGGTGGAACCGCTTACGAAGGTCGGACAGTGGCTGGAGAAAAACGGGGAAGCGGTTTACGGCAAAAAGGTGCCGATCAGCCGCACGGGCGTTCTCGGAAACGGACTCGCTTTTGCTACGAGCGATGAGAACAATGCCTATCTGTGGACGTTCATCTGGCC
This sequence comes from Clostridiales bacterium, assembly GCA_015056055.1. Classification (GTDB taxonomy): domain Bacteria; phylum Bacillota; class Clostridia; order Christensenellales; family Aristaeellaceae; genus Alectryocaccomicrobium. The sequence continues at coordinate 7,540 of SVHC01000029.1, read as the reverse complement.
CAAGGGCGGTACAATGAGCATGGGCGGCTATCTGGAAGCTCCTAAGAAGGTTTACCTTCTGCAGGATGGAACGCCGATTGATTTTGAATTTGAAGGCCAGAGGATCACGTTCAAAAATCTGCCGGAAAAGGCTCCGGATAAAATCTGCGGCGCCAGCGTCATCGTTATGGAATTTGATGGCGCGCCGAAAACACTGTTCGCATCCCGCTATCCGCAGTTCCATCAGGGCTGGGACAAGCCGGAAAATTATATTTGACAAAACAAAGGCGCTGTTTCATTGCGAAACAGCGCCTTCATATATGCTTTCACAGATTGTCGAGATCTCTTGCCTTCGGCAGGCTCCAGTGATAATAGGCAGAGAACATGCGGATGGCAAATACAAGTGCGGATGTAATGAAAATGCATGCGGTTTGTGAAACGACGTTCCATATCAGGTAGCACACGATGGCGCCGATCAGAACGGCGCAGGCGTAAATATGTTTTACGAAGATATAGGGTCGGTCGCCTGCCAGAATATCGCGCAGCATACCGCCGCCGACACCGGTGATAACGGCTGCCGTGACTACGAGGAAGGGGTTGGAAATAAAACCGGCATTGATAGCAGCCTCTACGCCGTAATAGGTGAAAAGCCCCAGACCCGCCGAGTCGGTGATCAGAAGCGTCATATCATACCTTTTTCGATTGGAAAAAAGATGATACCGAACTCTTGGCGAAAATACGATCAGTGATGTGATCAGAGAGGTTACAAAAAAACGCGGGTTTGTGAAAATATACGGCGGAGTAACGCCCATCATAATATCGCGGATGATACCGCCGCAGGTTGCCGCAGTAATGCCAAGCATGCATACGCCAAACATATCCATGCCCTTGCGCAGACCGGTCATTGCACCGGAAATGGCGAAGGCAATGGTACCCACAAGTTCGATCAGCTCGATCAGCTGTGTAAACTGGTGCATTGGTATTCCTCCATGTTGCAGAAGAGAATATAATCATATCCAATTTTATTATACGGACATGTTGGAGAAAAGTCAATACTTGCGTGAACAGTGGGGAAAAGATGCCTGAAGAGTGCATATTTGGGTGCAATTCGTTTGGCGCTGCATCTTGACGCGGACCTGGAATCCGGGTACAATAAATACAGAAGCGGAGGATAAATATGATGAAATATTTGAAATGCGCGTGTATTATGGCAACGCTTTTTTTCCTGTTTATTATGACGCCGGCGCTCGGCGAAGAGGAAGGCCGGCTTATTATGAGCGGCATGATGTCGCCGGGGGAAATGGTCGTGCCCGGAAGCGCTACGCTTACGGTCTTTTTGCAGAATACATCCGATAAGGCGATTGATAATGTACGAATATTCGTACAGCCGCTGTCGGGTGAGCCGGAGGAAATCGGCAGAGTGGAATCCATACCTGCAGGGGAAACGATCGAATTGGTTCTGTCCGTGCAGATATCGCAGGCCCAACTCAATCGCGGCGAATATACGATTTTCAGCAATTCCGGCGGGGAAGAAGGCGTGGTGAACGGCTCCGGAAATATCGGGATCCCGATCACCAAAGCGGAAGCAACAGTGGAAATGGAGTTCACACGCCAGCTTTCCGGGCAGTATGCTGCCCGTGGGGACAAGGTTACGGTTGCCTATCAGGTGCGCAATCAGGGCAATGTGGAACTCAGGCAGATAATCGTGCGTGATACGCTGGGGGATTATGAATCGCGCATCAGCGTGCTTGCACCCGGCGAAACCAAAACGATTCTGAACACGGTGCGCATTACGGCGAATACGCAGTCCAATGCATCGGTGGAATATGTACCCCAGACAGAACGCATTGCCCATAGCCAGATTCTGGAGCCGGTGGATATCTATCTTTCGCAGGAACGGCTCAGTGTGCAGCTGATATCCGCAGCGAGCAGCGTGTATTACGGCGGTCAGACGGAACTCACCGTCCGCGTGAAAAATACGGGCAACGTGCGTTTGAACGGAATTTCGCTGACGGATGGGAATATCGGCATGTTTACCGAAAAACCGTTCTCCCTTGAGATGGGCGAAACGGTGGAATTTACCCGCATGGTCACTCTGTTTAGTGACAGGCAGTTCCAGGTCACGGCCTATGCATATTCGCCCAGCGGCAATGAGGTGATCGCAAAAAGCAATGAGGTCGACGTGAAGGTGGAAGGTGACGAGGCGGCGGTATTCCTCTCGATACGAACCCAGCCCCAGATGCAGCGCATCAACCGTGCAGGACGCGTTACGTTTGAAATTCAACTGATTAACAGCGGCTTCGGCAGCGTTGCGGATGTGCAGATTTATGAACGCGAACTGGGAAAGATACGCAGCTTTACCGTGATTCCCGCAGGAGAGACAACGGTATATTATGCCTCGCTTCCTGTGACGGAAACGCGCGATTTCCAGTTCCGATATGCGGTAAAAGACGGTGAGGGAAGGGAATATACGGGTTATTCGGATTCCACAACCATTACCATCGCGTCCGATGGTGAGACGCCGGCACCGCTGGAGGACAGATCGTCCGGAAATATGCTTGTGGGAAATTCGACCCGTCCTGATACGTTGGACGTCTATCCCTATATGATCGCGGGCGCGCTTGCGCTGCTGGCAATTCTTACAACGCTTCTGGCTGTAAGTACGCATAGGGAGAAGAACATGCGCAAACAGCGCAGGAGACTGCGTGAGGAGGCAAAGAAAAAGTAGTATGTTCGAAGGTTTTTCGGAAGATACGTTTTCGTTCTTTATGGCGATCGGTTTTAACAACAACCGGGAATTTTTTCACGACAATCACGACTGGTATATGAATGCGGTGCGCAAGCCGCTGTACGACCTTGCGGAGGCTTTGAATGAAACGGTGGAGGAGATTGATCCGCTGCTGGAACGCAGGCCGAATAAGGTGGTTTCGCGCATTAACCGCGATATCCGATTTTCAAATGACAAATCGCTGTACCGGGATTATATGTTCCTGGCGTTCCGCCGTCCGGGCGAGGAACGCAAAACCACGATGGGATTGTATTTTGACATCAGCCCATCGGGCGCGAGCTACGGCGCGGGGTTCTATAGCCCCAATAAGCCCCTGATGAACGCCCTGCGTACGCAGATCCGTCTGGATCCCGAGCATGCGGAGCGTGCGCTGGATATTGCGGATTTTACGATGCATCCCGATACCATCAAAAAGATGAAGGTGCCGGAAGAAGTTCCGCAGAGTCTGCATGAATGGTACAGGCTGCGCGGTTTCTATGTGGAAAAGAGTACGGACGATTTTGACCTGCTCATGTCGCCGAAAATTGTGGATGTGGTATGCAGGGATTTCCGCAGAATCGCGCCGATGTATTCCTTTATTCAGGAACTGATTCCCGAGGAGGATGAATGATGGAAACCAGAAAAGAAATTTTTGAATGTCTGAAAGCTGCCAGGCTGATTTATACGCGCGGACTTGTAAATGCCTACGAGGGAAATGTTTCTGTGCGTGTGGGCAATTCCGTGTGGATCACGCCTTCGCAGGTATGCAAGGAAGACCTTACTCCCGATGATCTGGTGGAAGTATCGCTGGAAACGGGCGAGGTGCTTTCTGCACACAACGAAAGAAAACCGTCCAGCGAAGTAAAGCTGCATCTGTGCTGCTATCGCAGCCGCGATGATATCGGCGCCGTTGCGCATACGCATTCGCCGTATGCCACCTCTTTTGCGGTGCGTTGCGAACCGATTGAAACAAACGCATATCCCGAAATGATCCTTCTGTACGGCAAGGCTCCGGTATGCCGGTACGGTCGTCCGTCCACCGAAGCGGTGAATGCGGATGTGCCGGAAGTTTTGAAAAAGTATGATGTGTTCCTTCTGGCCAATCACGGTGTTGTGAGCGTGGCCGATAACGCCATGGATGCGGTCTATCGCATCGAGGGCATCGAGAGCATCGCAAAGGTGCTGCACACTGCGCGTATGCGCGGCGGAGAATGTGCACTGCCGGACGGTGAGGCGGAGGCAATTGAGGAAATTCGTCTGCAAAAGCGCGGATATACCGGGGCTTGATTAAGCGCACGTTGATTTCATACAATTGCTCTTGCGGCTTTTCGCTGTATCTGGTACAATAATACCATAACATATAAAGGGAGAGATGTCTTATGAGCATGAATCAGAAGGTTGTAAATGCGATCCGCATCCTGTCTGCAGAAGGCGTTCAGAAAGCCAAGAGCGGTCATCCGGGTATGCCGATGGGTGCGGCAGCAATGGCATATGCAGTATGGGGCGAGAACATGATCCATACCGGCAATGATCCTCAGTGGGATAACCGCGACCGTTTCGTTCTGTCCAGCGGCCACGGCTCCATGCTTATGTATTCGCTTTTGCACCTGTTCGGATACGGCCTGACTATGGATGACCTTAAGTCCTTCCGTCAGTTCGGTTCCAAGACTCCGGGTCATCCGGAATACAAGCACACCGTTGGCGTAGAAACCACCACCGGCCCGCTCGGCCAGGGTATTGCAAATGCAGTTGGTTTCGCCATGGCGGAAAAGTACCTTGCTGCTAAGTTCAACCGCGAAGGTTTCCCGGTTGTTGACCATTATACTTACTGCATCCTGGGCGACGGCTGCATGATGGAAGGCATTTCCCACGAGGCATGCTCCCTGGCCGGCACCCTGCAGCTGAACAAGCTCATCGCTCTGTACGATGACAACGAGATCTCCATCGAAGGCGATACCGATATCGCTTTCCGTGAGGACGTACCCGCCCGCTTCCGCGCTTACGGCTGGAACGTGATCGACGTTAAGGAAGGCGATCATTACGAGCCCATCTGCGCAGCTATCGAGCTGGCCAAGCAGTCCGATAAGCCCACTCTTATCGTTTGCCACACTCAGATCGGTTACGGTTCCCCGAAGGCCGGTCAGGCAAGCGTTCACGGCGAGCCTCTCGGCGAGGAAAACCTGGCTGCCACCAAGAAGGCACTGGGCTGGCCGGAAGAGTCCTTCTGCGTACCGGACGAAGTTTATGCACAGACCGCAGTTTCCACCGGCCGCGGCGATGCAGCCCGCGCTGCATGGCTGAAGCTCATGGAAGACTATGCTGCTCAGTATCCGGAACTGGCCAAGGAATACGAAGTATGGCACAGCGACGAGCTGCCGGTAGACCTGCTGAACGATGCCGATTTCTGGGCATTCGATAAGAAGGCTGCTACCCGTAACTCCTCCGGCGAAGTTATCAACCGCCTGGCTGCACGCATCCCGAACCTCATCGGCGGCAGCGCTGACCTGGCTCCCTCCAACAAGACCAACATGAAGGGCAAGGGCGACTTCTCCGCTGAAACTCCGGATGGTGCAAACCTGCACTTCGGCGTTCGCGAGCATGCTATGGCTGCTATCTGCAACGGCCTGAAGCTGCACGGCGGCCTGCGTCCCTACTGCGCAACCTTCTTCGTATTCTCCGATTACATGAAGAATGCAATGCGTATGTCCGCTATCATGGGCCTGAACGTAGCTTATGTTCTTACCCATGACTCCATCGGCGTTGGCGAAGACGGCCCGACCCATCAGCCCGTTGAGCATCTGGCCGGCCTGCGCGCTATCCCGAACATGATCGTTTTCCGTCCCGCCGACTCCAAGGAAGTTGCTGCCGGCTGGTATCAGGCAATGAAGGGCGATCGTCCCGTTGCTCTGGTTCTCACCCGTCAGGATCTGCCCCTGTACGAGAAGAGCGGCCCCGCTGCTCTCAAGGGCGGTTACATTGTTGAAGACAGCGAAAAGGAAACCCCCGATGTTATCCTCATGGCTTCCGGCAGCGAAGTCGAGTACTGCGTTGGCGCAAAGGCTCTGCTGAAGGAAAAGGGTGTGGATGCCCGCGTTGTTTCCATGCCGTCCCTCGAGCTGTTCGACGAGCAGGATGAGGAATACAAGCAGTCCGTTCTGCCCGCGGGTGTACGCGCACGCGTTGCAGTTGAAGCTGCTTCCGATATGTGCTGGTACAAGTACGTTGGTCTGGACGGCGCAGTCGTAGCTATGAACGGCTTCGGCGCTTCCGCTCCCTACAAGCTCCTGTTCGAAAAGTTCGGCTTCACCGCTGAAAACGTTGCTGAAAAGGCAATGGCAGTGCTGAAGAAGTAAGATTTATAGGCAAAAAAGCAGGCTTCGGAATTTTCTGAGGCCTGTTTTTTTGCATTTCGTGCTTCTAAGAAGCGTTTTGCGCACGAATGCTTGATTTTTTTAGTGTAATATAATGAAATGGATCCGTTAAGGGTTGCGGACGGATCGACAGGGATGGCAAAAATTGGATTCCGCGAAGCGGGAAACGGAGGAGTGCGATATGAAAACGGTAATCACAGGCATACGCAGCTTTGTGAGAAACTTTGCCTATGCGCTCAGGGTGATAATGGTGGCCTCAAGGACCTATTTCTTTCTGGCCATTTTCTTCTCGATTCTGTCGGGTCTGTATGGCGTAGGGCAGGCCGTGTTTGTGAAGCGCATCATTGATGAGCTTGAAATGAACGGTGAATTTTGGGTGATTGCACTGAGTGCGGCGCTGATTCTGTTGGGGCTGTTGGTAAACAAAATTGTTTCGCGTCTGCTGATGGGATTGAACCGCGTGGTTACGGACAAGGTGGGATATTCGCTGGAAAAGAATATCTTGGAAGCGATGGACAAGGTAACCGTTGCCCAGATGGACGATCCGCAATTTCTGAACAAGCTGGAACAGGCGAGAAGTCTTGTCAAAAATCAGCCCAATTCCATTTTCATGAATATGTTCGGCATAATCACGGAATTGGCGGGCGTTATCGGCTATTTTGCGATTCTGCTGCAATTCAGCTGGATTGCGCCGCTGATTCTGATTGCAACCGCGCTGATATTGTTTCTAGTGAACAATCAATATGAGGAAAATGTCATGTCCTTCCTGTTTGGCATGTCCTTGGAGCGCAGAAAAATGGGATACTATTCCGGCCTGCTGATGGCGCGGGAGAACTATGAGGAGATCGCCTCATACGGCAGCGCGGGATTTTTCCGCGCAAAGTATGATGAAAACATGCAGACTCAGCTGAAAAATGCCTGGAGCATTTTCCGCAGGCATGGCGTGCGATATGTGCTGGCAGCGATATTGTCCTATGGCGGCTGCGCGGCGATCTACCTTTGGATTTTGTACAGGGCCTATTGCGGAGACATCGGCATTGGCAGCGTTACGATGCTGCTTTCGGCGTGTGTGGGCATTCAGGGGCTGTGCGTGGAGCTGGTGGACGGCTGCGCGATTCTGCCATCTTCCCTGAAGATGCTTCAGAACTATCGGTCGATCCTGAACGGCATCGAGGAGCAGGGCAAAAAATGCGTGCCCGTCGCGCCGGGAAAAGAGCGATGCAGCGAAACGGAAGCCATTGTGTTTGAAAACGTCAGCTTTTCCTATCCGGGGAAAGAGGAAAAGGTTCTCGCCAACACCTCTTTTTCCATAGAAAAAAACAGCACCGTGGCGCTGGTGGGCGTGAACGGCGCGGGAAAAACCACCATCGTCAAGCTTGTATTGGGGCTGTATGACAATTATGAGGGAAATATTTACATAAAC
>SVHC01000028.1 GCA_015056055.1 Clostridiales bacterium | reverse complement strand
GGGAACGTGCCTTATCAACGCGATAGAAGCGGTCGAAAATGTGCTTCTGATCCTCATGCGGAATACCGATGCCGGTATCCGAAATGCGAATAAATACGCGTTTTCCTGCACGCATCATCTCAACGCGCACCTTACCGCCTCGGGGCGTATATTTGATCGCATTGTCAATCAGGTTATAAACCACCTGTGTGATCTTGCTCTTATCGCCCAGGAATTCTACGGTATCGCGCACGGATTCACTCATCTCAAGACCACGTTCACGTGCAAGCGGCGCAAGCTTGCGCACACACTCGCGCACAAGTTCGTCCACACGAAGCTTTTCTTTCTTCAGGCGCATCTCGCCGCTGTCCATACCAACCAGCGAAAGCAAATCGGAAATGATCCCATTCAAGCGATCAATTTCACTGTTGATGTTGCCCAGAAATTCGCGCACCATTCCCTCATCCATCGGATCCTGATAAATCAACGTTTCGATCAGTATTTTGATGGTACTCAAGGGAGTTTTCAGCTCATGCGAAGCATTGGATACAAACTGGTTGCGCGAACGATCCAGATTTTCCAGGCGCTCGGACATCATGTTGAATGCCTGACCTACCTGCGCAAATTCATTGTTTCCGCGAATATTCACCCGACTGGAAAAGTCGCCCTTAGTCATCCGCAGAATTCCCTGGTTCAACGCTTCAATGGGTTTTGTAATAAAGCTGGAAATAAACAGGCTGATAATAACAACGCAAAGCGCCACTATCATAAGCCATGTTATGATCTGTGCCTGTATATCGCGCATGGAATCATACACTTCCTGCACATTTGACACATACGCCAGCATGCCGATCACAGTATTCTGGGAATAAATTGCAGCCGTATAAAACCCCGTTGTTGTACTGTCACTGAAAAGTGATCCATCCGAGGCCGTATCCCGATAAAATCCGTAGGCATTATTCTTTCCCGCAAGAATTTCTGCCACTTCGCGTACAGCAAGTCTCTGACCATTGAGCAGTGACTGCGAATCCATCTGCACAACGCCGTGCAAATCCAACACAAGAACGCGGCTGTCGTAGCTTTCCGCCAGACTAACCGCTTCTGCAAATAAGCCGTCCGCATCGGAGCGCAGCAAACTGTTCGATACATGCTGGGACAGCTCCTGTGTAATTCTCTGTTCGTCCCGTACCCGCTGCGTAAACAGATATTCGCCTACCAACTGCACCAGCATCGCCGCTACAACAAAAAAGGCGATGCTGATGACCAGCAGATAGGCGAGTACAATTTTCCAGCGAATGGAGTACAGTACGGTTCTAATCTTTATCCGTGAAATAGTAGCCCACTCCCCATTTGGTATGGATGAATTCCGGCTGAGCAGGGTTTTTCTCAATCTTTTCGCGCAGACGACGGATATGTACGTCTACCGTGCGCAGATCGCCGAGATAGTCATATTTCCAGATTGCTTCCAGAAGATTCTCGCGGCTGAATACCTTGCCCCGGTTTGCAACGAACAACTGAAGAAGATCGAATTCTTTTGCAGTCAAATTAACCTCTTTACCCGCAATTTTGACAGAGCGGTTGTTGAGGTTGATCTGCATGTCACGCACAGCAAGAACGCGCTGAGCAGTCTCCTTCTGCACCATAGAGGTACGGCGCAGGATCGTCTTTACACGTGCCTTGACTTCCAGAATATTGAAAGGCTTGGTCATATAGTCATCTGCACCGTATTCCAGACCGAGGATCTTATCCATATCCTCGCCCTTGGCAGTGAGCATGATGATCGGGATATTGCTCTTTTCACGGATTCGCTGACACACTTCAATGCCGTCAACTTTGGGAAGCATAACGTCAAGAAGAATCAGATCAAACTGCTCAGATGAAAATTTGGCAAGTGCCTCTTCGCCATCCTGTGCAGAATCCGTTTCATAGCCATCCTGTTCCAAGCTGTATTTCAACCCTTTTACGATCAAAGGCTCGTCATCGACGATCAAAATTTTCCTTGGCATATACTATCATTCTCCTTATTTGAGAGTGCATACTACACGAACTTATTATATACCAAATTCGCATCCATTGCAAGTATGGTTTTTTCAATGTTAGGATTTTACATATGTCTGTACAAACTCCGACGATTGCGTTATAATAGAATTACTAAAGAAACGGATGGTGCTAATCAATGAATATGCGTAAATCCTTGCTGATTCTATTTGCGGTGCTGCTTGCGCTGATTTCTCCGCTGAGCGCCATGGCAGAAAGTGCCGCATACGATCCCACATATCCCTTTGCGCTTTCTGCCGACCATCTGAATGCGCAGTCTGCCCTGGTTATTGACGGAACCGGCCGTGTCCTTTTCACCAAAAATCCCGATGCCCGCATGTCGCCTGCCAGCACTACCAAGATCATGACCCTGTTGCTTGCATGCGAATATGGCCATCTGGATGAAATCGTCACTGTCCCCAAGGAAGCAGCTGAAATCGCTGCCGATTCCTCTGTAGTCCCTGTAACGCCCGGCGAACAGATGCCCTTTATCGATCTGCTTTACGGTCTGGAGCTGCACTCCGGCAATGATGCCGCAAATGCAATTGCCGTAATCGTCGGCGGATCCATATCGGACTTTGTAAGCATGATGAATGCACGCGCACGTGAGATCGGTATGACGAATACCAGTTACTCCAACGCGCACGGCCTTACCGATGCGAAGCACTATACCACCGCAACAGATATGGCCAAGCTCGCAATCGTAGCCATGCAGAATGAAACTTTCCGCAAGATCGTATCCACCTCGGAATACGAAATGTCCGCCACCGAGTTGCGTGGTCCCCTCTGGCTCACCAGCACCTATGACCTGTACAATCCGCTCAGTGATCTGTATTATGAAAACTGTATCGGTATAAAATCCGGTTTCACCTCGCACGCAGGTCAGTGCTTTGTAGGTGCAGCTGAACAGAATGATCTTCTTCTTATATCTGTAGCCCTGAATTGTTCCAGCGCCAACGATGCCGCAGCCAAACGCACAAAGTTCATTGACACAACCCGCCTTCTGGACTACGGCTTCAGCCAGTATGACGAATACAACTTCGCAGAACTGTTCGAACTCGCAACCGCCAATTCGCTCTATCTCAATGTAATCGATGCCCATCAGAATGATCCCTACGGCGGTCAGCTCACGCTGATGCCCTCTCAGCTTACCGGAACAGATCTTTCCACCATGGTGTATGGCGAACAGTCCGCAATCGATGCAGCTGTGGCTGCTTTCAGGCAGAACCTCGTCATCAATATTGAACAGAACGTTGTAGCCCCCGTTATCAACGGTCAGACGCTGGGTACCATTTCCTACAGCGACAAAAATGGCAATACCATGTCCGGTGTATTGATTGCTTCCCGTGGCGTTGAAGCCCAGTCCTTCTGGTACAAGCTTTCCATCAATCCCATTTTCCGCGCATTGGTAATCATTCTTGCCGTTCTCGCAGTTCTCATCATTATCCTTCGTATCCGTGTCACCATTCGCCGCAATCGCAGACGCAAGATCGCTATGGAGCGCAGACGTCGTGAATTGGAGCGCTATCGTCAGGAGCAGCGCAGCCGTGGTAAATGGTAATCCTCCCCCGCTTCCTTTTAAGTCCTCCGACAGTAGTCGGGGGACTTTTTAATATCCATAACAGCGCGGACGGAGTCATGACATTGTTACACCCGCGCAGATACCGGAAACCGTCTTTGAGCGTGACGCTGTGCACACAAGCCATGTTCAACAGCGTAAGCAATCCATGTGCACAACTATTATCCCGCGTAAGAAAGAACTATCCCATTTATCAAGACTGCTATCTGTTGCACCAACAATCATATCTGCAATCTCTTTTATGTAGAAATGAGAGTTTCAAGGTTTTTCTTGCCGGAGATAAGCAGGATCGAACCGCTGACCTCTTGAATGCCATCGTCATGAGGTTATGCATACAAGTGAATATGATATGAATACTTGGACAAAACGACACAGAATGGCTATTTTGAATTCCATTACGTTTCGACTGGTACAGGACGTTTTGCTTTTATTCTGGTACTAATTCTGGTACGAAAAGTTTCCCGCGGTTTAAAAAGTTTCGCGGTGTTTCCATCGAACCGCCAGAAAATCTAAACAGTCGAAAGGAAGAATCAAAATGAGTATGATCACCGTTGCGGAAGCCGCAGAGAAATGGGGCATTTCCGTTCAGCTGGTGCGGCGCTATTGCCGCGAAAAACGCATTCCGGAGGCCGTTATATATGACGGGATCTGGTTTATCCCAGATGATGCCCCTCGCCCGGAGCGCGAGGAATCTGAGCCCGCGGCCATGCCTTCACTTCTTAGAAGGCTGCATCGGCAACGCAGCTCCGGTTACGCAGATTTGTACAATTATCTGCAAATTAATATGTCTTACAGCTCAAATCGCATGTCCAGCAACCGTTTGACGCGAAATCACGTAGAATATCTCTTCAAAAAAGGAAAGATTTTATCTACTAACGAGAACATGAAACTCAATGATTTCATCGAAGTGCGCAATCATTTTCTGTGCGTCGACGCAGTTCTCGCCGAGGCAATGAAGAAGTTGAAGCCTGCCATGTTCCTCAAATGGCACAGCACACTTTTCAGTGATACCTGTGGACATAAGTTCAAACCAATCAAGGCCGGAGTATACCGCGCAGGAGGCGTTCCCTTCAAAACCGGTGCCAAAATTCCTGCTTCAGAAATCAGCACAAATCTAACCGCCATGTGTCAGGAATACGAGAAATTACGCACCGTCACCCTTCAGGATATTCTGGAGCTCCATGTACAGTTTGAAAATATTCATCCCTTCGATGATGGGAATGGCAGAATTGGCCGTTTACTGATGCTGAAAGAGTGTCTGCGCCACGGGATTACGCCTTTTATACTGGATGATAAGCGCCGAAGTGCCTATTTGGACGGTATCCGTTGCTGGGAAAAGGATCCGCTGCCGCTAATGCAGGTCTGCATGGAAGCCCAAGCTCGTTTTCAGTCTCAGATCGAACTAGAAAAACTGCTGGAAGCACAGGCGCGGATCCTTCGAAGGCTTCAAAAATCAGGAGCTGAGGACTGAGCGCGGAACCTTTGTGTTTCTGCGGAACTTTTCCAATTCTGGTACTATTCTGGTATAACTCCAGTATAAAAGTTCCGCGTGAAAGCATTGTTCCGCACAAAAACGCTGCAAACCATTGAAAACACCAGTTTTTTTCGTTGCATAAATATGCGCACAAAGCAAAATTAACCGCTAACCTCATAATAAAAACCGGCAGTTGCCAAGCTTTTAATGGTTGGTAACTGCCAGTTTTTCTATGTTCTGACCTCTATTAGCATTGATTTCGCTTACCATGTTCACTCTATTCCGTATTCCTAAACTCCACCACCATATCATGCTTCTGCATAGTCCCAAAGTTGGTTCGGGAACCTATTAGTTGATTGCTTGGATTTAGTTTTCGGGACAGCAAAAACACTATCCTGTTCAATGCGCATAAGCGCAAAGGAAAGCGCCCAGCGCCCATCCACGCGGCGGCCTTTAGTCACAACAATTGACTTCGAAGACGGAAGTAATTCTGGTTCCTTATCGGATACGATTACCAATGTCTTTTGGTCAATTTCCTTGTAACCAACATGCGTTATCGGCCTCGTCGTCAATCAGAAGCATCGGCAGCATGATTTTCCCGGTGGCATCATCTCGACTCTTAGAGAGCCATTTAATCAAATTGTTCAGGATTCTCTTATTCTTTTTTACAACCAGAACAACAGGATCAGACACACTCTGAAGGTTCAAATCATTACTCTTCAGAACATTGATATCAAAATCTTTGGAGACGGAAGTAAAAGCAGCTATGCGTTTCTGTACGCCGTATCTGCCAACACCAACCGGCAGGTTCTTAATTTCCTGTTCCGCTTTCGGATCCAGATAATATTCACTCTTTCGACCAGAGAACTCGGCATCCAAACGAGACTGGGTCTGCTGACGCAGATTTTCCATCATGCCAGCCAGAACGATAATAATCCTATATCCGGTATCAGCAGCTTTGTTGCTGATTGCAGTATAGTTGGCGGTCTTTCCGGATTGCACATCACCCAAAACCAGACCACGGCGCTGGAAGGGTTCCTTGCTTTTGGGATCGCCAAGCAAATCAACGATCTCATCAGAGACCTTGTCCAATGTTGCAGTAACTCTGGGATTCCAAATACTGCCCCGACTGTGCTGCGGAAGTACACCGCAAACAAAAGGCCGACTACGCCCGAAAAAAGAGGTCGAGCGTAGACAATTAACCCCTCAAAAAGCCAGTCATTTCAAGGGTTTCCGGAAGCCACATCAAAGGTGGTTGAATGTTTTCCCATGACACCTACAAAATCCGTTTTAATCTGTCTACATTTTTACCCATGAAAGGAGTTCCTATATGACCGAAACTATGACCTATGCGATCTCAGGAGCTGCTTGCATTGGAGCCTCGCCACATCGAACCGGATGGCTCGGTCATCCATGTAGAGCAGGCCATCAACATGCAGAAAGGGACTGCCACCATCGGCGTTCCAAAATCCCGCGACAGTTACCGGAATATCCCGGTTCCCAAAAGTCTGCGGTACTGCGCGGTGGCATTACGGGAGACGGACAGGAAGTACATCTGGGAAGCCCGCAAGGTAGATCAGCCCTGCAACCCCACCTACTTCCGGGATCAGTTCCGCAAAGCACTGGAAGCCATACCTGAGGTGAGACTGCTGACACCTCACTCCTGTCGACACACCTATGTCAGCCAGATGCAGGCGCTGGGCGTAGACCTCTCTACCATCCAGAGTATCGTGGGACATGCCGATGTGAGCATGACGCAGCACTACTTACACGTTCAGGAAAGTATTCGGATGGATGCCGTTGACCGGTTCAGCAAAGCCTTTCCAACAGGCCACAGCGACCCGGACGGTCCGGATGAACCTTCCTGCAGGGTCATCAAGTTCCCGAACGTTGGATAACATGATAATCCGTCCATTATGTGACAGGGTCATTCTGGTACTAATTCTGGTACTAAAAGTTCCGCGGAGTGCAAGTGTTCCGCGGCTCTTGGAAAAAATCACACAGAATGGACAAAAATGGCAGATTTCAGACGAAAAAAAGACCTGAAATCTTACGATTTCAGGTCTTTTTGGTGGAGATAAGCGGGATCGAACCGCTGACCTCTTGAATGCCATCGGCCTCCCAGATGCCATGAGCCCCCTAAATGCCATCTGCCTCCCAGATGCCATAAGCCCTCTAAATGCCATAGAGCCCCCTGAATGCCATGAGCCCCTAAATGCTATCTTAGCCAAATGGTTTCATGCCATACACATCATTTACAGGCGATAACATATCTGTACCCGCCGCAGAAAACACCGGCTATATTCTTCACTCTGATTACAAAAAACCGGCAGAATCTTTCGATCCTGCCGGTAATTTATTCGGGCTTATAAGCCGCCTTGCATCAGAGCTGTTGACACATGGGCTTTGTCCGAGGTTCCGTTTATTTTTGCTTCGCCGTGATTCATTCTTCTGTGATGATTGGCCGCATGCAATAGCTTAGGACATAACTCCGCCGCCACCCTGCTTCTTCTCCCAGGTGCGGGGATCCCAAGTCTTGTACTTGATAGCAGCGAAAACGCCTGCAGCAAGGATTACAAAACCAAGAACGAAGTTGATGGTCCATGCAGTGGTCTCACCAACACGCAGAACATAGTCATGCAGGTAACCAACGACGGTCAGAAGACCAGCGATGATAGCCAGCAGGCTGACCTTGGACTTGCTCATCTTAACGAGGAAGAGAGCGGTACCAACGAGGGAAGCAGCCAGAATGGCGATGGAATAACCAACGTGTGCGTTGATGTTTGCTTCAACCATATCTTTGCCTTCCGGAATCAGTTCGGGGAACTGCTCGGTCAGCTTCTCATTGATAGCATTCTTCAGACCTGCATAGGAAGTGGGCAGCCAAACGTACTCACTGATGCAGCGGGTGATGAGCTCAGAACCTTCAAACTCAACGATAGAACCCTTTTCCTTGCCCTTATCATCGGTGAAGCTATAATAGGACCAGAAGGGGGTAAACTGCAGGCAGATCATAACGATCAGCAGAACTGCGCACAGCATATCCAGCATACGGGGACGAGCGAATTGAAACTTAGCTTTACTCATGTCACATTTCCTCCCATCGAATCAAACCATTCAGATACATAGCAGCTCACAGACATCACTTTGCATCACGGGAACCTCTACTCTCATTACAAAGAGCTCTTGCCTTTATTATACACAGCAATTATAAAGCAAGATGAAAGAATCTGTGTCATCATTGTGTCATTTTAAAGCAAAACAACACATGACCTCCACATTCCCCCATTGCGGCTCCATATCGCAAAATTTCTTCCGGATACTGCCGCATTATCCTGTTTTCCATTGCGGTGCGACCTGCAACCGGCAAGCCCGCGGACCTTTCGACCCTCCTTATTATCACACTAACTCTGTATAGTATTGTACCAAATTCAGCATATCGCGTCAAGCGAAAATAGCAAATTGCCGTCATTTTCAGCAAAACATATTCTATCCCGCTCCATTCATTGGGATGTTTACACATACTACCGTGTTTCTTCTTGAAGCTCTCAGTCATTTTATCGCACAGTTTTGTGCAGAAATTCTTCAAAAGCCATTTTCTCAGGTTGTTCTTGCTTCTTTTTTCGTGTATAATATATAAGAACTCTCCGTGCGCTTTTCTCGCGTACGCGAAACGCCGTGTGCTGTCTTATAGACAGCCGAAACAGGAGCAACACATGAACGAAAAAAACTATTCTCCGGCGCACTTTATCGGCCGTGAACTCAGCTGGTTGGAATTCAACCAGCGTGTTATTGACGAGGCCGTTACCGATACCAATCCTGTGTTTGAACGAATGAAATTCCTTTCTATCGCAGCCTCCAATCTGGATGAATTTTTTATGATTCGTGTCGCATCCATCTGGGACCAGATCGATGCAGGATATATGGGACTGGATGCTGCCGGACTTAATCCGCTGGAGCAGATTTCCGCCATAACAGCACGTGTTCGCGTCATGATGCGCACCATGTATGATGTGCTGCGCAGCTGTATCCTGCCCGAACTGTATAAAAACGGAATTCGTCTGGTTGACTCCAAAGACCTCACCGCAGAACAGGCTGCATTTCTGGACGTTTATTTTGACGCAAGCATCTATCCTGTTCTCACTCCTATGGCAGTAGACGCAGCCCGTCCCTTTCCGCTGATTTACAATCGTTCCCTCAATCTTGGACTTCTGCTGGAAAATGAAAACGGCGACGAGCCGATTTTCGCCACGGTGCAGGTACCTTCCGGTCTCGAACGCCTGATTCGTTTACCGTCTGAAACCGGCATGGACTTTATGCTCCTGGAAGACGCAATTGCCCTCAAAATCGATAAGCTTTTTGTGGGGCAAAAGGTATTGTGCTGTCACGCCTATCGCATCACGCGCAATGCAGATCTTTCTATCGACGAAGACGATGCAGTTGATCTTCTGCAGGAAATTGAAAAGCAGCTTAAAAAGCGGCGCTGGGGAAACGCCGTGCGCCTCGAAATCGATCAGCGTGCCGATTCCCGCCTTGTTACCGTACTCGAAGATGCGCTGGAGCTGGAAGCCGGTGACGCATACCCGATTAACGGCCCTATCAATCTGGATTTCCTGATGAAGCAGATTTATCCGCTTTCCGGTTTTGAGGCTTTCAAGTATCCGCCTTATAAACCGCGCGAACTTCAGCTTGATGACGACGAAAGCCTCTTTTCCCATATCCGCCGCACGGATGTGATGCTTTACCACCCCTATGACAGTTTCGATCCCGTTGTAAACTTTATCCGCCTTGCCGCGCGGGACAAAAATGTACTCGCAATCAAGCAGACCCTTTATCGCGTCAGCGGTGATTCCCCCATCGTGCAGGCACTTATGGAAGCGGCAGATGCCGGAAAGCAGGTCACAGTTCTGCTTGAACTGAAAGCCCGTTTTGACGAAGAAAACAACATTCACTGGGGACGTCGCCTGGAACGTGCAGGGGCGCATGTAATTTACGGCATTGCCAAACTGAAAACGCATTCCAAAATTGCCCTTGTTGTGCGCAAAGAAGATGACGGCATCCGCCGCTATCTGCATCTCGGCACCGGCAACTATAACGATGTTACCGCACGCATTTATACCGATCACGGTTTTTTCACCTGCGATCCTGTGCTGTGCGACGATGCATCCGCATTTTTCAATATGCTTACCGGTCTTTCGCAGCCGCCAACGCTCAAAAAGCTCATTTTTGCCCCCAATCGTCTGCGGGAAGAGTTGCTCATGCGCATAGACCATGAAGCCGAAAACGCCCGTGCAGGGCGCAAAGGCGAAATTTTTGCAAAGATGAACTCTCTTGTGGATGAAGAGGTTATCCGTCATCTCTACGACGCTTCCTCTGCCGGCGTAAAAATCCGCCTGATTGTGCGCGGAATTTGCTGCCTGCGTCCCGGAATTCCGGGGATCAGCGATAATATCCGCGTGCGTTCCATTGTGGGACGTTATCTGGAACACAGCCGCATTTTCTGCTTCCATGCCGACGGTCGCCGCGAAGTCTATCTTTCCAGTGCTGACTGGATGCCTCGCAATCTGGACCGCCGTGTTGAGCTGATGTTCCCTATCGAAAAGCCGATGCTTCGTGATCGCCTGTATGACCTTATGGAACTTCAATGGAAAGACAACCGCAAAGCCTGTGAACTCACCGCCAGCGGAAAATACGAACACCTGATGCCTGCCGAGGGAGAAGATCCCGTTTGCGCGCAGGAAATCCTGATGAAAAACAAACGCAAGTAAGGAAGTGCACAAATGTCCATCAATCACCGCGATGATTCTTTCGCCACTATGCTGCTCACCTGCGCGCTCTCGCCCGACAGAGAGGAGCTTGTGCACCCGCTTTCCGCATTGGAATTTCACCAACTGCGTCAGATCGTTTCGCGCAGCAACACTATATCCCTCGGGCATCTGATCGGAATGGATATGAGCGGCATCACGAATCAAACCGAAGTGGATGAGATGACCGCATACCGGTTGTGCATTCTTCTGGGACGCATCCTGCCGCTTTCCTATATGATGGAAGGATTGACGGAAAAAAGCGTGCAGATGATCGCATACTACGATCCGCAGTATCCCGATCATGTAAAACGCGCGCTTCCCGATTCCGCACCGCCGGTAATCTATTCCTGCGGAAACCTTGCCCTGCTCAAGCAGCGTGCCATCGCCATTATCGGCGTCAGCGGCATCAAGCTTTCGCAGTCGCTGCGTGAATCCATACGCAATCTGGTTTGTACAGCCGTCGAAAACGGCTATGCCATTATCACCGGCGGCGAACTCGGCGTAATGCACGAAGCCGAAAAAGCTGCAGCCGAATGCGGCGGCAAGATCATATGCGCTGTGGCCGGAGATATGATCAAAAAAGCTTACAGCGACGGATTTGCCGAGCGTATCGCCTGCGGTGACGCGCTTTGTTTGTCGCTTGCCCATCCCGAATCTCTCTTCACCATCAGCCACGCGGCAGCGCGCATGCGCTTCCTCTTTTCGCTGGCGGACGCCGTATTCATTATGAATACCGATCTTAAACGCGGAGAAGCGGATGCTCTGCGCGCACAGAGCTGCAAATGGGTCTACGCATTTACGCCTGACGCTCAGTGCAATACCAATAGTCTCCTGACCCGCGGAGCAATTGCCCTGAAATCTCTGGATGAATTCGATTTTGTTTCTGCCAGCCGCAACTGGGAACTTGCCAAGGGAACGCAGCTGAATATCTTTGATTTTATGTAGGAGAAAACACGCAATGAACGATAAACGGCAAATTGTTAATATCATCAATTTCATCCGCGCCTGTGAACCCCGTCATGAAATGGATCTTCTGGAACCCGTTGCCGAGCAGATCAAGCTGATGAAAAAGCATAATCTTCGAGGCACGTTTCTTCTGCAATATGACGCATTGATTCGGCCGGAATATACCGATCTTCTCAAAACACTCGATCCCGAGCAGTTTGAAATCGGCGTATGGTTTGAAATTGTGGAGCCCCTTGTCAATAAGGCAAAAATCCCCTGGACAGGACGTTTCCCCTGGGACTGGCACGTGCACTGCGGTTTTGCGCAGGGCTATACCAAATCTCAACGCGAAGCGCTGATTCATATCCTGTACGAAGAATTCCGCAGCGTATTCGGTTATTATCCCCGCGTATTCGGCTCGTGGATCTTTGATTCCCATACTGCCCGCTATATTTCCGATACATACGGTGCCGATGCCTTCTGCAACTGTAAGGAACAGTACGGCACGGATGGTTACACCCTCTGGGGTGGTTACTATGGTCAGGGATATTATCCCAGCCGTACGAACATTTTCATGCCCGCACAAACAGAAAAAGAGCAGCTTCCCGTTCCTGTATTTCGCATGCTTGGCAGTGATCCTGTGTATCAGTATGATTTCGGCGATATCGAAAATGCCGCCGGGCATCAGGCTGTTATCACTCTGGAGCCGGTTTATCACGAAGCAGGCGGCGGCGTACCCGAATGGATAGACTGGTATCTGAAAGAAAACTATAACGGCGAATGTCTTTCCTTCGGTTATGCACAAGCCGGACAGGAAAACAGCTTTGGCTGGGAAAGCATGAAAGACGGCCTTATCTACCAGTTCGCCGAATTTGAGCGTTTGCAAAAAGAAGGCCGCATCACCGTAGAACCCCTCGGTGAAACAGGGCGCTGGTTCAAATCAGAATACAAACAGACTCCCGCCTCTGCCATCACCGCTCACAGCGCATGGGATGATCCCGAAAAACGCAGCGTATGGTATTGCAGCCGTTTCTACCGCACCAACCTGTATGCAGACAACGACACTATGCGAATCCGCGACCTGCATCTGTTTGATGAACAATATCCCGATCCTTTCGAAGATATCGTATGCACCGCAAACGAGGCCTGCTATGACACGCTGCCTCTCGCCGACGGCCATCTTCATACCGCGAACGGCATCCCCGGCGGACTGCATTTCCGGCGTCCCGACGGAAGTACGCTTCCCTGCAGCGATATGAAATTTACCGATCTGGAAAACGGACAGGCTAAAGTCGATTTCGGCACAGTATCCATTCTCCTGTCTGAGGATCGCATGGAAATCACCGCAGCCGAGGACTTCATTCTCGAAAACCGCATTGTTTCCGGCGTAGTGCACACCCCTTCCATTCTCGCCCAAAGCGATTCTCGTCTGGATCTTTCCTATAATGGAACCAAATATTCCGTCCAATTGGAAAGCGGACGCTTCGAAAGCGCCACTGCTATTCTTTCCGAAAACGGACGCATCACTGCAGTTTTTGCATAACGCGTTTGCACGGCACAAAATATCCGGATCTCCGATAGGGAGACCCGGATATTTTTATACAGTGCTCAGTACAGCAAAATTGTTTTAGCGCTGATTCTGAGCCATGGCACGTTCCTGTGCCTCGATCATCTTCTTGACCATCTGACCACCGATGCTGCCTGCATCGCGGGAGGACAGCTGACCGTTATAGCCATTGTTCAGGGTGATGCCCAGTTCGTTGGCAACTTCGTGCTTCATGTTATACATGCTCTGACGGGCTTCCGGAACATTGATCTGGTTTTTGTTGGTACCGTTATTGTTCATGTCCATGCACTCCTTTGCACAATTACTTGTTGCTGTTTGCGCGCTCATAGTCTTCGATCATCTTCTTGACCATATAGCCGCCGACATAGCCGTTTTCACGGGCGCTCAGATCGCCGTTGTAGCCTTCCTTGAGGTTGATTCCAAGTTCGCGCGCAACTTCATATTTCATGCTGTTCAGCGCGTTCTTGGCCTCGGGAACATTCACGCGATTGTTCTTGGTGCTCATGCAAAATCACCTCCTCGTTTCGGTCTGGCACTATTGTGAACCCGGAAAGATGATTTCAAACTGGCAATATTTAAGCTGTTCGGAAATGCGGATATAGTGCTTCAAAGCCAATGCACATCCGCATTAAATGTTCAAATCCGGTTCCAATCAGGTAAAATATTTGATATAATATAGAAGGTGATTTGTATGCCGGATTTTCAAATTCATTCGTTTGCGCCGCTGTTTGCAGAAAATGCAAAAATACTGATTCTGGGCACCATGCCCTCGGTTAAATCCCTTGAAGAATCCTTTTTATTATGCCAATCCGCGCAACGCCTTCTGGCCGATTCTGGGCGAAATTTTCTCTTCTCCGGTCAATACTGTGCCTGATAAACATCTTCTTATCAAAACGCATGCACTTGCTCTTTGGGATGTGGCAGAAAGCTGCATGCGCGAAGGTTCGCTGGACAGTTCCATGCGAAATATTTCGCCTAACGATATTCCTTCTTTTATAAAATCTCTTCCCATAGAACGAATACTTTTGAACGGTCAGACAGCATTTCGCCTGTTCCATCGTTTTTTCCCGGAATTGGAAAAGGAAAAACTTTGTATTTCCCTTCCAAGTACAAGTCCTGCGCATACAATGCCCTACTCTCAAAAACTTTCCGCATGGCAGGACGCATTTTCGTGCATATAGCATTTAGAAGGAGGCCTGTATATGCATCTTCCCACAAACACAGAACACGGTCTGATCTACCGCAACCCGGATTCCTTTTTCGGATACTGCGGATGGCCTTCCGTGTGCAAGGATGACAGCGGCGTTCTTTATGCAGTTTGTTCCGGTTTCCGAGCAAGCCATGTCTGCGCTTTCGGAAAAACCGTACTTTTCAAAAGCCTTGATGAAGGAAAAACCTGGTCTCCGCCCATGGTCATCAATGACACGTGGCTGGACGATCGCGACGCAGGCATCATCTGTCTTGGTGGAAACACGCTTCTTGTTTCATGGTTCTGCCACCCCACAGAAGTATATTTCCGCTTCCGTGAACAAGATATTCTCCCGCCCCTTTCCGACAGTATATTGAATCGCTATAACACCATTCCGGAATCCGGGCGCGCAGGCGGTTCCTACATCCGCATTTCACACGACGGAGGTATAACCTGGGGAGAAACCATCAAGGTACCCGTATCATCGCCGCACGGCCCCATTCTGCGTCAGGATGGCTCTCTTTTGTATCTTGGCAAGGAAATGTACAACCACGATGAAGATCAGCCCTTCGTAATCGCAGCCTATGAAAGCCGCGATGAAGGAAAAACATGGTTGCATATCGGCGACATTCCCAAGCCGGAAGGTAGCACCTGGGATAACTTTCATGAACCTCATGCGATCGAACTCAAAGACGGCCGCATTCTGGGTATGATCCGCGCACAAAACCTTCCTGAACCGCCTTATTTCACCATTTACCAGTCCTTCTCAGATGATGGCGGACGCACATGGACAGAAATGACACCCACAGGCGTTTATGGCTCTCCGCCGCATCTTATGCGCCATTCTTCCGGCGCTATTATCCTTGTATACGGACGCCGCGTTTCTCCGTTTGGAGAAAGAGCCCTTATCAGCCGGGACGAAGGCGTAACCTGGTCACAGGAATATATTGTTTTCGATAATGCACCGGATGCCGATCTGGGTTATCCCGCTTCCGTCGAGCTTTCAGACGGTTCTGTTTTAACGGTATATTACCAGAAATGCGACGGAGACAATTTGGCTTCTCTTCATTGGAGCCGCTGGATTCCGTAATGATGCAGATCCATAAAAATCGCAAGGAGGAATGTACATGCCGACTCCCGTAGATATTATTCAGAAAAAACGTCTGGGTAAAGCGCTGAATCGCGAAGAAATTGAACAGTTCGTACGCGGCTGTACGGATGGCAGCTTTGCGGACTATCAGACCGCCGCACTTCTCATGGCAATCTGCATAAATGGCATGAACGCCGAGGAAACACGCGATCTTACCATGGCAATGGCACATTCCGGCGATATGCTGGATCTTTCATCGCTGAGCGGTCCCACCGTAGATAAGCATTCCACCGGCGGCGTGGGCGATACCACTTCACTGATTCTGGTTCCGCTGGTAGCGGCATGCGGCGCAAAGGTAGCAAAAATGTCCGGTCGCGGACTCGGCTTCACCGGCGGCACGCTGGACAAAATCGAATCCATTCCCGGTGCAAATCCGGCAATGGAAATTGATGATTTTATCCGCACGGTTGAAACCATCGGCTGTGCCATCATTTCGCAGACCGGCGACCTTGCCCCGGCAGATAAGGTTCTCTATGCCCTGCGCGACGTAACGGCAACGGTGGATTCGCTGCCCCTGATCGTTTCTTCCATTCTTTCCAAGAAGCTGGCCTCGGGAGCGCAGAATATCGTTCTTGACGTAAAGAGCGGTTCCGGCGCCCTTATGGAAACGCTGGAAAAATCCGAAGAACTCGCCCGCATGCTGGTCAACATCGGCAATGCAACCGGTCGTCATTTCTGCGCGCTTGTTACAGATATGAATCAGCCGCTGGGTATGAACATCGGAAACGCACTCGAAGTACGCGAGGCCATTGAAATCCTTGCCGGAAAAACCGGCGGCGCACTGAAGGAAGTTTCCCTCGATATCGGAACCCATATGCTGCGGCTTGCCGGATTTGACCGTCCGCGTGAACGTATCGAAGAAGCGCTTACGAGCGGCGCCGGTCTGAAAAAGCTCGCCGAAATGATTGAAGCGCTCGGCGGCGATCCCCGCGTATGCGAAGATATTTCTCTGCTTCCGCAGGCAGAAAAAATCATTCCTGTTCCCGCCCCCGAAAGCGGCTGGATTTGCTCCATGACTGCGTGCGACATCGGACGCGCATCTATAGCC
This sequence comes from Clostridiales bacterium, assembly GCA_015056055.1. GTDB lineage: Bacteria > Bacillota > Clostridia > Christensenellales > Aristaeellaceae > Alectryocaccomicrobium. Next base: position 20,589 of record SVHC01000028.1, on the reverse strand, counting down.
CTCGGCGCAGGCCGCATTCAAAAAAGCGACAAAATCGACCCGGCAGTCGGTATTATCATGACGCGCCGCATCGGTGAATCCATCGAAAAAGGAGAGCCCGTTGCCTTCCTGCACGCAAATCCTGCGTCAGATGTGGAATCTGCTAAAAAGCTCCTTTTGAATGCAATCCGGATATCAAAGGAACCCGTCGAAACTCCGCCTCTCGTATATGCGGTGATCGAATAACACATTTACCGATTACAGGTTATTTAGAAACAGGAGGAATTCAATATGAATTTCAAGGATCTCGTTCTCAGGCGTGAAAGCTGCCGCGACTATGCCGCCACTCCCGTCGAGCGCGAAAAGTTGGAAAATATGCTGGAATGCGCACGTCTTGCCCCCTCTGCCTGCAATAGCCAGCCCTGGAACTTCACCGTTGTTACTAAAAAGGAAACGGCCGCTGAGCTCGCAAAATGTCTGCAGGATCTGGGCATGAACAAGTTCACCGACAACTGCCCCGCCTTTATCGTCATCAACGAAGAAAAGGCCACCCTCGCCTCCCGTATTGCAGGTGCTCTGCATTCCCAGCACTATGCGCAGATGGATATCGGCATTGTTGTTTCCCACCTCGCACTTTCTGCCGCTGAGCAGGGACTTTCCACCTGCATCCTCGGTTGGTTTGATGAGGACAAGCTGCGCAAGCTTCTGGATATTCCGAAGGACAAGCGCATTCGTCTGGTACTCGCCGTAGGATACCAGAATGAGCAAAAAGAGCCCCGCGCCAAAAAGCGCAAGGCCATGGAAGATATTGCACGTTTTGTGGAGGATTGATCCATGATTAGCTTTGCAAGCGATTATACTACCGGTGCGCATCCGTCTGTTCTTGAGGCACTTGAAAAAATCAATCTGCGCAGTACCAAGGGGTATGGCACGGATGAAGACTGCGCCCGCGCCGAAAAAACCATCCAAGCACTCTGCAACGCTCCCGACGCCCAGGTTCATTTTCTTGTCGGCGGCACGCAGGCAAATCTTACGCTTATCGCTGCTGCCCTTCGCCCGCACGAAGCCGTAATCTGCGCCGAAACCGGCCACATCAACGTGCACGAAACCGGCGCAATCGAAGCAATCGGCCATAAGGTGCTGGGAATCCCCACGAATGACGGAAAAATCACCCCTGAAACGATTGAAGCAATGGTTGCACGCCATCCCGACGAGCACATGGTCAAACCCGCACTGGTGTACATTTCCAATACGACGGAAGTCGGAACAGTATACACTGCGCAGGAAATCGAAGCAATTTCCGCATGCTGCAAAAAGCTTGGGCTCTTCCTGTATCTGGACGGCGCACGCATCGGCAGCGCCATTCAGGCCGGCGGCGCACCCCTTGATGTGCTTGCACGTTGCTGCGACGCTTTCACCATCGGCGGCACCAAGAACGGCGCTCTTTTCGGCGAAGCTATGGTACTTATCCATCCTGCACTGCAGCGCGATTTCCGCTATATCATCAAGCAAAACGGCGGTATGCTTGCCAAAGGCTGGCTGCTCGGCGCACAGTTTGAAGCCCTTTTGAAGGACGGTACATATTTCTCCATCGCAGCCCATGCAAACGCTATGGCAGAAAAAATTGCAGCTGCTATGCTTGAAAAAGGCTATGTCTTTGCCTATCCCCCTGTTTCCAATCAGCTCTTTGTGATTATGAGCGATGCTCAGGCAGAAAAAATTGCCCAGAACGTAATTTTTCAGTTGGGCGAAGCCCGCAGCAAAGATCAGAACGCCTGGCGTTTTGTGACCTCGTGGTCCACCAGACCCGAAGATGTGGAAACGCTGATTTCCCTGCTCTGATCATTCCGGTATACAAATGGTCTCCCGTATCACTACGATACAGGAGACCACTTTTTATTCTTCATCCTCGTCTTCCGCTTCAAAGAGCTCCAGCATGGCAAGCTTTGCCTTATAGACTTCGTTCCGGGCGCAGTTTTCATGCGCACGCTTTACGCCGTCTTCAAAGGAAAGTCCTTCAAGCAGCGCTGACAGAATCCACTCTTCGGCGCTTTTTTTCTGCACAACTTCCTCTTCCTTCGGAAGCGACGAAAAGTCGAATACAACCGTATATTCGCCCTTTTCCGAATTGGGATTCGCATCAAGCTTTGCCACGATTTCGGCAGGAGTTCCGCGCAGAAGCAGTTCAAATTTTTTGGTAAGATCACAGGAAGCCATCACCTGGCACTCCGGATACAGCGCGCCAAACTCGGCGATCAAATCGCGCACACGATGCGGCGATTCATAAGCAGCGATCACAGGAATGCCTGTTTTTCTGAGTGCCGTCAATTTTTCGCGCAGCGGCTTTCTTTCACGCGGCAGGAAGCCAACGAAAGCAAATTCACGCGCATCAAATCCCGTGGCGGAAATCGCCGTTACGGCAGCACAGGGACCGCTTACGGGAATCACCTGAATTCCTGCTTTCCATGCGGCATCCACCAGAATCTGACCCGGATCGGAAATTGCCGGCGTACCCGCATCGCTTACCAGCGCCACGGTGAGATCTTCTGCGATCATTCGCTCAATCACCGGCTCCACGCGCACATCCTCATTGTGTCTGTGGCAGGAAATCATGGGCTTTTTGATACCAAGCGAATTGGTCAGCTTCATGGTAACGCGCGTATCCTCAGCGCAGATCAAATCCGCATTTGTAAGAATCTCCCGCGCGCGTTCGGAAAGATCATGCAGATTTCCGATCGGCGTTGCAACAACATAAAGTACCGGCATTTTTGCCTCCTAAATCTTTTCGGCAACGCGCAAAGTGGCGCTGCGTGCACGCGGATTTGCAGTAAGTTCCTCTTCCGATGCGGTGATCGGCTTACGCGTGATGATATTGGCAACAGGCTTCTTTCCGCATACGCAAATCGGCATGTTTTTCGGGCAGGTGCACGGATCCGCCATGGTACGGAATGCCGTTTTTACAATTCTGTCTTCCAGTGAATGGAAGGCAATTACACTCAGCCTGCCTTCGGTTTTGAGCATGTCCATAATGTCAAAAAGCGCGTCTTTCAGAGGATCCAGTTCATCGTTTACGGCAATTCTGAGTGCCTGGAACGTACGTCTGGCAGGATGTGCTCCGCCCTCTTTTGCGCGGAACTTTTTCGGAATTGCCGCATCAATGATTGCAACCAGCTGCGCCGTAGTTTCAATAGGCGCCTGCTTTCTGCGGTCGCAAATCACGCGCGCAATCTGAACGGCCCAGTTTTCCTCGCCGAAATCACGTATAACGCGCGCAATTTCGCTTTCAGACCATTCGTTCACAATATTTGCCGCCGTAAGCGGAGCATCCGTATCCATACGCATGTCAAGAGGCGCATTGTCGTGGTATGAAAAGCCACGCTCGCGCACATCCAATTGATGCGACGAAACGCCCAAATCCAGTACCGCACCGTCAAGTTCTTCATCGATCAGCATTTTCACATCGTGAAAATTACCGCGAACCGCGCGGAAACGGTCTCCGTACGCCTTCAAACGCTCACTCGCTGCCTGAATCGCATTCGGATCACGATCAATTCCGATCACGCGTCCGCCGCGCTCCAAAATCGCCTGCGAGTGCCCGCCGCCGCCCAGCGTACCATCCAGATACAAGCCGCCCTCTTTTACCTCAAGGGCATCCACCGTTTCGTTCAAAAGAACGCTGATATGTTCAAATTCCATATATTCCTACAAACTCAGTCGTTCGCCCGGGCAAAGAATCGCCCGTGCTTCTCCCGCCAGATACAAAGAGCCGCACACGATTACCGTGCTGTCATCCGCCAGCGCAGTTTCAATTGCCGCTTTCACATTCGGCACCGCTTCCGCATTCGCGAACATCTCTGCCAGTTCCTGCGCGTTTGCTGCGCGCGGATCATCAATCTGCGTTGCAATTACTCTGTCAGCCACGCGGCTGAAATGCGGCACGCATTCGCTGATGTCCTTATCATGCATCATACCGACTACCAGAGTGCGTTTTCCAGAAACATGTTTTTCCAGGAATTCTGCCAGCATCTGCGCACCCTGCGGATTGTGTGCTCCGTCAATCAGAACACCCTTCACCCATTCCAACCGGCAATGCCATTTTGCCTTTTCAATTCCGGCATGCAATGCCTTCTGATCTGTGATGCCCAGAAGCTTCAGCGTCGCAATCGCAAGCGCCGCATTTTCAATCTGGTATCTTCCCGGAAGTCCGATGGAATATTCCTCTCCACGGAAGCAAAAAGCCGCTCCACGGGCATTTTCCGAAAGAATCTCCGGCATCTCCACTCGGTCCAGATGAGCGCCGCGCTCCGCAGCTGCATTCTCAAACACATGCATCACCCGTCCGTTTGCCGGATGGATTGCCACGGGAATACCCGGCTTTATGATGCCTGCCTTTTCGGACGCAATCTCCTCGATAGTATTGCCAAGTGTTTTGGTATGGTCAATACCAATAGCAGCAATTGCGCAGGCGCAGGGTGTAATCACGTTGGTAGAATCCAGCCTGCCGCCGATTCCGACCTCAATCACAGCATAATCCACGCCCGCCTCTTTGAAAGCAAGAAATGCAATCGCAGTTCCGAGTTCAAATGCTGTCGGGCAGATTCCGCGCTCTACCAGCATTTCCGCCGCGTCCTTAACGCGCAGAATCACCGCAAGAAGCGCTTCATCCTCCATCGGCACGCCGTCAATGCGCACACGCTCGGCATATTCGCACAGATACGGCGAAGTATACAGACCCGTTTTGTATCCGCATTCGCGCAGTACGCGCTCAATCATGGAACAAACGGAGCCTTTTCCGTTCGTACCCGCAACATGAACCATTTTGAGGCTCTCCTGCGGATTGCCAAGTTCCTTCAGCAGTGCGCGTGTATTTTCCAGTCCGTTTTTCTGACCTTGATAACGCGCGCCGTGTATCCAGTCCACGGCGCGTTCAAGCGTATAGCTTTCCATATATGTACTTTTCACCGGATTACAGCTGAGTGGGAGCCAGACCCACCTTACGGCGAACCTTGCTCATCGTGCGTGCAGCAATCTTGGCTGCGCGCTCGGCACCGCTGGTCATAACCTCGTTGAGGTATGCCTTATCGGCACTGATCTGCTTATAGCGGTTCTGGATGGGCTCAAGCTCTGCGATAACTGCATCGGCAACTGCATCCTTAAAGGTGCCGTAGCCCTGACCCTCAAATTCAGCCTCAATAGCGTCAAAAGCCTTTCCGGTCACTGCGGAATAAATGCTCATCAGGTTGGATACGCCGGGCTTGTTCTCTACATCGAACTTTACCAGAGCCTCGGAATCGGTCACCGCGCGGCGAACCTTCTTGCGGATGATAGCCGGATCATCCAGGATTGCAATGAAGGTATCCTCGGGATCGGACTTGCTCATCTTGCGGTTCGGATCGGAAAGGCTCATAACGCGTGCGCCAACCTTACCAATCAGCGGCTGCGGAACGGTGAATACATCGCCGTAGACAGAGTTGAAGCGCTCGGCAACGTCACGGGTCAGCTCGATATGCTGCTTCTGGTCGTTTCCGACCGGAACCAGATCCGTCTGGTACAGAAGGATATCTGCAGCCATCAGATCGGGATATGCAAACAGACCGACGTTGATGTTTTCAGCATGCTTCTGGGACTTGTCCTTGAACTGCGTCATGCGGGAAAGCTCTCCCATATAGGTATAGCAGTTCAGAATCCATGCAAGCTCGGAATGTGCAGCCACGTGGGACTGGAAATAGATCAGGCTCTTCTGCGGATCAAGACCGCATGCCAGATACAGGCTCATCAGTTTCAGGCAGTTCTGGCGAAGCTCGGTGGGATTCTGGCGGACAGTGATTGCATGAAGGTCTACGATGGAATACAGGCAATTGTATTCCTCCTGCAGCGGTCCGAAATTGCGCAGAGCGCCAATATAGTTACCCAGATGCAGATTACCGGTAGGCTGAATGCCCGAAAATACCGTCTTTTTCTTTTCAATCGTCTGCATGGTTGTTGTCCCCTTCCTCTTTTTCGCGAATCAGCGCATCCAGAAATGCGCGTTCCTTTTTATTCAGCTCAATACCGGAAAGCATCTCCGGTCTTCTTTCGTAAGTAATGCGGATGGATTCCTCGCGGCGCCATTTGTTAATCAGCGCATGGTTTCCGCTCAGAAGCACTTCCGGCACTTCCATACCTTCAAAAGAGCGCGGTCTGGTATACTGCGGATATTCCAAAAGACCCGAAGAAAAGCTCTCATCCACCGGAGATTCCTCGCTGCCCAGAACACCCGGAATCAGGCGGGCCACGGCATCAATGACCACGAGAGCCGCCATTTCGCCGCCCGTAAGCACATAATCGCCGATGGAAAGTTCCTCATCAATGCAAAGGTCAATTGCCCTTTGGTCAACGCCCTCATAATGACCGCACAGAAAAATCAGCTCCGGCTCTTTTGCAAGCTCCTCCGCCTTTTTCTGCGTAAGCGTCTGCCCCTTGGGCGACATATAGATGCGCTTGCCCTTAAAATCCTCGCCCTGTGCTTCGCGGAAAGCAGACACAATCGGCTGAGCCATCATTACCATTCCTGCGCCGCCGCCGAAGGGATAATCATCCGTATTGTGATGCTTATTTTCCGCATAGGGGCGAATATCAATCGCTTCGATGGAAATAAGGCCGTTTTCCATAGCTCGTCCCAGTATGCTTTGCGATACCACCGGTCGAATCATTTCCGGGAACGTAGTGAGCACCTTAATTTTCATCGAAAACAGCCACCTCGCCAAGGCGCTTTGCATCCAGCAGCATGGTCTTGCTGTGAACATCCACCTTTAATACAACACTGCGCAGCGCAGGCACAAGAACCTCGCCCAGCGCACCTTTAAATATATACACATCGTTTCCGCCCGGCTGCATAACGTCCACCAGTTTTCCGATTTCGCGGCCATTGGTATCCGTACCGATGCATCCGATCAAATCAACGATGAAGTTCTCATCTTCAGACAGCTCCACGGCATTTTCCCTGTCTACATAGAGCATCTGACCGCGCAGCATTTCCGCTGCATCGCGATCATTCACGCCGTCCAGCTTCAAAAATACCGCCTCGTCGCTTACGCGGCAGGCTTCCACTTCACAGGCATTATAATCCTGTCCCTTTTTGAAAAAGACCTGTTCCAGGTCGTAAAAACGCTCCGGGTCCGAGGTCAGCGGCCGTACTTTAATCTCACCGCGTACGCCCTGCGGTTTCAATACCTCGCCAATCACAAGATACGCGTCGAGCATGTTGCGCTCCTCCCCCAAAATGGCAAAAACGATCCTGCGTGCGTAAGGGCGGCGCTGCCGCATTTCCTCACGCATGCGAATCGAATGCAGTCATAAGACTTCTCGAATGAAGAATGAGCCTTCCCGACATGCAGGAAAGCTTCATAAATTCCGCCTTTGCGGCGGGCGGACAGCCGGTTCCCCAGCCGCCCGTACCTTACTGAATTTCGACGAAATAAGGCTTTTCGTTCTTGGGCGATGCTGCCTTTACGACAGTACGGATCGCTTTTGCGATGCGGCCCTGCTTGCCGATAACCTTGCCCATATCATCGGGATCCACCTGCAGATGCACGACGAATTCGTTGTCCTTCTCGGTCAGCGTAACTTCGACTGCTTCAGGCTTTTCTACCATGGCCTGGGCAATGTACTTGACCAACTCCTGCATGGCGCTGCCTCCAGTCGCAGACGCTTACAGAGCGCCGCCCTTCTTGAGCAGAGCGCGAACGGTGTCGCTGGGCTGTGCGCCAACGCCGAGCCAGTACTTGGCGCGCTCGCCGTCAACCTTGATTTCAGCCGGGTTTACCAGCGGATTGTAGTAACCGATCTCCTCGATGAAAGCGCCATCGCGCGGGGAACGGCTGTCGGTGATAACGATGCGGTAGAAGGGCTTTTTCTTCATGCCCATACGCTTGAGGCGAATCTTGACCATTGTTGTTTCCTCCCAAATGTGTTGTTGAGTTGTATATATCCTAAAGAATCAATTAGACTCCTATGGATCACTTCATGCCAAACGGCATCTTCATGCGCTTCTTGCCGCGCATACCGCCCATAAACTGCTTCATCATGCTGCGAGCCTGCTCAAACTGCTTGAGAAGAAGGTTTACTTCCTGCACAGTAGTGCCGCTGCCTGCTGCAATGCGGCGCTTTCTGCTGGCGTTCAGGATATCGGGATTGCGACGCTCCATGCGGGTCATGGAAAGAATGATTGCTTCATTCTTCTTCTGCGCCTTGACGAGCTTATCCTCGTCGATGTCAATGTCCTTGATTTTGGTACCAAGACCGGGGATCATTTTCAGAACGTCGGTAAGGCTTCCCATCTTGGAAAGCTGTCCCATCTGCTCCAGATAATCTTCCAGCGTAAAGGACTGCGTGCGCATCTTGCGCTCGAGATCCTTTGCGGAAGTTTCATCGATCGTATTTTCCGCCTTCTCGATCAGGGAGAGCACGTCGCCCATGCCGAGGATTCGGGAAGCCATACGGTCGGGGTGGAAAACCTCGGGCTCGGTAACCTTTTCACCGGTACCGATGAGCTTGATGGGCTTTCCGGTAACAGCCTTGACGGAAATCGCAGCACCGCCGCGGGTATCACCGTCGAGCTTGGTAAGGATAACGCCGTCAACGCCGAGTTCCTTATTGAATGTATCCGAAACGTTTACCGCATCCTGACCGGTCATCGCGTCGACAACCAGGAGGATTTCCTGCGGCTTTACGGTATCGCGCACATCGCGCAGTTCCTGCATCAGGTTTTCGTCGATATGCAGACGACCGGCGGTATCGATGATCACAAGGTCGCGGCCATAATAGCGTGCATACTCGATTGCCTGCTTTGCAATCTCAACCGGATTGCCCTGTCCGCGTTCGAAAACCTCAACGCCTGCGGTTTCGCCAACGACCTGCAGCTGCTTGATAGCAGCCGGACGGTAAACGTCACACGCTACCAGAAGCGGCTTTTTGCCCTGCTTCTTGAACATGTAGCCGAGCTTACCGGCCATCGTCGTTTTACCTGCACCCTGCAGACCGCACAGCATGTAGATGGTGGGATTCTGCGGAGAGTAGGTCAGCCTTGCGCTGGAACCGCCCATGAGCTTGGTCAGCTCTTCGTTTACGATCTTGATGACCTGCTGACCGGGAGTGAGGCTCTTTATGATATCCTCGCCTACCGCGCGCTCCGTAACCGTGGCGACAAAGTCTTTTACTACTTTATAGTTAACGTCAGCTTCGAGAAGAGCCATGCGCACTTCGCGCATTGCCGTTTTGACATCCTGCTCGGTAAGCCGACCCTTGCTGCCCAGCTTTTTAAAAGCATTTTGCAATTTTTCACTTAATCCTTCAAATGCCACGGGCGGTCACCTCTCTATCCTCTCAATCTGCCCGAGAGCGCGTCTGGCTTCATCCAGAGCCGTTTGCGTTTCCGGGGTTGCCTTCACGCCTTCCAGCGCTTCCAGGCATTTATCCAATTCCGCATGAATTTTGCGGTAGCGCTCCAGAAGACCGAGCGCATTCTCATATTCTTTCAGTTGCTTGCGCGCCTGTGCAAATGCATCGTATGCACCCTGACGCGTCATCTGGCAGGTTTCGGCGATCTCGGCAAGCGTCATATCCTCATTCACACGCATGTCGACGATCTGGCGGCGCTTTTCAGTGAGCAGCGGACCGTAAAAATCCAGGAGCCAGCCAAGCTCAATGATCTCCTCCACACACTCGCCCCCTGCAAAGCTTTTCCACTTGACATAGTATACACGCAAGCAAGAGACTTGTCAAGTAAAGTTCTTGACAACTGCATCTTGCATTCATTCTATCTTATACCGCATACACGGTCTGCCGCCGGTTTCATAATTCATTTCACCAGTCACCTTACCCGTTTCAGCAAGGTAATTCATATACCGCCTTATCGTCACACCGGTAAGACCTGTTTTTTCGGCAATTTCATCGCCCGTAAGCCATACACCACTGCTACTTTTCAAATGTTCCATAATCAACATCAGAGTACGTTCCTGAATCCCCTTCGGAAATAGTTCCTCGCTCTTCTTCCGAAAATTATCAATAATGCGATCAATACTCCTTTGGCTCAGTGTATCAACATCTTTGAGCGCATTATTTTGAGCCATATATTTTTCAAGTGCCATCTGAAAACGATCAAACGTAAACGGTTTTACAAGATAATCTACAACACCAAGATGCAGCGCTTCTTCCAACGCTTCCCTATCATTTGCCGCAGTAACCATAATGGCATCCACCGCAATTTGCTTATTGCGAATTCTTCTGAGCATTTCAAAGCCATCCATTTTAGGCATATATACATCCAGAATCACAAGATCTACAGCATTATTTTCCAGAAAATCCAGCGCACTCCCACCGTTGCCAAACTTCCCAACAATCTCAAAGTTCTTGTTTTTCTTTATAAATTGCTCATTTATCATTGCAACCATAGGATCATCTTCTATAATCAAAACCTTATACATTCATTTTCCCTTTCGTAAAGCTCACCGCGAAAGAGGTGCCTATACCCAGTTGCGATTCCACAGTAATTTTACCGCCAAAATTTTCGACCATCGTTTTCACCTGATACAGCCCTGTTCCTCGCCCTTCCCCTTTCGTGGAATATCCTTTTTCAAAAATATAATCCAGGCATGCCTCTTTGATACCCGTTCCCGTATCGTCAACAGTAATCAACACTGCATCAGGCTTAGAATAAATCCCAAGCATCAGCTCTTTTTTGGTTTCGTAATCGTTATTTTCATTCATAGCATCAAAAGCATTGTCGAGTAAATTGCCTATAACTGTTATAAGCATCTCCGAAGGCAACTTCAAATCAGTCTGCGAATAGTAACACCCTTCGTGCAGAACGAAATCTATATTGAGCTCTGCCGCCCGCGCAATCTTACCAATCAAAAGTGCCGCAACCGCAGGTTCACTGACGGCATTCATAATCTTACTTATGTTTTCCCGCTGCACCATCGTTATATTTTGAATGTACGAAATCGCTTCCTCATACATCTCCATTTGTATAAGGCCCAAAATTACATGCAGCTTATTGGTAAAGTCATGGTTGTTTGCTCTCATGGAATCGATAAGATAGCGCGTTCCCGAAAGTTCCTCCATCAACTTCGCATATTCGGCACGGTTATGAAGAATAGCAACTCCCCCAATCGTTTGTCCCTCTTCCCTGATAGGTACGCAATCCAGAATAATATCTGCTTTTGCGAGATTGATGTTCAGTTCCTTACTACCCTTTCTAACCATGCGAGAGAGTATTTCATCACCTATCACATCTACATTTTGCCCAACCAGCCCGTTCCACGAATTGTTACAGAGCATGCGTACAGCAGATTCATTTGCAAATTGTATAGTTCCTTCGGAATCAATTGCAAGAATTCCTTCTGCCAGCGTTTCCAGAATATTATCACGGATTTTGTACATTGCCGCAAATGCATCAGGCTCATATCCCATAAGGCTTTTTTTTACCCGCCCCGAAAGTTCATCCGCAACAATCATTTCAATCAATACAGCAACAACGGTAATTATAAGAAAAATAAACAACATCTGCGCTGTTTCATCGTTAATATTCTTCATCAGCATAATTGCCATAACCACACCAATGCATTCTCCGTTTGCATTATAGATAGCAGCATAGGCTCTGCGTTGACTTCCCGAAGGTCCGTTTTCGTCCACCGCATAGTATCCCCTCGTATTTGCTGCAAAATCGGGCATATTACCATCATATTTTGTCCCAATCAAATCATGATTGGAATGGTACATACGAATACCATCTTTATTCACTACCGAAATAACATCAATATCATCAAGAGTATCTTTCAAGGCATCGAGATACTCCGAGAATACCTCTTGATCTTCAGCATGCACTGTACCTTTACCGGTCAGCATCGGTGAATACGCAATTGTCTCTGCCACATTCTGAAGATTTTGATCTCTCTTTTCCGTTTCAAACTGAATATTAATAGCAATTCCTGCAACACACAAAATAAGAGCCAACGAAACAATTAGTATAAACTGCATCCGAAAAAACAATTGTTGAATCCTCTTTAATGATATTTTCTTTGCAGCAAGCTTCTTTTCATCTGCGCTCATATCATTTTCTCCTCCTTGTCATTTTGACATTTTATCATACACAGATAAAAATTTCAGTTTTTCACCTTTCAAAAATCCTTTTGAAAGTAAAAAAAGTAAGCAGATTCCTATTTTCGCATTTCTATTTTTCGAAAAATTGTCATTCAGGCTCCTTCATGTTATCCTGTCTACAGCTAAAAAACACTGCAAAGGAGACATGTTATGGGATCTATTCTTGAAACAATTATGCTCATGTGCTTCGGCGTTTCCTGGCCACTGAATGTTCTTAAGGCATACAGAGCAAAAACAGCAAAAGGAACCAGTTTGCCGTTTATTCTTCTTATCATCTCGGGCTATATCGCCGGAATCTCGTCGAAACTTATTTCAGGTCAAATCAACTACGTTTTGATTGCCTATGTACTGAATCTTGCAATCGTGTCTTTGAATGTAATCATTTATTTCCGCAATGTTTCTTTGGATAAAAAGCGTTTACAAAACTCGGAGGTATAATCCATGCTCCTGTCAGAAATCCAGAATTATGTAAAACTCAACGAATTTGCCGATCAGGGTGGAATCGTAATTTTCGGTTGCAAAGAGGATAAAGGCATTCCCACCTGCGAACTTCGTCAGGCATTTTCCATCGAATCCAAAATCTATAATCGCAGTTTTGAGAATCTTACCATTAAAGAGGCAACAAGTATCTATAGCGAAACAGTTGTCCCCCTTTCTCCCGAAACAGTATTATTGCATCTTGGAGAAGCCGATTTGAATGTTTTTGAGGAAACCGCTTCCGAATTTGACAACAACTATCGACAGTTTATCTCTTCTATCAAGTCTCAAAATAAAAAATGCCGTATCTGCATTGTGTCCTTAAAAAATTACAATGGTGATCCTCTCATAGAAGAACTGAACAAACACCTGAAATACATAGCCAATTCCGAACAATGCGAATATGCCGACATAGCATCCCCAAAGTTATGGAATCCTCAGGCAACCATGCATACCGTTTCCTTTGTTTATTCTATTGGCTTCGTTCATCCGCTAAAAAACAACCACCCCTTATATGATCTTGTAAAAATACTTTTTTGCTATAATGCATAGAGGCTATTCCACGAATTCTATTTGTCCCTCCTGCAGAATTACAAAACGAAGCTCCTTTTAATTAAGGAGCTTCGTCTTACAATGCTGACCTATTCTTCGTTAAAGTAATATGCTCTTCCCGTTTCTGCCGAAGTATAGATTCCATCCAGAATCTGCGCAACGACTGCCGCCTCTTCGGGTTTTGTCACAAGTTCGCCTTTTCCGAGAATGGCATTGATAAACGTGCGCTGTTCTTCCACGGCATTGTTATGTGCATATCCATAATTCGGAACGCCGCCGGTGGAAAGATCCGGTTCGATAATATACTGCTTATTGTGCTTTACGCCGTTGATTTTGAATTTTCCGCCGTAATTATCCACACCGGCTTCCGTTCCGCAGACCATGTAACGCACACCGGCTTCATCAGTCGTATTCAGCGCCGTGCTTGTTTCCAGAATAATGGTCGCACCATTTTCCATCACGATAAAGCCGAATCCGCTGTCTTCAACGTCGTACTTGTCCACATTCCACGGTCCCGATGCATTTGCAGGTTCTTTCTGGTACTTCAGCTTATCATAGGTCGTTCCCATTACCATTTTCGGCTTATAGTTGCCCAGAATATACAGAACGGTATCCAGTGCATGGGTTCCAATATCAATAAGGCTTCCTCCGCCCTGCTCGCTCTTTTCCGTAAATACACCCCATGTCGGAACACCGCGTCTGCGCATGACATTCGCCTTTGCAAAATACATTTCGCCAAAGACTCCGCTTTCGGCTTCTTTTTTGGCATAAATGACATCCGCATCGAATTTGTGCTGATAGCCGATTGTCAGAAGGCATCCTGTTTCCTTCTGAACTTCCACCATCTGTTTCGCTTCCGCATAGTTCATAGCCATAGGCTTTTCGCACAGAACATGTTTTCCGGCACGCATGGCATCGATTGCTATGGGCGCATGACAGCGATTGGGCGTAGTGATACGAACATTATTGATGCTTTCGTCCTTCAGAAGTTCCCTGTAATCCGTATATACCTTTGCATCCGGCGTACCGAACTGCTTTGCTGCCCTTTCTGCCTTTTCAGGAATTATGTCACAAAAAGCCGTTATCTCTACCTCGGGAATGTGTTTCAGCGCCGGCAGATGCTTTCCGTTTGCAACACCGCCGCAGCCGATAATTCCCACTTTCAACTTTTCCATTTCCGCTTCCTCCGCGTGCATCATTCAAAATAGTACGGTTTGCCGCTTTTTGCCGATGCATAGATTCCTTCCAGAATCTTTACGACGACTGCCGCCTGCTCCGGCTTGACGGTAAGTTCTGCTTTCCCCTGCGTAGCAGCCAGGAAATTGTGTTCCTCGCATCCTGCCGTAGTACCGCCGCCTGCGCTGACGTAAGAAACGCCGCCCTGTGCAAGCTTGGGTGTTTTCACATAGAGCATATCGTGATCGTCGCCCGTCATCTTCAGAACTTCGCCAAAGTTGTCAATACCTGCACGCGTGCCGCAAAGCATGTACTGGATCGAATTGGTTTCCTCCGAAGTATTCAGCGTATATGCCGTTTCAAACAGAATCGTAGCACCGTTTTCCATTACAAGGAACGCAAAGCCGCTGTCCTCAACGTCAATGCTGCCTTTCTCCCATTTGCCGAATACATTTCCGCAATCCGGCCTGTTGCCAAATGCATGATACATCGTTGCGCTCACGTACTTCGGCTTATAGTTATCCATCAGCCACAGCACCGTATCCAAAGCATGTGTACCGATATCAATAAACGAACCGCCGCCATGTTCCGCCATGCACAGATTGCGCCAAACCGGCATTTTCCTCTGCCAGAGCACGCGTGCCTTGGCAAAATATATATCGCCCAGTTCTCCGGCATCCACAACGCTCTTCGAATACTGTACATCCGGGTCATACCGGTGCTGATAGCCGATCGTAAGTACCTTTCCCGCTTCTTTTGCGGCATCGATCATCATCTGCGCCTCTGCTTCTGTCAAAGCCATCGGCTTTTCGCACAGAACATGCTTTCCGGCACGCAAAGCAGCAACAGTGATCTCGCAGTGCGTCGGATTCCAGGTCAGAACGCGCACATTATCAATCTCCGGATCGGCAAGCAATTCATGATAATCCGTATAGCACTTTGCATCCGGCGTTCCATACTGTTTTGCAGCCGCTTCAGCCTTCGCAATATCAAGATCGCAAAACGCCACAACCTGCGCTTCCGGAATTTTTGCAAGTTCCGGCAGATGTTTGCCCGAAACACATCCGCATCCAATGATTCCAACTTTCATTTTTATCTGCTCCTTCCGTTGATCCATTCCTGCGCAATTAAATGTATACGCGTTTTCCATCCTTATCCGATTCATAGGCGGCGACCATAATTTTTACCATATCGACAGCCGCATCAATTCCATAATCCTTGTCGGAAGTTCCCTTTGTGCAGGCATCTACCCAAGCCTGCATGACGTGAGCAACATCTGCTTCCGGAAGATCAGCCGCATTCAGGATTTCTTTCGCTCCGCCGAAATGCTGCAATTCTATAATATCATTGCCGCCAAAGCGCACATTGTACGTTCCTTCTGTACCATAAAGAGTAAGCTCAAACGTGCTTATCGGCGCCGCCGTATACGCGGTATCAATTACGCCGATCACACCGCTTTTGAATTTGATAACGCTGGTGCCGCAGTCTTCTGCCTTTCCCTGAAGAATGGAATTGCTGAATGCCGATACGACAGACTCTGCCTCACCCAGAATGTATCTCGCAATGTATACGGAATTGAATCCCAAATCCAGCATAGAACCGCCGCCGCAGATTTCCGGCTCAAACCAGTAATCCGGCACAGCTCCCGGAACCAGCCCAACAGGCACGTTGCACATGCAGCGGAACATGGAAGGCTTGCCTATCGTTCCATCCTCTATCAGTTTTTTCGCATATGCCATCGGCTTTTCTGCCATCCTATAGAACGAGATGCCAAATTTTACCCCATTTTTTTCCACAGCATCCTTGATTGCATAGGCATCTTCCAGCGTGAGCGCAAGGACTTTTTCCGTAAAAATATGCTTTTTGTGATTTGCCGCCGCGACAAGGATTTCACGATGTGCTTTGGGCTCCGCGGTAACAATTACACCATCAACATCCTCGCGCGAAAGGAGCGTTTCAAGATCATATTCAACCGGGTATCCGTGCTCTGCGCCCCATTTTTCCGCAACCTCAGGATTCTTATCCCAAACGCAGGTTACAGCGCAGTCCGGTATCTGCAAAAACTCCCTCAAATACCGTTCGTCCGGTTTCATAGCGTGAACATGCCACCTGCCCAGCAAAGCAACTCTAAACATGTGTCATTCCTCCTTCTTGCGTATAAATCAAACAGTTATCACTTTACACATATCGACAATTCTTTACTTTACATTATATCCGCACTACCGGCACATAACAATTCTTAATATTGCGGAATTATGTTGCGATATTTACCTTCACAATTGACACAGCAGCCAATATGTGCTACATTGTTCAGGAGGTGAGAATCCCATGGATTATATTGCCATTCGTAAACAGCGTGTGGATTTAATAGGCGACAGCATGAACTCCTATCGCCCGCATTCCGCCAACGAACGCATTGTTTATTCACAGGATATTCCATACAGTATAGTCAAACAACAAAATCCCATGCTTATTCCTCTGCATTTTGCCGACACTCTTGAAATCATGATCTCATACGGCGCGGAAGGAATGATTTCTCTCGGAAATCAGAGTGTTCCCCTTGCAAAAGACGGAATTATTTTTATTCTTCCGCATGTTATTCACGGCGGCAGATTTTCCGTGCCGGACAACGCTTTCGTCTACAACCTGAAATTCTCCATGGAGCAGCTGAACCCCGTTATCAATGTTGAAAAATTGCTGAACATAAACGGACACACGCTGCATGACCTTGCCTTCAGCAAGCCTGATTATCCACGGGTACTCGAAGCGCTGGAACGCCTTATAGACGTAGACGACCTTCTGTACGAACGAAACTGTCAGGTGCTAAGATTATTTGATCTGTTTGAACAGGGCATCCCGTCAGAGGACAAAAAATCAGGCGCACTGGACTCATCGAACGCCAATCTTCATGAACTTCTCCTCTGGACAGAACAGCATTACCGCGAGCACATTACCCTTGAAGACGCAGCCAATCATATCCATCTCAGCCGATGCTATTTCTGCCGCTATTTCAAAGAAAAAACAGGTACCGGATATATCCAGTACCTGAATCAAATTCGCATTTCCCACGCGGTAGAATGCCTGCTTGCCGGAAAGAGTGTTTCAGAATGCTGCTATGAAAGCGGCTTTCAAAATGTCCCCTATTTCATCCAGATATTCAAAAAGATCACAGGCTATACCACGCAGGCATATTTGCAGCTGTATAAATAGTTCTTATCGTATGCAAAAAGGACGGCTTTCGCCGTCCTCAGTCTGTCAAAAAGTATTTTTGCCAGACTTGTGGACGGGGAAGCAAGCTCCCCCGCCACTGCCACCCTCACCAGATTTCACTGAAATCATAAAGATTTCGGGCGTGAAATCTGCAATGTAGCGATTTTTTCTTCGGTTCGCTGGCTCTCCTTCGAAAAATTCGCTCCTCGCGCCGTACATGCCGCCGCTGCGGATTAAATTTTTCTTTTCCAGCTAAACGATATTCGCGTTTTTTGACAATCAAAGGACGGCTTTCGCCGTCCTTTTAATTATGGAATTACACGCCCTTGGATTCGCAGTCGATCTTGTGCAGGAGGGTCTGGTTGGTCTTGCGCTCCCAGCCCTTAAGCGGCAGGATCTTAGCATCGATAGCGTCGAGGATCCACTCCGGCTGCGGGAAGAAGGACTCTTCCAGCTCGTGAGCGGGAGTGATCCAGTTGCGGGAAGCAACTACTACCGGCGGTGCATCGAGCTCGTCGAATGCCATTTCGGTGATCTGACGGGCAACTTCGCTTGCGAAGGAGCCGCGTTCGCATGCATCGGTAACAACGACCAGACGACCGGTCTTCTTGACGGAATCCAGAACGGTCTGATAGTCGAACGGAACCATGGAACGTGCGTCGATGATTTCTGCCTCGAGGCCGAACTTATCCTTCAGCATATCGGCAGCCTTCAGAGCGCGGTACATAACTGCACCGAAGGTCAGGATGGTAACATCCTTACCGGCACGCTTGATGTCAGCCTTGCCGAACGGGATCTCGTAGTACTCGGCCGGAACGCCGCCCTCGTGGAACTGCTCGCCCACGTCGTAGATGCGCTGGCTCTCGAAGAATACTACCGGGTCAGTGCCTGCCAGAGCGGTGGCCAGCATACCCTTTGCATCGTAGGGAGTTACCGGGAAAGCAGCCTTCAGGCCCGGGATGTGTGCTACGAGAGCAGACCAGTCCTGAGAGTGCTGTGCGCCGTACTTGGAGCCAACGGAAACGCGCAGAACGATGGGCATCTTGAGGATGTCAGCAGACATAGCCTGCCACTTAGCCATCTGGTTGAATACTTCGTCACCGGCGCAGCCGAGGAAGTCGCAGTACATCAGCTCTACCAGAGCGCGGCCGCCGGCCATAGCATAACCTACGGCGCTGCCGACGATAGCAGATTCGCTGATCGGGGAGTTGAACAGACGATGATACGGGATCGCTTCGGTGAGGCCGCGGTATACTGCGAAAGCGCCGCCCCAGTCACGGTTCTCTTCGCCGTAGGCTACGAGAGTGGGATCCTTGTAGAAACGATCGATAATGGCCTCAAACAGACCGTCACGCAGCTGGTAAACCTTGTTCTTGGAAACCGGCTTGCCATTGGCATCGAAGCCGAAACGTTCCTTCTTGGCAATTGCCTGAACGCGCGGATTCTCTTCCATGGGCATGAGAACA
This sequence comes from Clostridiales bacterium, assembly GCA_015056055.1. Lineage (GTDB taxonomy): Bacteria > Bacillota > Clostridia > Christensenellales > Aristaeellaceae > Alectryocaccomicrobium. Next base: position 1,588 of record SVHC01000028.1, on the reverse strand, counting down.
TCGGGCTGTGCATCGTCGAAAGCCTCGACATGGCCGTTGGAGAACATCAGATCTGCGATAGCATTGGGATCTGCGTTCAGATCCATGCGCGGGGAAACCTCGTCATTGATGGCGAGCATGAAGTTGCGGAAGTTGATTTCCTTAACGTGTGCGATGATGGCGTCGCACTCTTCGGCGGTGGCAACACCGGCCTCGATGAGCTGATCGCGATAGGTGTTCAGCGGATCGATTGCTTCCCATGCAGCCATTTCTTCCTTGGTGCGGTAGGAAGAAGCATCGGACGGGCTGTGACCGGCGTAGCGGTAGGTTACAACGTCCAGCAGAACCGGACCTTCGCCCTTCAGGAGCAGATCCTTCTTGCGGGAGTATGCTTCGATAACAGCCAGCGGATTGTAACCGTCAACGCGCTCAGCATGCATCTGATTCGGGTTGAAGCCTGCACCCAGACGAGCGGGAGCATCGTAACCCATGGTCTCGCCGACGGTCTGACCGCCCATGGCGTACTGGTTGTTTACGATGTTGAACATTACAGGCAGGCCGCCCTTCATGTCGCCTTCCCACAGCTCGTTCAGCTGGCCCATGCCGGACATGTTCAGTGCCTCGAGAACGGGGCCGCGGCCGAGGGAACCGTCGCCCAGGTTGGCGATAACGATACCCTTCTTGCGGTTTACGCGCTTATACAGAGCAGCACCCATGGCGATGGTACCGGAACCGCCAACGATAGCGTTGTTCGGGTAGATGCCGAAGGGAGTGAAGAAAGTGTGCATGGATCCGCCCAGACCACGGTTGAAACCGGTCTCGCGGGCGAAGATTTCTGCCATTGCGCCGTAGAGCAGGAAATCGATAGCCAGATCCTTAACAGTCTCGTGCGGCTGCTTCTCAACAACGGCCAGAGTCTTGCCGTCGAGGAAGTTCTTCATGATGTCCATCAGCTCATCATCGGACATCTTTTCGATGGCGCTCAGACCCTTAGCGAGGATGTCGCTGTGGCCACGGTGAGAACCAAAGATGAAGTCATCAGCATCCAGATGGAAAGCCTGACCAACTGCGGCAGCTTCCTGACCCATGGACAGGTGAGCCGGGCCGGGATGGTTGTAGGCAACGCCGTTGTACTCGCCGGTGGTCTTGATCAGGTTGATCATGGTTTCGAACTCACGCAGGGTCAGCATGTCACGATAAATGTTGATGAACTGCTCCTTGGTGAAGTTGCCCAGCTCGTCCTTAACGGTCTTCTGGTAGGTATTTACGGGGATATCGGTGAAAGTAATAGCACCGGGTGCACGCACGACTGCAGGATCGATATATTGCGACTTAGGCATGGGAATCTCCTCCTCAATCTTTTCTTGCTTAATTATAGAAACTATCCTTAAAGCAGGCGCCAGGCACGGCGCCCGCCCGGGATAACAGGATTACTTATCGCCAAACTCCCACAGAGTTTCGCGGATGATTTCGCTTACGGTCGGATGCGGGAAGATGATCTCGCGAGCGTCGGTCACGCGCAGTTCGCCCTCAACCATTGCGGCAGCGCCCCAGATGATTTCGGAAGAATAGCTGCCCAGCATGTGAACGCCGATCACGTTGCGATGCT
>SVHC01000027.1 GCA_015056055.1 Clostridiales bacterium | reverse complement strand
TGCCCAGCTTGCGCAGCGTGTGCGTGAAGAGGTTCACGGTGCCGCCGTAGATTGCGGTGGTGCTGATGAAGCTGTCGCCCGCCTGGCAGATGTTCAGAATGGCGAGCAGGTTTGCCGCCTGACCGGAAGTGGTGCACATTGCGCCCACGCCGCCTTCCAGCTCGGCAATCTTGTTTTCCACGGCCATAACCGTGGGGTTTGCAAAGCGGGAATAAATCAGGGACTTGGTCGGCTCGTCAAATACGGAGGCAACCTCCAGCGTGGAATCATAAACATAGGTCGTGCTCTGCACGATCGGGACTACGCGAGGTTCGGAATTTTTCGGGGTATAGCCCGCATGCAGGCATTTGGTTGCGTCTTTCATGGTATATTCCTCCCAAGGCTGCCCGTGAAGACAGCCGAATTGCAATTTCTTTCGGGATATTATAGCACGTTTTTCGTGCCCTTTCAACAGTTTTCGGTTCGCGCAGTGCGTTTTTCAAGATCTTGAATGGCAGGAAGATCGCTTGCCGGTGCGCCGTAATAGAAATACGCGACGGAAGAATAGTCGTCCTGACGATAATAGTTGAAATAGCGGCCCTTGTCCTCCTCGGATTCGGGATTGATAATGTAGGAAGGCTTCTCCGGATCATAGAGAGGTTTCAGATCGCCCATCCAGTCGGCAGAAACAACATGCATGGAGCAGCCCTTCTTCTGCACATCGGCCACATCGTTCGCGCCGCCGCCGCCGATTTGCTGAAGCGTCATGCGGATATCCTCATGGAACCATACGGGGTCATCAATGTGCCAGCGATAGAAGCAATAGCGGTTGCCTTCGTCCGCTTCCATACAGCCCTGCGTGCGGTTGGTGAAGGTACCCAGGCACCATGCGGTGCCGGTGTAATCCTCAAGACCGGTACCGGAAAGGGTGGGATACTTGCCGTCGCCATCAAGGAAGAATTTCACTTCACCCTCGCCGAACCAGGTGGGCTTGTATTCCGGATCGCAGTGAATTCCAATGCTGGTGCCGAGGAAGCGGCCATGTCCGGACAGTTTGGGCAGAATGGTGTAATCTTCGCACAGCGCAGTGGGATTTTCGCGATTCCACCATGCATGGAAGTAGAGGGTATCATCGGCAACAGGTTCCAGCGTATAGTCCACATCAAAGAACAGGTGCGATACCGTTCTGTCACTCTCGTTGCAGATTTCAATGCGTGCGCCCTTGCGGAACGGCATGGGAATCGTGCAGTGGAAGGACTTGCCCTCCGGAGAGGAAACCAGCGCAGAATCAAACGCCTGCATTTTTCCCAGATTGAAGGCAAAGAAATCGCCCAGCGGGCACTCGACGGCGGGCTTTTCCGCACCGTCCCAGTACATGCGCAGAACCAGTGCACGCAGGATATATGCATCCCTTTCATTGGTGGTGATCCATATACGGCGAACCACGCCGCTTCCCTCGGTCTCCATCATGGTAACTTTGCCGTGCGCGGGAATTGCGTCAAAAGCATGACCCTTTGCGCCATTGTTTTCCATGGCTGCTGCGCCCTTCGCGCCGGAAAGATTTTCAAAGGAAGACCAACGGGTATGGGCATTGGGGTTATAATTATAAAGCATCATAAACCATTCCTTTCGGAAGAATTTTCTGATTACATAGTAGCATTCCCGGGGCGTATTGTCAAATACTGTTTTTTCAAATAAGAGACTTTGTGTTTTGCACTGTTCTTTCACATTAAAATGTGTTATTATACCAGTAACAGACTGCAGGAGGAGTACGCAATGGAAAAAATCAATTTCTTTGATCTGTATGCAGGCGGCATTCAGGCGACCCGCGAAAGCCGCCCGTCCATTTATTACCGCACAGCAGGCGAAGAAGGCTGGACGTATGAATCGTGTACCGAATTCATACGCGAAGAAAATACGCTGGCAGCCAAATTTTCAAGCTTTATTCTTACCATGCAGGAAGAAGAAAAAAACGGCATTTATATCCTGCATGCCGGAATTGAAAATACCACCTGTGCGGAATATGAAATCGCACGTGTGCAGTATTTTGATGCGCCGCTTGCGCAGGCTTTCAGCATCATCCCGCCCACCGAATGCAGGCCGCTGAAAAAACACATTATTCGCCTGGGCGACACTTTCCCTTCCCAAAAAGAGCGGAATCTTGACTGGGTAAAAGCCGGAGTATATTGGGAGCGCATGGAAGATGTGATATATTCCACGCCCAACTGCGTACCCTGCGAAGATCTTGCTTCGCTGATTGATGAAAAAACCGGTGATACCGTGACCATCGGCTTTGTCGGCCCGGGCAAGTCCTATGGCGAGGTTTCTTTCTTTGCGGACGGCGATGGCCGCATCATGGTAGGCCCTCAGCTGGACGGCATCCGCATGAAGGCGCATGAAAAGCGCACCCTTGAAACCATGGCCGCCATTCCCGGCGACTGGCAGCGTGCGCGTCATACATGGGCAAAGCTGTGCACCCTTTATATGGAAGGCGGCGATCTCAAAAAGCGCGAAAAAGACTTCCGCCTGACGGGATACTGCTCCTGGTATCAGCACTACTGCTTCATCACCGGAGAACAGTTCGAGCAGGCGGGCGTGGAATTTGCCCCCTGGGCCGGGAACAGCAAGGTGCTTGTGCAATTGGACGACGGGTTCCAGAAAAAATGCGGCGACTGGGGCGCAAACGAGCGCTTTGAAAACTGCTGGAAAGGCCTTCCGCAGCGCCTTGCAGAAAAAAACCTGATTCCCGGTCTGTGGCTTGCGCCTTTTGCCGTGACGGAAGGCTCCGAACCTTATATCAAACTTTCGCACTGCATCCAGCGAAACAAAAACGGAGAACCCTGCGTTCGCTTTTCCAACTGGAACTGGGCGCTGGACGACACTCGCCAGTATCCGCAGGGCACTGCATACCTCGACCCCGCTCTGCCCGAAGTGAAGGAATATGTAGCAAATCTCATTCGCAGCACGGTTGCGGACGGCTGGAAATATCTGAAACTGGATTTTCTTTACGGCATCAGCACAAATCGCGTCTGGAACCGCGAAAAGACCACCTTTGAACTCCTGCGCGATATGTTCGCCGTGATGCGCGAAGCCGCAGGCGACGATATATGGATCTGCTCCTGCACCGGCAGACTTTCCCGCTTTGCCATGGGATATGCAGATTCCACGCGCTCGGGCGGCGATTCCGGCGAGGAATTTGCCTCCGCCCGCGCAAACATGTGGGACTATTTTCTGGGCCTGTGCACCAAGGAATGGTGGCAGTGCGACCCGGATGTATATTTCATGCGCGGAGAACGCATTCAGCTTTCCCCCATTGAGCGCCGCGTGATGACCGCCACCATCGGCGAAACGGGCGGCTGTTTCCAGACGTCGGATATCCCCTCGCAGTGGACGGAGGATGACAAGGACTTTGTCCGCCGATACTGGAACGGCACCGCCGAAGATACCAAAGCAGAAAGCTATCTCATCCTCAGGGATTGGCAAATCGCCGCCGTTGCAGCGGAGCGCTGCGGAAAACCGGCTCTGCTCGTGTACAACTGGGAAGATGCCGATATGGATGTGTGCATCACCAAAGCGGAGCTTGAAAATGCTGCTTCTCCCCTGCGCGGTATCTATTCGGCAGACGGTGAAAAAATTGCGGATTCGGATGCCGTCACCGTCAAAAATATGCCTGCTCACAGCGTGACCGTTATCCGCGTATAGACAATCCGGCTTTTTCTGTGATACAATAAGGCAATGCATATTTTCGGGAGGCTGATTGCATGTATCTTTCCGAGTTTCATAAAATCTGGCTGGCAACCGGCGAAAAGGCGCTGTATCTGTATCCGTCCATGGCAAATCGCCACGGACTGATCGCAGGCGCAACCGGCACGGGCAAAACCGTTACTCTCAAGGTGCTGGCCGAATCTTTCAGCGATATGGGCGTACCGGTATTTCTGGCCGACATCAAGGGTGATCTGACCGGCATGTGCGAAAAAGGCGCCGAAACCAAGCATATCCGCCGCAGCATCGACAATATGGGTCTTGATATGATGGGCTACGACTATGCCGCCTATCCCGTGCGTTTCTGGGATGTTTACGGCAAAAAGGGTCACGGCGTGCGCACCACCATTTCCGAAATGGGCCCCGATCTTTTAAGCCGCCTATTGGGACTCAACGATACCCAGAGCGGCGTTCTGAACATCGTCTTCCGTATTGCGGACGAAAAGGGTCTGCTTCTGATCGACCTCAAGGATCTGCGCAGCCTTGTTCAGTATGTGGGCGACAATGCAAAGGAATACAAACTTACCTACGGCAATATCGCTCCGCAATCCGTGGGCGCAATTCAGCGCGCGCTTCTGAAGCTGGAGGACGAGGGCGGCGACATTTTCTTCGGCGAACCCGATCTGGAGCTTTCCGACTGGATCGCCCATACCGAAGACGGACGCGGCGCAATGAATATCCTCGAATGTCAGGAACTTTTCCAGCATCCGCTTTTGTACGGCACTTTCCTTCTGTGGATGCTGACCGAGCTTTATGAACTGCTGCCCGAAGCCGGCGACCTTGACAAGCCCAAGCTGGCGTTCTTCTTTGACGAAGCACATCTGCTTTTCAAGGATGCGCCCAAGGCGCTTGTCGAAAAGGTGGAACAGGTCGTGCGCCTGATCCGCTCCAAAGGCGTAAGCGTCTGGTTCATCACACAGAATCCTGCCGACATTCCCGACAGTGTTCTGGGCCAGATCGGCAACCGCGTGCAGCATGCTCTGCGCGCCTATACGCCCAACGATCAGAAAGGACTCAGAGCCGCAGCGCGTTCCTTCCGCGAAAATCCCGCATTTGATACGGAAGAAGTTCTGCAGGCGCTTGGCACCGGCGAAGCGCTGGTATCTGTTCTGGACAAAAAGGGCGCTCCCACCATTGTGGAACGGGCAAATATCCTGCCGCCGCGCAGCTCCATGAATGCGGCAGATGATGCCGTTGTGCAGTCCGTTATCCGCGAAAGCCCGCTCTTCGATAAATACACGCAGACCGTTGACCGCCGAAGCGCTTACGAAATGCTGGACGAGGCGCGAAAAGCCGAAGAACAAAATGCCGAAGAAACCGGGCGCGAAAAGGCAAAGGAAAAGGAGAAAAAATCATCCTCCCGCCAGAGCACCTTTGAAAAAGCCATCAATTCCACGGTAACTTCCATCGGCCGCGAACTGGGAAAACAGATCGTGCGCGGCATTTTCGGAACAAGAAGAAGATAAAGGAAGCAAAAAGCCCTGACCGAAATCATTTTGTGATTTCGGTCAGGGCTTTTCTGCTCTAACAGTTTCAAGTCCGCAGCGGCGACGTATACGTCGCAAGGAACCTGTTTTTTCGCAGAGAAGGCTGCGCCCCGGAGAAAAAGTAAGTCTTTCAAACTCCTGCTTTTCTACACCGTCAACATCGTAGAGCAGTTCAATCCAGTATTCGCTCTCATTGCACTCTTTCAATGCAATCTCAAACTTGGAAATGAAATCCTTTGTCCCTTGCGCTTCATGAATATTTGCTCCCACAGATGTTCCACTTCGCAAAAGCTGATTGAGTAGCGCTGATTCCACACCCTGTTGCTTCATTTTGCGGCAAAACAATACGATTTCTTTTGCGAACCCTTTTGACTTGCTCCGTAAAACACTGTCTGTCATAATTTTTCTCCTACGCAAACCTCAACGTTGCCGCAAGGCAACTCATAACGCGGCGTAGCCGCTTATAACTAATAACTCGCCGACGGTTTACATTCGCCGCTTTTTAGTTTTCAGTTTAGAGTTATGAATTCAGCTTCGCCGAATGTTATGATATGCTCGCCGTCGGCGACCATATTTGAGTGGGAATGATTTGGCTTTGTCCAAATCATTCCCACTCACTTAAATTGGCATTATATAGAGCGGATCGAGTTTTAGGGGAAATTTCACCGTATTTCCCCACTTTTTCTATGGAGTCTGCAAAAACAGCATCATAATGGCATCAACAAATTACTTATAGAACTTATCAAATAATTCGTTGGCTTTGTCTTCAGATATTGGGGCTTGAGAGATCGTGGCCTTACCATTCTTTACCTGAATATCAATCTGTAAAGCATAATCCAAGTAATAAACGATACGACTGTAATCTGAAGGAGAAAAAGCATTTACGTAGTCTATGAGCGCAATCGCAGCCTTTTGCGCAAAAGCATTCTGTTGTTCAGCGCCTATATGAACAACCCCCATACCGTAAACGGTCAATACAACACTTTCTCCGTTGTCTGCAGTAGCACGAATAATATAATTGAACGAGTTTTCATAATTTTCACTCGTGTATTCCGGCTGACCGAATGCGGAAAGCAGTTTCCCTTCTACTATTGCGGCATCTTCTTGCGAGTTCATATCTCCGAAACCCATAAAATACGCGCTTACGCCCATTAAATTTTCATCTTGCAAAGATTCAAATGTGAATTTCATCATATCTCCTTTGTTACATGCCGACAATAGAAAAATGATAAGCAGCAAAAGTGCACTTGAAATAATTCGTTTTGCCATTACATCAACTTACCAACCAATCGAACCTCATTCCCATTCCAGCGTAGCAGGCGGCTTGGGGGTAATATCATATACCACGCGATTCACGCCGGGAACTTCCGATGTTATCCGGGCAACAACGCGTTCCAGTAAATCGTAGGGCAAACGGTATACAGTGGCATTCATGGCATCCACCGAGTTGACCGCGCGCAAGGCAATAGCATATTCATAGCTGCGCCTGCCGTCCTTCACGCCGCCTGAAAAGCAATCCGTCATCACGACAAAATACTGCCAGATGCGCTTATCCAGCCCGGCGGCAACGATTTCATCGCGGAAAATTGCGTCCGCCTCGCGCAGAATGGTAAGTTTTTCGGGCGTGACCTCACCCAGCGTGCGCACGGCAAGGCCGGGACCCGGGAACGGCTGACGGTTGATAAGTTCCGCGGGAAGACCCAGTACCTGACCGACGGAACGAACCTCATCCTTGAAAAGTTCGCGCACAGGCTCAATAATGCTCTTAAATCCGATTTTTTCCGGAAGATTACCCACATTGTTCTGCGTTTTCACGGGGGCATTGTCCACACCGTAGCTTTCGATCACATCAGAATAGATGGTTCCCTGCACAAGGAAATCAATCTGTCCGAGTTTCAGCGCCTCTTCCTCAAAAACGCGGATAAATTCTTCACCGACGATGCGGCGCTTTTCCTCCGGGTCCGTAACGCCGGAAAGCCGCGCCAGAAAGCGCTCGCCCGCATCCACACAGATGAGGTTGATGCCCATCTGCTCACGGAACATTTTTTCCACCAGTGCGGTTTCGCCCTTGCGCATAAGGCCGTTATCCACATGCAGGCACACCAGCTGCCTGCCGATCGCCCTGTGCATAAGCGCCGCGCAGACGGAGGAGTCGATACCGCCGGAAATGGCCATCAGTGCGCGTCCTTCGCCCACAACGCCGCGAATCCGGGCAATTTCGCGCTCCACGAATGCTTCCATCGACCAATCCGGCGTACAGCCACAGATATCCAGCAAGAAGTTGTGCAGAATCGCAAAGCCTTCCGGATCGTTGTTTTCCGGAAAAAACTGCAGACCGTAAAACCTGAGTCTTTCATCCGCAAAGGCTGCGGGCACTTCGCTGGCGGCAATGCATTCCAGATTTTCCGGCAAATCCAGCGCATCGGCGCGCTCAAAATAACGCTCGACGCTGCTCAGACCGGCAAACAAAGGAGATGCCCCGAAGCAGACCTGCGCCGTTCGTTTTTCAATCACCGTTTCCTGAATCACCGCGCCCATATCGCGCGCCACAATCATCGCAGGGCAGCCCAGCGCAAGCACCGGTACGCCCAGCGAGCAAACATCTTTCGCGGATCCGCCTTTTGTTTCCGCATTTACCTCTTTCGCGCTGCCCACCATAATCACGCCGCGCGGAGATCTTGCTTCGATCTCCTTTATCGGCGTATCATAGGGCAAAATTTCGCAGTAAACATTCTCCTTGCGTACTTTGCGGGCGATCGGCTGGCTCTGCGAGCCGCCAAAGTCCAGCACAAGAATCATATTTTTGCTCATCGGCGACCCTCCCTTTCTTCCTTCGGCGTCGGCTTAAGCGGTCTGTTCCGAACAATTTCCAGTTTCCGGATCATTTGATCGGACACATCCACACCCAGAACCGTCATAATCTGAAGCCCATATATCATCATATCGGCAAATTCCTCGGCAATCAGCGCCACGCGCGCCGGGTCATCGCCGTTCATCATAGCTTCGACATCCTCGCGCTCCAGCCACTGGAAATGCTCCAGCATTTCGCCCATCTCCACAGACATTGCCATAGCCATGTGCTGCGGATTCTGGATTCCGTCGCCGTTTTTTCCCCACTTCTTGGCGCGGCACAGATCCATGATGCGCTCCTTCAATTCCAGTATCGTAACTTCCCTGTCAGCCATATATTCTCTCCCCGGCATTGCTGAATTCAAATACAATATAATTTGCGGTGCATCTCTGCAGAATCACCCGCTGTCTACCCGTAGTATAGCACAAGTTTCCCTATTTGTAAACATTTCGCTAATAACGCCTCTTTTTCGTGCCTGAAACGACAAAAAATGCCCTCTGCATTTGCAGAGAGCATCCTTCTACATTTATACGTTATGCGTGCAGTTCGTTTTCCAGCATTTCAAGCACGCGCAGTTCGCGGCGCAAAAAGCTTGTGCGCATACCGGCAGCGCGGCGGGTGTTTTCCTCAATGGCGGTTGCAATCGGCACAAAGGCCAATGTAAAACCCAGTTCCGATTCATATTTATCCAAATCAGGCTGATCGATTTCATTCAGAACTTCGCAGCGATAATAGTATGAAACCTGCTCAAACACGCATCCATGGCGAAACATATCGCTATGCACCTCGCGGATAATTCCGAAAGGGCGAATCGTATCCCCGCGAACGATGAGACCGGTTTCCTCCCGCACCTCGCGGCAAAGCGCACTTTCGCGGGTTTCCCCATTTTCGATTCCGCCGCCGGGGAATTTATAGAATCCTTCCCGTTCGCTTTTGACCATCGCTATTTCACCCGCGCGCAAAATGATCGCCCGTGAAGCGCGCCGAACGGTGCGCCGGGCATGCGGGCTGTAATCTTTTCTATCAAACACCTGCAGAACGCGCATACTTTCACATCCTCACTATTATTATAGCAGAAAATCACGATTTCAAACATCGGATTATTGTGCTGTTTGGGTAAAAACTTCTTTTTGCCCCTCCCATTTTCCGGTGTTCGCATGCGCTTGCAATATCGTCCTGCATGGGGTATAATGAATCATCAATCATTATACCCCCGGAGGCCAACTATGTACGAAGGAAAAATCAAAATCATTGAATATCAGGGACGCGAGTTCCGCCTGCTCAATCAGCGCAGCCGCAACTGGACGCACCCTTATCCCTATCCGGAAACCTCTCCCAATGCCAACCTTTCCAATTCCGGCTGCGGCGTATTCGGCGTGGCGCATATCGTGGAATGGCTGACCGGGCGCAGGCTGAAACCCGAATCGCTTGCCGATTTCTCCGTTGCCAACGGCGGACGCGGCGACGACGGCACCGACCGCCCCGCACTGCTTGCCGCAATGATGAAGGAAGGCTATTCCTCCGTCTGCGGTTTTTCCTACAACGGCGATGGTCTGCTCAACGACCACGAACTTCTGTGGAACCACATGGACGGCGGCAACGCTGCGCTGTGCAATCTGCGCGTGGGTCACATCGTTGCGCTTGTCGATGCGCGCGAAACCGAAAACGGCCGCGAATATCTGGTGATCGATTCCTATTCCGAAAGCGCTCACGAAAAAGTGCGCAACAGCGTGCGCGAGGTCATCGAAGCTTCTTCCATCACCTCCCCTGTGCGCAATGCAGACGGACTCATCGTGGGCGAAACCACGCAGTATGCCATGTACTGGGTAGACGCCAGCCAACCGCGCGATTTCAATCTGCTCCACCGCGTGGACTAAACCGGGCTCTTACCCGAATGGATGGGAGGCATTTTATGCGATTTTCGGTAATCGTGCCTGCATACAATGCGCAGATGTTCATTGACGACTGCGTGAAAAGCGTGCTGGCGCAGAACTATTTCGATATGGAACTCATTCTTGTAAATGACGGTTCCACCGATTCCACCCCGGAAAAAGCGGAAGCATGGGCAAAAAAAGATGCGCGCATCCGCTGCCTGAATATTGAAAATTCCGGCGCAACGGGCGCACGCCTTGCGGGTCTGAATGCAGCCAAAGGCGAATTTGTGCTCTATCTGGATGCGGACGACGTATGGGATGACGGGCTTCTGAATGCCGTGGACGAGGCTCTTACCGCCTCCCGTGCAGATGTCGTGATGTTCACCTTCCGGCGTGTGCCGGGAAATGAGGTTCATCCCTTCGAAAAGGACGGCTGGATTGAGCGCGACGAATGGACGCGCAAACTGATCACCACGTCGGACATGAACATGGTGTGGGACAAGGCCGTTCGCCGCGAACTTGCCCTTTCCTGCCCCGTGGATGCTTCGCACCGCGGCGTGGCGGAGGATCTTTTGATGATCCTGCCCGTACTGGACAAGGCGGATCGCTTCTATTATATTGATAAGCCGCTGTACCGCTATCGCGCAGTGATGGACAGCCGTTCCAATTCCTTCCGCGCAAACCGCCATTTTGAAATCGACGCCGCACGCACGCAGGTGCTTGACTATCTGGTGGAAAAGGATCTGAACAGCGACGAAAACCTCGCCGCCTTCTATACCCTGTATGCCGACCGCATGCTCAACTGCCTCGCCCGCGCAGCAAAGGCAGGCGCGGACAAAAAGACCATGAAGGCCATGTTCCGCGAGGTGCGCTCGTTCCCGCTTTTCCAGATGGCCAGATTCTATCCTTTGAACCTTTCCAAAAACAAACGCGCCCAGATGATGCTCGTCACCTGGCGGCTGGATGGAATCTTTATGAAGCTGGCGAAACGTGCCTGAAACCTTTCTAACAGACAGCCATAGCAAAACATATGGCTGTTTTTCTTAGAAAGCCGCACCGGTCACATGCCGCCGCAGTTCCCATGTGAAAGGATGTTACTTGTGAGAAAAAGCTTTATTGTTTTCTTAATCGCAATTTCCCTGCTCGGCACCTTCGCCACGGCAGAGGCGACAAATTCCACCAATTCAGTTCCCGTATCATGGGAGCAGATCATGTCGCGCATGGACTGGAATGCGGATTCGTACAGCTATACTATCGTCACAGGCAATCAGCAGGTAAACGTCTCCCGAATCGGCGATCACACCCGAATCTCGGGCGGGGCAATCGCCGATTTGCGCTTTGTCAATAAGTCCATATGGGGCGATGACTGGCAGCAGGATTTTGGTTGGCACACCGAGGGCGGAACCTATACTTTTGAGAATGTGGTCATCCACGGCAAAGGCGATATCGAAGTATGGGCGCATATGGGCGAGGACTACAAAATCGTATTCGAAAGCAGCGTAAAAGGTGTCCGCATAACAAACGGTTTGAATTACACTCAGAACGACTACAAATATATCGTAACCGACGGCGGTTTCGGCATGAACTTCTCTCTGGAAGGAGGTTCGGATGTAGAGCTTGTCAACAACACCATACTGCGCGGCACATACGATTTTGATACGCTGTATCTTTCACATGGAGAAGACTGCACTTTCACGCTTTCGGGCACAGGAAAAGTCTATCCTCCTGAAGGCGCCGTTGCACGTGATCTGGATTGCAGCAGAAACCTGCACATGACGCTGAATTTGAACGCTCTGGCAGACAGCGATCAGGCAGCGGTAACCAATATCATCGGTATGCTGGAAAATGTCCAGATCGATACTGCGCAGTTTGCCGGAACAGGCGGCAAACCGCAGATATACATTCTCTACGGACGGCACGCACCCAGCCTTGAAGGATTCGACCTGGATCTTGATGAAACTTACGCATTGACCAACAGCTGGGCACTTCCCGAAAATTCCAACAGCATGCATATTATTGTTTCAGCAGCACAAGACAGCAGCGCATTTGTGCTGCGGCATAAAATCCATCCTCTGGAAAGCCAAAAAGCGCTGTATTTCGGCGACCTTGTAACATATACCGGCGAATCCTGGTGGCTGCAGAGTCCTGCAGAGCTGTATATCCCCTATCCGGACGGAATCACCTTCGAAACCGCAGAAGACTATATCTTCCATACGGATTACCCCTCTCTTGACGGAAGCATTGCCTATTCCAGCGAAGACGGCAGCATCACCGCCACGGAGTATGGGCTTAAACTGAACATTCGCGAGGTTTTCCCCTTTGTTCTTCACTGGGAAAATAACCGCATGCCCGGAAAAGTTTACTGGGAAGAGATTGTAAGCGGCAATTATGCAAATTACGCGCCCTCGCTGACTGTCACGCAGGATGCCGGTGAATACGTCATCGACGGCGGAAATGCGACGACCATCTCCGGCGTTACCATTCATTATGCAGACCCGAAAACGACGATGGGCGACGGAACCTATACCTTCCGCAATGCAAAAATCGTCGGCGATGTATGCGTTGTCTCCATGGAAAACCACGCCCTTACTCTCAATCTGGAAAAAAGCGTAACGATGGACGACGGAGTCTTACTGGAAGCGGGTTCCTACGGCTGGGAAGATCCGTTGGGCAACGGCGATATTACGGCAAACATCGCCTGCAATACAGGATACATCGGCCTGCTGCCCGTCAAAAACAGCATTATCCGTCTGAATAACGAAGGCACGACCGGCGGTCTCAGCATGGAATGCTGCGATCACAGCCACGCCGAGATCGTCAACCTGAGTAAAACCGGCGGAACGATCATTCAGCTGGACAATCATTCCACCGCCGAAATCGTCAGCGAAACCAACGTCATACACATGATGTGCTGGCTCTGGAACAATTCCACCGCCACCTTTACCAACAACAGCGAGTCCATTCATCTACTTGACATCAGCGCGGAAGGCGGTTCAAACCTGACCTTCATCAACAACGGCACCATCACCAATACCTCGCCCGATCCCGACGCATACGACGGTAACGAGTGGGGCGATTATGCCGTAATGCTGGGCGTTGACGCAAGCAGCCGCATCAAGTTCACAGGTTCGGGCAGCATTTGTCCCGGCACGCAGATGTATGACTACTATCTGAGGGATCCCGCTTATGGTCCTCGGCCCGGCCCCTCTGTCGTATTTAAGGCCATAATGCCGGAAGTCACGGACGATCACGAAGCGAATCTCAAAGCAGTGCTCGACATCGCCGAAAACATCACGTTCAACTGGGCGCAGGTTGAACAGCAGGCAGGCGCGGATCACGTGCTTGCCGTGCGGCGCGACGAAGAAGATCCCAATTTCACCTATGTGATCGATATGAAGCAGAGCGATTCTCCCGCGCCGGATGACCCGCCGGCAGAAAAAATACTTCTGCTCCCCTCCGGCCTGCAGTCATTGGAGCAAAGCGCATTTGAAGGTTGCGGCGCAATCCAGTTTGTTGTCGTTCCAGAAAGTGTGACTTTTATCGGCGAAGATTCCTTTAAGAGTTGTCCCGGTATCACATTGATCGTAACACCCGAGTCCTACGCTCACGCATATGCCGAAACTCACGGTATTTCGTATATCTTTCCCAACTGATCCATTTTGACCGCCAGCAAATAACCCTCCGGCCGAAAAATGCCGAAGGGTCTTTTTATTGAGCTTACAAGAGTAGTGGACTGACGGGTTCAAAAGAGTTCACCGGCATTCTTTCAAAAGCGACGTAATTTCACCGGTATGGAACACGCACATGCGGTGCAGGGCGCGGGTGAGCGCCACATACAGAAGCTTTGCATCGGCCATGGTTTCGCTGTAGACATTCGCCGAAGCGTCAGCGAGGATCACACCATCGAATTCCAGACCCTTGACAGAGGCGGCGCTGCCAACCACTACGCCGGCGTGATATTCCTCGCCTTGAATATCCATCCTGCGCACATAGTCCGGAAGCTTTTTCACCAATGCATCGGCCTCTTTTTCGGTGCGCGTGATGACGGCGACACTGGGAAGATGCTTCCACTCCTCCAGCTGCTGCGCAATCCGCGCGGCGGCATTTTTTGTATGCTCGATCAGGGGCGCATCTCCGTGACGGAGCACGGGCTGAATTTCCGCCTCCACGGGCACGGGAGCATTCTGCCATACGCGCTTTGCCAGTTCGATAATTTCCACGGTGCTGCGGTAGCTGGTAACCAGATCATTCCGGTCGATATCGCCTAAGAATACTTCGCGCAGTTCGTCCCACGATTCCAGACCGCTGTCCTGACTTACGCCCTGCATCATATCGCCCACGATGGTAAAAGTCGCAGCCGGATTCAGCCTGCGCAGGATGTAAAAATCCGCCGGGCGCATATCCTGCGCCTCATCCACTACGATGTGGCGGAACGTCATGCGCGGAAGCTCCGCCGTGCGGAAGGCAATCAGCGCAAGAAGAGCAGCATCTTCAACGGCAGCCGTTTTTCCCTTTGCCGCAAGTTCCTGCTTTGCGCAGGCGCGAAGTTCCTCATCCTCGCTCTTTTCCATATCCTCCCAGAACAGGCGATACAGCCGCAGCGGCGAAAAATCGCCCATTTCCTTCAGAGCGTCTTTCACATAGGTTTTTGCCTTTTCGTTCGCAGCCTGAATGCGTTCATCCAGCTGGTCATAGAGCTTTTTCACCTTTTCGGGCTCATTCTTGAACTTCGCCGCGCGCTTCTGCGTTTCCATGCGGTACCACTGGCAGATTTTTGCCTCGGCACTTTTCACACGGGAGGAAAGGTGCTTTTTGAGCTCCGCAATTCGCCGCTCCATGGGGAACGGCTTTTCATCCACCAGAATGAACTGTTTGAGTTCCTCGGCGGAATACAATACGATCGGCCCGAAGGAAAAGCCGTTCTCCGGCAGAATGCGGGTTTCGTAATCGTCCAGCCACTTATCAAGCAGCTGCACGGTTTCCATGCTGCCCTTTATGCGCGCAAAGCCGGTTGCGGGACGCTTTAGTGGCGGCATACCCTTGCCCAAATGCGCCTGCAAAAGCGCGGTGAACGTCGTCTGCCGAACGCGTTCCACGCCCAAATCCGGCAAAACGGGCGCAATATACTGCAAAAACATCGGGTTTGGAGCCAGAATCAGCGTATTTTCGGCAAAGAGCCTGTCCTGATAGGTGTACAGCAAAAATGCAATGCGGTGCAGCGCGATGCTGGTCTTTCCCGAACCGGCTACACCCTGCACGACGAGGGAACGCTTGAGCGGATGGCGGATGATGGCGTTCTGCTCCGCCTGAATGGTAGTGACAATTTCGGTAAGGCGTTCGCCCGTGACTGCTCCAAGCACCGATTGCAGATATTCGTCCTGCGCGGCAATGCCGGAATCGAAGATGGTTTTCAGCTGACCGTCATCCACGCCAAACTGGCGCTTGAGCGTCATTTCACCGCGGACAACGCCTTCCGGCGCCGTATATTCCATGGGGCCAATCTGACCGGAATAATAAAGGTTTGCCACCGGTGCGCGCCAGTCGATGATATACGGCTCCAGCGTTTTTGCGCGGACGACGCCGTTTTTGCCGATATAGTAGCTTTTCAGGTCGGCGTTTTCCTCCCGGAAGTCGACACGGGTGAAATACGGCTTTTTCTCAGCAAGATGCAGGCTGCGCTCGTTCTGCTCTGCCAGCGCAAACTGCATTTCGCGCACGGGAAGGTTATCCGGGTCCATTCGCCGCGCCAATTCCAATGCGGTATACGCATCCGATTTGCGCTCGCGCGCCCCTTCAAGTTCCTGCGCGATTACGCCAAGCGCTTCCTCAAAATGCCGTTTTTCCAATGCGGCGTCCGGGTGTGCAATAGACATGGAAAATCCCTCCCTGTGCAAGCGTGTTTTTTGGACGGATGTTTATTGTATAACAAAAGATAGCATCCCGCAATCACAGGCCAAAATTTAACAACCGCCCGGCTCATACGAACCGGGCGGTCAGGGCACAGTGCTTATTTTGCGGTAATTTCCGCAAAATTGATGCTTGCGACCAGGCGCTCAATGTGGATGGCATAGCCTTCCAGCGCATCTGCAGGGAATGTCGTTGTGATGCACAGCATGCGTTCCGCATTCATTACCAGATAGTAGCGGAAAACAACGCCGTTCTCTTCAACATCGATGGTCTTGATAACGGTATCGGCGTCGGTTTCCAGTTCTCTCGCTTCGCCGATCACGGCAACACTGGGATCAAATCCGCCGGTTGCCTCCAGCAGGAAATCGTCCGCATATTCCACAGGAACATCGGTGGGCACGATCATCATATAGATAAGCTCGTTTGCCGGAACTTCCTCTTCAACCTCAAGGTACCAGGCGGGTACGAACACATCGAACATGTAAACCGCGCCATCCTTCTCGCCCACAGCCTTCATATCGACCGGAGCAAGCAGTTCCGCCGGATACCAGAGGTTGTATCCATATTCGCTGGTATACAGCGTTTCCACAATTTCCTCGCGAATGCCTTCGCCTTCGATCACAGAAACACGCGTTTCAGGCGCATCTTCGGCAATTGCACAGCAGAAAACAAACAACAGCGCAAGTGCCACAGAAATGATCTTTTTCATAAATTACCCCTCCAAGAATTGCTTTCGTTTTTTAGACGCAAGCGCATCCTTTACAGTTCCTTCCGGTATCTAATTCATGCCGGCATTTTCCATCCTGCGGCGGAAACGTTTTTCGGCAAGACGGATCGCCGCGCGCGTTTCTTCGCTTTCGGGATGGTGCAGAAGTTCACGCGCCGCCTCATGCGTTTCGGAAAGCAGCGCCAGATCTGCCATGGCTCCGTCCAGCATTGCGCCGGACTGCCGCGTGCCCAGAAGCTCACCCGGTCCGCGCAGTTCCATATCCTTTTGCGCGATGACAAAGCCGTCGTTCGTCTTTGTCATGGTGCGCAGCCGTTCATTCGGCTCCGCCATCAGGAAACACCATGCCTGGTCGCTGCCACGCCCGACTCTGCCGCGCAGCTGATGCAGCTGGGCAAGACCGAACCGATCCGCATTTTCTATCACCATCACGCTGGCATTGGGTACGTTCACGCCGACCTCAATGACAGTGGTGGAAACAAGCACATCCACTTCGCCCGCCTGGAACTGTGCAATCACGCTATCCTTATCCGCAGGCTTCATGCGGCCATGCACAAGCGCAATGCGCAAATCCGAAAGCGCCTGCGTGCGCAGATCTTCATAAAGCTCCTCTGCGGGACGCGCTTCCATTGCCTCGCTTTCCTCGATCAGCGGACAGACGACATATACCTGGCGGCCTTCGCGCACCTCGCTGCGCAAAAAATTGTACATATCCGCGCGCTTCGCTTCCGGCACAATGCGCGTACCTACAGGCCTGCGCCCGGGCGGAAGTTCATCGATCACGGAAACATCCAGATCGCCATAGAGAATCAAAGAAAGCGTTCTGGGAATCGGCGTTGCGGACATGACGAGCACATTCGGCGAATCGCCCTTATCCGAAAGGGCGCTCCTTTGCCGCACACCGAAACGATGCTGCTCATCCACGACCACAAGACCCAGATTCTGAAATTCCACTTTCTGCGAGATCAACGCATGCGTGCCGATGGCAACCTGCCAATCCCCGTTTGCCATAGCCTCGTGCGCCTCGCGATGCGCTTTCTGCCCCATGCTGCCAAGAATCAGACCGCAGCGAATCCCCAGCGGTTCCAGAATCGCCTGCGCGCTTTCAAAATGCTGGCGGGCCAGAATTTCCGTGGGAGCCATAAGCGCACCCTGATATCCCGCTTTCACCGCCAGATACAGCGCACCGAATGCGACCGCCGTTTTGCCCGAACCGACATCGCCCTGAACAAGCCGCGCCATGGGATGCTCCGAGGAAAGATCGCGCACAATTTCCGAAAGCACCCGCCGCTGCGCACCCGTCGGCGCAAAGGGCAAATGTGCCCAGAAATCATCCGCAGCCTCATCGTCTGCCGGAATCACGATTCCCTTTTTCCCCTGCGAACGCATCAGGGAAAGTGCGACCTGATAGAGGAACAGCTCATCAAACGCCAATCTGCGGCGAGCCGTTTTGAGTTCTTCCCAGTTTGCCGGAAAGTGCACGCCTCGCATGGCCACATTTTTTTCGCAAAGCGCATGCCTCTCGCGCACGGACAAGGGCAATTCATCCGCCCATGCGCCGTCCAGACGGGCAACCGCCTCACCGATGAGGCGCGTAAGCACCTTACCCGGAACCCCCTGAATGGTTCTGTACACCGGAGCAATTCCTGCCCGGTTTTCAACAGAAGGATTCTGCAGGATGATGCGGCTTTTTTCGCGCACGGCTTTTCCGTACAGGGACACCTCTGCGCCGCTTCGCATCTGCTTTGACATCCACGGCTGATTGTACCATACGCAGGGTATGGTTTCGCTCCCATCGGAAACGACGCAGCGCGTGACCGTAAGGCCTTTTGCCCTGCGGTCGCGCGCTGATTCAATTACAATTACACGCACCAACGCCGATTCGCCCACGCGCAATTGCGCAATGGGCGTTGCGTGCGTCAGATCGCGATATTCTTTGGGAAGGAAGTTTGCCAGATCCTCCAGCGTTTCAAGACCCGCATCCGCAAGCAATTTTGCCCGCGCCGCGCCCACGCCGCCGAGGATGGCTATGCTTTCATTCTGCATTTTGGTTTTATTCCACAGCGATGAAGTAGTAGTACAGGGGCTGACCGCCGTTATAGCACATAACTTCGCAATCGCCGTACGTATCGCTGACAAATGCCTCCAGATCGGCTGCACGCTCCTCGGAAACATCTGCACCGTGATAGATGGTGATCAGTTCGCTTTCCTCGGTGACCATTTCGGCCAGCAGGCGCTTTGCAACATCCTCAACATCGTCGCCCAGCAGCTTGACCTTGTTATCGATCAGGCCCATGATGTTGCCTTCGTGGATCTCAAGACCCTCGAATACGGTGTCACGCACGGCGTAAGTGATGGATGCCGTGTGAACGCGCTCGGCAGCTTCGGTCATAGTTGCCAGGTTCTCCTCAAACGGAGCATCCGGATTGAATGCGATGGCAGCGGCAATACCCATGGCAACGGACTTGGTGGGAAGAACGGCAACGTTCTTCTCGGTCAGTTCGCCGGCCTGCTGAGCTGCAAGGATGATATTGGTATTGTTGGGAAGAACGAAAACGTTCTTCGCATGCGTGGACTCGATTGCTTCGTAAAGATCCTCGATGCTGGGGTTCATCGTCTGACCGCCGTCAACCAGCTTGTCGACCATCAGATCGTTGAAAATCTGCGTGAAGCCTGCGCCCAGAGCAACGGATACGATGCCGTATTCCTTCACCTTGGCAGCTTCTTCAGCCTGACGCTTGGCCTGACGCTCACGTGCCTCTTCCAGCATGTTGTCGATCTTTATGGAATCCAGTTCGCCCAGCTCCAGAGCCATCTGCAGTGCGCGGCCCGGATCGTTTGTATGAACATGAACCTTGACGATGCTCATGTCGCTTACAACGACAACGCAGTCGCCGATGCGCTCAAGACGCTCGCGCAGACGAACAACGTCACTCTCGCGCATATCGGGCTTGGGATGGGAAACGATGAATTCCGTGCAGTATGCAAAGCGGATATCCTCAACGGAGGTAGCATGTTCATCCGCGATTTCGGTGGAAACCGCTGCAACTTCCGTATCTGCCTCGATGGGCTTGCCGGTCAGCGCGGCATAGAAGCCGGCAAAAATCGTCACAAGACCCTTTCCGCCGGAGTCAACAACGCCTGCGGACTTCAGAACGGGGAGCATATCCGGAGTCTTCTTCAGGATAGCGTTGCCGTAGCCAACCAGGGCGTCGAACAGCTCAACCAGATCCTGCGTCTTCTGCGCTTCACGGGTCATGTCATCCGCCGTAACGCGCGCTACCGTCAGGATGGTGCCCTCCTTGGGCTTCATGATGGCCTTGTAAGCCATATCTGCGCCGGAACGCAGTGCCTTTACAAGCAGTTCCGCGTCCATTTCCTCCGCGCCCTCAAGACCCTTCGCGAAACCGCGCAGAATCTGGCTCAGGATAACGCCGGAGTTGCCGCGCGCACCGCGCAGTGCGCCCTTGGCAGCGCAGTTGGCCACTTCGTAAACGCTGGGGAAGGTGCGGTTATGGAGATCCTTCACGGCGGCGTTCATCGTCTGGCACATATTGGTGCCCGTGTCGCCATCCGGCACGGGGAATACGTTCAGCGCGTCAATCGCCTCGCGGTTTGCATTGATGTTCGCTGCGCCGGACAGGAACATCTCTTTAAGCATCAATCCATCAATTGTATTCATTTCGTCCTCCGAACTATACGCGAATATCTTCAATCGAAACATTGACGCGGCTTACCTTAACGCCGGTCAGATGCTCGACCTTGTATTTCACCTGATCAATAATAGTAGAGGCCACAGCGCTGATGGAAATGCCATATTCAACAATAATGAACAGTTCGACTGCAACGGAATCCTCGGCCACCTGAATACGAACGCCGCGGCCCAGATTTTCACGGCCCATCAGCTGAACGATGCCATCCGTAGAGCGCTTGGATGCCATGCCGACAATGCCGTAGCATTCCAGAGCAGCATAGCCCGCTACTTTGGTGATCACATCTTCATCTACCGTGACCTGACCCAGCGCCGTATTGAATTTGCAATCCATATATGAAACCTCCTTTTGGATACACTTAGTCATAATAACTCTCTTTTATTATACGTTAAAACCTTGCAATATGCAAGTGTATTGACGTTAAGCGCTGAAAATCCGCAATTTTTTCTGTGCAATAAACTTTTAACGGGAAACTCTTGCAATCGGGGCAAACAGGTGCTATAATAACCTTTGTTTGTGTGTGATACCGCCTGAAGGGAGGATGTAATTATGGGTAAATTCTGTGAAGTATGCAAGAAGGGCGTGACTTATGGTAACAACGTCAGCCATTCCAATCACAAGACCCGTCGTACTTGGGCTCCGAACACCCAGCGTGTTCGCGTTGTCGTAGATGGCACGCCCCAGCGCATGTACGTTTGCACTCGCTGCCTGCGCAGCGGCAAGGTCGAGCGTGCGGTGTAATTTGTACGCATAAAGGCACTTCCGGTTTCGGAGGTGCCTTTTGACTACCTGTGGCGTGAAAAAAACTCCCGCACTTCCACCGCTGCGAATTTGAATTTTTCTGCATTCCGATGCGATTGCAGTTCATAGACAAAGCCCGTGAACCGGATGGTTCACGGGCTTACAAATCGTTGACAAAGTCAGCGATTTGCCAGAGCCTGAAAAAGCCTGCAAGGCAAGGAAGCAAACTTGCAGTCAAGGGAGCTTACATAGACGTAAGTGACCGCAGCCTGCAAGTGCTGCTGACACAGCAAGCAAAAATCCTTACGTCTTTCCTTCCATTCGTAAGGATTTTTGCATTTGCAGGGTTTGTCAGAGGTCTGAAAGCCCGTGAACCGGATGGTTCACGGGCTTAATTCTGTTTTACTGCACGAATGCGTTGTAGATTGCGCGCAGAGCGGTTTCGAAATCATCGACATCGACACCGACAATGATATTGAGCTCGCTGGAGCCCTGATCGATCATGCGAACGTTGACATTCGCATCGGACAGAGCGGCAAACAGCTTTGCTGCGGTACCGCGCGTCTTAACCATGCCGTAGCCAACGGTTGCGATAAGTGCAAGACCGCCGGAAATCTCGATGGAATCGGGATGGCAGGTTTCCTGAATGCGGTTGATGATCTGCGTCTTGGTCATGGACAGTTCGCGATCGGAGATAACCACGCACATCGTATCGATGCCGGTGGGCAGATGCTCAAACGATACGCCGAAATCTTCCAGAGCCTGCAGAACGCGGCGGCCAAAGCCGAGCTCGCTGTTCATCATGGCCTTTTCAATAGAGATCAGGGTGAAATCCTTGTGGCCTGCAATGCCGGTGATGGGGCTCTTATAGCTGGCCTCGGTGGGCTTGGTGACGATCATCGTGCCCGGATCCTGAGGCGCGTTGGTGTTTTTGATCACGGTGGGGATACCGGCCTTGTGCACGGGGAAGATTGCATCCTCATGCAGAACGGTTGCGCCCATGTAGGAAAGCTCGCGCAGTTCGCGATAAGTAAGCGTATCGATCGGGCGGGGATTTTCAACCACGCGCGGATCGGCCATCAGGAAGCCGGAAACGTCGGTCCAGTTCTCATAAATATCAGCCTGCGCGGCGCGTGCCACGATCGCGCCGGAGATATCGCTGCCGCCGCGGGAGAAGGTGTGAATCTCGCCGTTGGGCAGGGAACCGTAGAAACCGGGGATGACGGCATATTCATGCTTTTTGAGTTCCTCGGCAAGGATCTCGTTCGTCCATTCGGCGGCAAACATGCCCTGACGGTCAAACTTGATAACATCCTTTGCATCAATGAAATCCCATCCGAGATACTCGGCCAGGAGCATCGCATTCAGATATTCGCCGCGGCTTGCGGTGAAATCGGGCGACTTCTGACGACGAATTTCGGCATAGGTTTCCGCCAGAACGGGACGCATATCAAAATCCAGTCCCAGATCCTTCGCGATAGCAAGATAGCGTTCGCTGATCTGTTCAAAAATAGCATCGGCGGATTCGTTGCGTTCCACCGCGCGATAGCATTTGTAAAGAAGGTCGGTTACCTTCTCATCTTCCTTATATCTCTTGCCCGGTGCGCTTGCAACGGCAAATCTGCGGTCTTTATCCGCGAACAGAATATCACGTACCTTGGCAAAATGCACGGCGTCCGCCAGAGACGAACCACCGAATTTCGTAGCTTTAAGGCTCATTGCACCCATCCTTCCACCTGTGACAGCGGCATAAATCATGTATTGTACTATTATACGACTGCCCATGCCCGCGGTCAAGTCAAATTCTTGTTTATAGTATGCCATGAAGGCCATCTGCGCCACGCAAAGAGGCATGCGGTAGATTTTTTACGCTTCCCGGCATGAAGAAAGCAAAAAAAACTGATACAATAGCCTGCGGAATCCAATGCAGTTTTATTAAAGAAGGGATTTACCATGCAGTTTTTTACCAAAGACAAGGCCTTTTACCGTTCCTTCATCCGTCTGTGCGTGACGCTGATGCTGGAACAGGCCGTTATCCTGAGCGTAAACCTTGCCGACAATATGATGCTGGGCTCTTATTCGGAAGCCGCGCTTTCCGGCGTTGCAGCCGTAAACCAGATTCAGTTTGTATATCAGCAGCTGGTGTACGGCGTAAGCAATGCCATGATCGTGTTGGGCAGCCAGTATTGGGGACAAAAACGCGCAGACCAGGTTCGCCGTCTTTCCTCCATCGGCACATGGTCGGCAGTTGCCATCGGCGTCGCACTGTTTATCGGTGTAAGCCTGTTCCCGCACGGAAGCCTTGCACTTTTCACCCCCAGCGAAGATTTTGCACGCGAGGGCATGAACTACCTTTCCATCATCCGGTTCAGCTACATTCCCTTTGCCATCTCTGCAATCATGCTGGGCACCATGCGCATTGCGGAATCGGTCAAGATTGCACTGCGCGTGTCGATAATATCGCTTGTAATCAACGTATCCATCAACTTTGTTCTGATCACAGGCCGCTTCGGTGCGCCGGAAATGGGCGTTCGCGGTGCTGCCATCGGCACGCTGACCGCGCGCGTGATCGAATGCATTATCATTGCCTTCTTCCTCTTTAAAAAGGAAGACAAGCTTTCCATGCAGCCGAAGGACTTCCTGCACATTGACCGCGCCATGCTGAAGGATTTTATCCGCGTGGGCGTACCGGTGGTAATTTCGGCGGCGATGTGGGGCTTTGCCAACGCAGTGCAGACCATTATCCTGGGCCACATGAACGAAAGCGCCATCGCCGCGCAGTCCATTTCGTCCACGATGTTCCTTTTGCTTAAAGTCACATCCGTCGGCGCAGCCTCGGCGGCGTCCATCCTTGTGGGACAGGCCATCGGCGCGGGCGATTTTCCCCGAATCCGCGAATACACCCGCACGCTGCAATTGATCTTCGTGGGCATCGGTGTGGTTCTGGGCATTGCGCTGTTCCTGATCCGCATTCCGCTCCTGGTAGTTTATAACATCTCGGAGGAAACGCGCATCCTCGCCAATGCATACATGATCATCCAGAGTATCGTGATCTTCACCATGTCCTATCAGATGCCCGTCAACATCGGCATCATCCGCGGCGGCGGCGATACCCGCTACGTTCTGATTCTGGATACGATCAGCATCTGGTGCATCGTAGTCCCGATTTCCGTGCTGGCCGCATTTGTATGGAAGCTTTCGCCCATAATCGTAATTATCTGCCTGAATGCCGATCAGGTTTTCAAATGCGTACCTGCCTTTATCCGCGTTAACGGATACAAGTGGATCCGCACGCTCACCCGTCCGGAGTGATTTTCCCTTCGTGGGAGTGAGAAAAGGCGAACTTTCATTCCTCTGCATAAATACTCTGTTTCCACTGTATTTTCTGCAAAAAAGTACGTTAATTCCTGCAAATTCTGATTGACACAGGGCAAGGTGCAGAGTATAATTCTTGTTATTCAAATTAAAGGAGGCCCTCACAATGTCTTACGTAAAAGAGGTCTATCAGAGCATCGCAGCCAAGAATTCCCACGAGCCGGAATTCCTGCAGGCTGTTGAAGAAGTCCTTGCGACCATAGAACCCGCTGTTGAAAAGGATCCCATCTATCGCCAGAATGCTATCCTTGAGCGCATCACCGAGCCGGACCGCATGATCATGTTCCGCGTTCCGTGGGTTGACGATAAGGGCAACATCCAGGTAAACCGCGGCTACCGCGTTCAGTTCAACAACGCTATCGGACCGTACAAGGGCGGCATCCGTCTGCATCCGAGCGTAAACCTTTCCATCATCAAGTTCCTGGGCTTCGAGCAGATTTTCAAGAACGCTCTGACCGGTCTGCCCATCGGCGGCGGCAAGGGCGGCAGTGACTTCGATCCCAAGGGCAAGAGCGATCGCGAAGTTATGGCTTTCTGCCAGAGCTTCATGACCGAGCTGTACCGCCACATCGGCGCAGATGTTGACGTTCCCGCAGGCGATATCGGCACCGGCGCTCGCGAAATCGGCTATATGTACGGCCAGTACAAGCGCATCACCAGCCTGTACGAAGGCGTTCTCACCGGTAAGGGTCTGACCTACGGCGGTTCCCTCGCCCGTAAGGAAGCCACCGGTTTCGGTCTGGTTTACATGACCGAGGAAATGCTCAAGTCCAAGGGCAACACCATTGCCGGCAAGACCGTTGTTGTTTCCGGTTCCGGTAACGTTGCTACCTATGCTTGCGAAAAGGCACAGCAGCTGGGCGCAAAGGTTGTCGCAATGTCCGACTCCAACGGCTGGGTATTCGACAAGGACGGCATCGACATCGCTGCCATCAAGCAGATCAAGGAAGTTGAACGCAAGCGCATCAGCGAGTACGTCAACTACCGCCCGCAGGCCGAGTATCACACCGACGGCCGCATCTGGGACGTTCCCTGCGACGTTGCTCTGCCCTGCGCAACCCAGAACGAACTGCACCTGTCCGATGCAGAAACCCTCATCAAGAACGGCGTTATGGCCGTATGCGAAGGCGCCAACATGCCCTCCACGCCCGACGCTATCCATAAGCTGCAGTCCTCCGGCATCTTCTTCGTTCCCGGCAAGGCTGCAAACGCAGGCGGCGTAGCCGTTTCCGCACTCGAAATGAGCCAGAACAGCATGCGCCTCTCCTGGACCTTCGACGAGGTCGACCAGCGCCTCAAGGGCATCATGGCCGGTATCTTCGGTCAGCTCAAGGGCGTTTGCGACGAGTTCGGCTTCGGTGACAACTATGTTGCCGGCGCCAACATCGCAGGCTTCAAGAAGGTTGCCACCTCCATGATCGCTCATGGTGCAGTGTAATTCAAACTGAATTAAGCGTACAGAAAGACCGTCCGGCATTTGCCGGGCGGTCTTTTTATACGCTTAATTCTGCATTTCCGCCTTTCGCTTATGACGTCTGACCCGATTGATATGACGTTCAAAATCACCATTTTCAAGCAATTGGGTAAGAACAAGCTGTTCAAAGGTGGGAACCGTACAGGAATAGAACCCCAGATTTGCATCAAACTTTTCTACGAGCTTTTCGGGAAGAACCATATATCCAACACGCAGAGATGCAGAAATTGTTTTCGAAAACGTGTTGAGATAGATAATATTGTCTGCATTTGACAACGCAAATAACGTATCTTCCGGCTTTGATGAAACCGAAAACTCGGATTCAAAGTCATCTTCAATAATAAAACGATTTCGCGTGCCTGCCCAGCTGATATACTCGTGCCTCTTACTGGCAGAAGCCGTAACACCGCTCGGAAAGCTCCTGTAAGGTGTGGTGTGCAATATGTCTGCGCCCGTATGAGAAAGCGCAGCGCTTTCAATGCCATCGGCTGACAGAGGCAGTTCTTCACATGCAACTTCATAAGCATGATAAACCTGCCTGATCTGTTCATAGGACGGAGACTCGATTCCATAGACGCATTTTCTGCCAAGCAACTCGATTATAAGTCCGTACAGATATTCTGCGCCTGAACCAATAATGATTTGCTCAATCCCCACCACAATGCCGCGATTTTTGGCAAGATATTGACGGAGTGCATGACGAAGCTCAATGCAGCCTTTATTGGGGGATTTTTTAAGGATTTCTCCACCATAATCACTGATGACCGCACGCATTGTTTTTGCAAGTACAGAGAACGGAAAGTCGGGACCTGTATACTGTTTTTTTGACATTTCGGTAGAGTATTTTGCCGCTCGGGAGGGCAAAACGAAGCCATCCGAATTGCGGAAAACAACGAAAAAACCGCTTCTTTCACGCGCTTCTACATACCCCTCGTCACAAAGCAATGAATAGGCATGTTCTACGGTTATAATGCTTGTTTCCGTTTCTTCTGCAAGCAAACGTTTGGACGGCAGCTTTGTGTTATAGGGATAATTTCCTTTTACAATATCATCCTTCAGTTGATTGTATATCTGCAGGTAGATGGGATGTGTGTGTTTATCAATTTTGTACTTCATCTGGTATTATGTTTTTCTCCATTTCTGGTTATTTGCATATATCCAGAAGCATTTTATAATAAATCCGTTTTCAAATCAAGGAGTAAAACAAAAATACACATTATTGATATAGAAAGGAAGTTCATCCGCGATGAAAGATAAAAAAATCCGCGAAGTAGCCATCACAGCGCTTATGGCGGCGCTGATTTTTATTGCCACTTTTCTGATTAAAATACCCAATCCGGCGACCGGCGGATATAGTCACATGGGTGACTGCATGATATTTTTGGCAGTAGTTTTGCTTGGGCGCAAGAATGGTTCTTTGGCTGCAAGCATTGGCGGCGCTCTTTCGGACCTTCTTGCAGGCGCTCCGGTTTGGATTTTGCCCACACTCATTATCAAATATATCATGGCTTTCATAATGGGTACAATTATCAAAGCGCAGCCCGAAAGCAAAAAATTGCAGATCACCGGCGCTGCGGTTGGCGGCCTTTTTCAGATCGTTGCTTACACCCTGGTCAAAATACTTCTTTGGGGATTTACGACGGCGCTGCTCTCCGTACCAAATATATCCATTCAGACGTTGACGGGCATCGTGCTGTTTGGCGTCCTGTCTGCGGTACTATCGGGCACATTAAATAAATTCATGAACAGGAAAGGTATATAATATGAAAATGATTGATGGACACGCCCACATCGGCTATATTGGCGGTTGGGCCAATGTCGGAATTACGGAAGAAGAACTGATTGCGCAGATGAACCAGTACGGTATTGAAAAAACAGCTCTTTGCATGGAAGACAATGAAATTACATACAGCGTTATGCAAAAAAATCCCGGAAGGATCATCGGCTGTGTGTACGTAAACCCGCTCAATCCGGCCACGGTTGACGCCATGGATGAATATTTTGCCCGCGGCTTCACAGCCGTAAAACTGAATCCTTTGAGGCACGCCTACTGTGCAGACAGTGAAATTCTGGATCCGATTCTTGCAAAAGCGGCAAAATACAATGTGCCGGTTTGCATTCATAGCGGCCACCCGCCCTACTCTCTGCCTTGGCAGATTGGTCTGTTGGCAGAACGTCACCCCAATGTGAAAATTATGATGATCCACATGGGGCACGGTCATGGCGTATATATCGATGCAGCGCTGAAAATGGCCCGCCGCTATCCCAATATTTATTTGGAAATGTCCGGCATGCCCATGCCAGGCAAAATCAAAGAAGCCTACGAAACCGTTGGCGCAGACCGCATCATGTTTGGCACGGATACTCCATTCCATCATCCAACCGTAGAAATTCAAAAAGTGCTTACCTGCGGCCTTGAAGAAGATGCTTTCCGGAAGATTTTCTACGACAACGCAGCCCAATTCTTTAATTTATAAACGCTACCGGACGCAAAAATCCTCCCTATGAAAACTTCATAGGGAGGATTAACTGTTTTACGAACGCCTTCTTTTCGTTTCAATTACGGCTTTTCGATCTCGCGAACGGACGTGATCACCGGCTGATCTGCGGCTTCAACTGCGCCGTTATAGCCGGTGGGCGTATCCTTGCAGATAGCGTCAACAACTTCAATGCCGGAGATGACCTTGCCGAATGCGGCATACTGGCCATCGAGGCCCGGATTGTCCTCATGCATAATGAAGAACTGGGAACGTGCGCTGTCATATGCCTGTGCGCGCGCCATGGAAAGCACGCCGCGCGCATGAGAAAGCTCGTTCTTCACGCCGTTTGCGGCAAACTCGCCCTTAATGTACTCATCGGAGCCGCCGGAGCCCGTGCCCGTCGGGTCGCCGCCCTGAATCATGAAGCCGGAAATGATGCGGTGGAAGGTGAGCCCGTCATAGAAGCCCTGATTGGTGAGCTTCAAAAAGTTTTCCACGGTGATGGGCGCAACATCCGGATAGAGTTCTGCAACCATCGTGCCGTAATCCTGAACGGTGATTTCGACATAGCGGACGTTTTCTACAGCTGCATCATCGCAGCCCTTCCAAATGCACCAGCCTGCCACAGCAAGAACGAGGACGGCGATGCAAACAATGATCGAAACCTGCTTTACCGGGAAAGGTGCCTTACTCGGCTGTTGTACCTGATTCTGCTTGTTTCCCTTGGATTTGCTCTTGGACATAACTGCCTCCTAAATTACATTGATAAGCCATTTTATCACATTCCGCGCAGCTTGGCAATGGGCGAAAATGCCGCCTCTTACGAATCTGTAAGACAACAACACTGCGAAACGTGGTATAATGAACACACGGAGGTATATATAATGGAAACCATTATTTTATTGATAGAGGATGACACCATCCTGCGCGAAGGAATGGGCGAACTGCTTTCGCGCGAGGGATACGGCGTACTTTCCGCGGGCAGCGTGCGCGAAGCGGAGACCATCGCCGCAAAGGAAGATTTTGCCCTGTGCCTTATGGATGTGGGGCTTCCGGACGGAAACGGCGTTTCCCTGTGCAAAAAGTGGCGCGAAGAAGGCCAGTATTTCCCCATCATTTTTCTGACGGCACTGGATGACGAGATTCAGGTCGTGCGCGCGCTGGATGCAGGCGGCAGCGACTATGTGACAAAGCCCTTCCGCACACAGGAACTTTTAAGCCGCATCCGCGCGCACCTGCGCGGGCGCAGCATGGGAACTTCTCCGGCGAAAAGCGGCTCCGTGACCATGGATATCAACCGTCTTACCGTGACCGCGGACGGAAAAACTGCCTACATCACGCCCACCGAGGCGCGCATTTTGCAGGCGCTGATGCAAAACAGCGGCTGTGTGCTGACGCGCTCCATTCTGCTGGAAAAAATCTGGGATGCAGGCGGCGCATTCATTGATGACAATACGCTTTCCGTTCACATCAGCCGTCTCCGGGAAAAAATCGACGCTGACCGGATACAGACCATCCGCGGCGTAGGCTACCGATGGGAGGAAAAGAAATGAATATCCTTTTGATTCTTGCGGCGCTGCTGCTTTCGGCAGCGCTTATCTTCTTTATCCGCAAAGAGAGAAAACTTTCCGCCCGGGCAGAAAAGCTCCAAGCCGAAATCGAAGCCTGCCTGCGCGGCGAAGGCACAATCCCCGCAAGCGTTGCGGACGATGCATTTGCCCGGCTGGAAAATTCCGCTGCCGAGCTTGCCGCGCGTCTGCATGCCTCCAGGGAATGCTTGCGCCGTGAAGGCGAGCACACGGAAAACCTGATTGCCGACCTTTCGCACCAACTGAAAACGCCGCTTGCCGCACTGCGATTGTACTGCGAACTGGAAAGCGGCGCGCATGCCGGGAAAATGCTCGCGTCCATTGATCGCATGGAGCATCTCGTTTATTCCGTGCTCCGGCTGGAAAAGCTGCACGCCGGCGCCTACCCCTTCCGATTTCAGAAGCATCAGCTTTCCGCCATTGCACGCGAAGCGATGGAAGATATTTCCGCGCTGTATCCCGGACGGAACATTGCCATAAAGGGCGACGCATCCGTGCGTTGCGACGCGCAGTGGATGCATGAAGCCATCGGCAATCTCCTAAAAAACGCCTGCGAACACACGCCGGAAGGCAAAAATATCGAAATCATCATCGAACCGTCAGAATCCACCGTGCGATTGTGGGTGGAGGATGAAGGCGGCGGCGTTTCTCCCGGCGAGGAAGAAAAGCTGTTTGAACGCTTCTATCGCAGAGCCGGTGCGGACGGCACCGGAGCCGGTATCGGGCTTGCCATCGTGCGCGCCGTTGCACGCGGTCACCACGGCGAAGCATGGGTCGAAAATGCGGGACACGGTCTTCGCGTGACAATCTCCCTTCCCCTGCTTTCCCATCTGAAAGACACATGACGAAATCGTAAGTTTCGGTTCACCCGATTGCAAGGTGCGCATGGGATAATGAGGATGGAAAGGGAACAGATGATTTATAAATACACCTCATCAGTCACCTTCGGTGACAGCTTCTCCTCAAGGAGAAGCCTGGGGAAAAAGCGGTACCAAAAGCCTTCCCCTCGAGGGGAAGGTGTCAGTCCTTCGGACTGACGGATGAGGTGTTTTACCCCAAGCAACCCAAACAGGAGGACACAACCATGGCCATTCTTACATGCGAAAATCTGACGAAAACCTTTTTATCCGGCGAATCGAAGGTACATGCGGTGCGCGGCGCCAATCTTGCATTTGATGCTGGCACCTTCACCGCGATCACAGGCCCGAGCGGCTCGGGCAAATCCACGCTTCTGCACATGCTGGGCGCGCTGGAAACGCCCACATCGGGCAATATCTTTTTTCAGGACGCGAATCTTTCGAAATACAACGACAATCAGCTTTCCGTTCTACGGCGGCGCAGGTTCGGCTTTGTATTCCAGGCATACAATCTGGTGCGCGAGCTTACGGCGTACGAGAATATCCTTCTGCCCGTGATGCTCGACAAGCGCACGCCGGACAAGGCGTATATCGATAAGCTTGTTACGATGCTTGAAATCGGCGACCGGCTGCACCATCTGCCCGGCGCGCTTTCGGGCGGTCAGCAGCAGCGCATCTCCATCGCCCGCGCGCTGGCAAACAAACCCGCCATCCTGTTTGCCGACGAACCGACCGGAAACCTTGACGGAAAGACAGGCCGCGAGGTGCTTTCCCTCCTCAGGCAGGTCGGAAGTGAATTCGGCATTACGCTCATTATGGTCACGCATGATCTGGCCATTGCGGAACAGGCAGAGCGCATTCTTACCATTGTGGA
Source organism: Clostridiales bacterium (assembly GCA_015056055.1). Lineage (GTDB taxonomy): Bacteria > Bacillota > Clostridia > Christensenellales > Aristaeellaceae > Alectryocaccomicrobium. Next base: position 6,190 of record SVHC01000027.1, on the reverse strand, counting down.
TGGCGAGATCGTGCGCGATACGCAGGAGGTGGCAATGCGATGAAGACCCCGGGCGCAAAGCGCTATTTCCTGCGCATGGCGTTCGGCTCGCTCGGTGCGCAGAAAAAGCGGTACTTTACACTTGCTTCCGGCATATTGCTTGCCATCTTTTTCGCATCCACAATGATCTGGTCGGGCTGGAGTATTTTTAAGAGCATGCAGGCGGCAAACATCGCCCGCATCGGTTCGCAGGATGCGGCGCTGCTCGATTCACAGGAAACCGCAGCGACCCTGCTGGAAAGCGGCCTTGCCGAGCGCGCAGGCGAAATCTGGATATTGGGCGAGATCGCATCTTCCACCGAGGCGGATGCAAGCCGCGCTCCCGTCGCCATGTTCGATACCGCCGCCATGGAAATCTCGCCGCCGAATTGCCTCGAAGGCAGACTTCCGGAAAAAGCCGGCGAAATCGCAGTGGAAAAAGCCGCTTTCGCCAAATTCCGGCTGGACGGCGCTTCCATCGGGGACACGATCACATTCTATCAGTATCCCCTGATGGGAAACGATACCCTTGCAAAGGAAGCAGTGGAACAAACCTACATCCTTACCGGCATCCTTTCCGATAAAAGCGAGGACGTGCAGGGCAATTCCTATTCGTTTTTCGGCGGAAAGTATTCCACGCCCTATCCTTCCGCCGTTGTGAGCACGGAAGAGGAGATCATCCCCGGCTCGCTCCCGGCAAGGCACATTTATTTTGAGGCAGCTCCCTTTGTAAGCTATAACACGGTGCAAAGAGCCTTCCCGGACGAAGGCATCGATGTTTATTCGCTTTCGGGCGGCAACCTCTATTCCAATGCAAACAGAGAAATGATGGCCATGATCTACAGCGTCGCCATCATCGGCCTTGCGCTGGTTGCAGCGGCGTGCTTCGGCATCGTGAATTCCTTCAATGCGAACCTTGCTTCCCGCAGCGTGCAAATCGGCATGATGCGCGCCGTAGGCGCAACGCGCAGGCAGATCTCCTCCATTTTCATGACAGAAGCCATGATCATCGCCGTTATCATCGCGCCTCTTGCGATTATACTTTCCGGCGGAGCGGTCTGGTGCGTATGCAAAATTCTGAGCGGGGCATATCGCGTCTATGTTTCCTGGCCGATGCTTATCATCGATGCGGTATTTTCCATCCTGTGCACGCTGATTGCGGCAGCCATTCCGCTCCGGCGCGCCGGACGCACCTCGCCCATTCAGGCTGTGCGCGATACCCCGCTTTTGCGTGCATCGCGGCAGACAAAGCTCAATTCGAAGGAAATCTACTCCCCGGCAAAGCTGATCACCGGCCGCTTCATGCGCATGCAGCGGGCGCACAGCGTGGGCATTGCGCTTTTGCTTACGGCAAGCATGCTGTGCATTTCCATCGGTACGCTTCTGGTAGAAGACACGCTGGACACTCTCACGAGCGAAACGGTTTATGATTACCAGATCGAAAACTATAATTTCAGCCGCGATTACTGGGCGGAAGAAAATGCGCTTCAGACCCTGTACACCGAAAGCGACCGCGCGGAAATTCTTTCCCTTCCCATGGTGGAGCGCGTGGAAGCCATAAAAAGCACGGCCGTCAATATTGCCATGGACGAAGTTACCCACTATGTCGGTATTCCCAACGATTTTCTGCTGACGGACGCCGAGCGCGTGGAAGTTTTTCAGCGTCCTGCAGATTATCGGAATGTATATCTTGAGGAAAAGGCAGCGCTCGGAATTGAAAAAGATCTTGTTCCCGGGCGAATCGCCGTGATTTCCGAAGCGCGCATCGCAGAACTGCAGAAATACGTTCTGGACGGCGAGATCGATATCGACGCGATCAATGCCGGGCGCGAAATTCTGCTCGTTGCCCCGGAAGCCATCTATATTGAAGTATCCCCCGACGGCGGCGGCTGGGCGACCTGGACTCATGCTACGCACGAAGTTTATCATTACAGTTATACTCACATGTCGGAAAACGATATGTTCGCTCCCGGGCAAAATCTGGAACTGATCCGCCTGTACACCGATCATGCGACAGAGGAAAACATCCCCATCACGGACTATATCCGTGAGGATTACAATGTGACCGTCGGCGCAATTCTCTCCAGCGGCGTGAACGGATTCGGTTCGCTGGGCACCATGTACACCACCTTTGCAGGCGCAAACGCCATGGGCATACCGCTGGGCGGCTATTACCGGATGGATATCGCCCTTTCCGGCACGCCGGAAGAGGATACGGAGGCACGCATCTCCGAAGCCATCGAAAGCATATCCCAGCGCGTGGAAAACGGCTGGTTCAGAAGTCAATTCAGAATCGCGCGGAATGCGCGCGAAAATCTCCGTCAGGTGGTGCTGATTTCCGCGGTTGTGCTGATCCTCTTCACCGCCATCGCCATCAGCATGATCGGGAATGCCGTTTCCGGGCGCATCCGCGCAGATAAGCGCACCATCGGTACCCTGCGCGCCGTAGGCGCATCGATGGATACGGTGCTCGCCGTCTACCGGAGACAGGTCGCGCTTTCGCTCTCCATCGGATTGGGGCTTGGACTCGCCGCAAGCGAGGCATGGGTATTGCTCATGATGTACGGCCCTGTTCCCGCATCCGTCTGGCTGGTTCCCTGCATCTGCATCGGGTATGCTCTTATCGTATTCGGCGCGTGCGTGCTTCAGCTCAAATCCAAGCTGCGCTCAGTTATGCGCGCAAGCATTGTAGAAAATATACGAGAACTATAAAGCTGGCGCTTGTGGCGGGGAACGCGCTCAAGGCCTCCCCTTGATTACAAGGGGAGGTGTCATCCGTCAGGCTGACGCAGCCCTCGCGCCGCAGCGCATTTTTTTGAGGGAGCGAAGCGACTGAAGGAATGAGGACAGGACGAAGTCCTCCGCAATTCCGAAACACTGCCCAAGCGCAGGGCAGGGCAGTGCAAAATAAAAAGAGGTGAACCCCATGAAACACCTGCTTTTCATTCTCCTTCTGCTGATACTTTTTCCGCCCGCGCAGGCAGAAACAGTAACGCTCTATCCGGAGGATTTTTACTCCAATTCCTTCTATATAGATACGGAGCATATTTACACCAACATGACGCGCCCGTATTCGCAGGGATATAAACCCACCGTAAAATCAGGAACGATGCGCGTGGTGCTGCCCATTGTTTCCCACAGCGCCGTTGGCAAAATCACGGCAAACCTGATTCCCGCTTCGCCGGAGGACGCTCCCTACAATCTAAACGACCTTACCTGGGAAGGAACGCGCAGGACGGTGGAATTTTCGAACGAGGATATGGAGGTCTATCTCGTGACCTTCAAGCTCGATTTGTATTCCGACCGCGTGAACGGCGAATACCCCTTTTCCATTCATCTGCGCGGCACGGATGCCATGGGAAGGGCGTTGAACGGAAGTTTTGATTTCATCTGCGAAATCACCGACGGACGCATGAACGGCGAAGAACCCCGCCTGTCCATCGAAAACCTTTCCATCGGCGGCGAATACCTTCCGGCAGGCGAGGAAACCGTGATTTCCTTTGACCTCAAAAACGAAAGCGCGACGCGCTCTGTCCGGGATATAACCGTCGCTTTTTCGGAAAATACGAACTCCGTAATCCCGAAAACGAGTGATACAATTTTTGCAGGCGACCTTATCGCAGGTGAGCAGGTACATATTGAAATTCCCGTCCGCATCGCGCTGAAAGCCGCCTCCGCACCTCACACACTCACCTTCACCGTAAACGCCGCATATGGAAACGGCCAAACCCTCACCCGCACCGAGCGGTTCACCGCCGATATCCGGCAGAATATGAGGCTTGAACATTCGCAGGCGGAGCTTCCCTCCCGCGTGGTACAGGGCGACGTATCGAGCTTTTCCATGGACCTGATGAACATGGGCAGAAGCGAAATCCGCAATGCACTTCTTACCTTCCATGTGCCCGGGCTTTCCTCCGGTGCAAGCGTGCTGGCAGGCAACATTGAGCCCGGCGCCACCAAAACCGCCACGGCAAATTTCCGCGTGGATGCCCTGGCGCCGCTCGGAATCACCGAAGGCAGCGTGACGCTCACCTGGGAGGATGCCTACGGCGAGTCATACGAAAAAACGCTTCCCCTCTCCACCACGATCGAAGAAAAGAAGCCTTTCGTAGTTGAAGAAAAGAAGGAAGAAGAAAACCCTTATCTCAAATACATTCCCTGGGGCGTGCTCGCACTCAGCTGGATCATTTTCCTCCCCATCCTCGCATCAAAGCAGAAAAAAATTCGCCATCTGGAAGAAAAAGGGTTATAATGCGCAGCGCCCGCCGGAACAAAAATTCCGGCGGGCGTTTCTTATTCCCCGGTCACAGGCAATCCGTTCTCCTGCGCATAGTTCCATGTGTACGAATTTTCCACTGCATGGAGAGTCACATTCGCGCAATCGAAAAATGCGCCTTCACCGATGCTTTCAATGCTTTCGGGCAGATATACATCCGTGAGATTCGGGCAGTAGTAGAATGCATAGGGATCGATCGTTTCGCATCCTTCGGGGAAAACAACCGTTTCAAGCGCCTCGCACTCGCAGAACGCCGAATCACCGATGAATTTAAGTCCCGGCTTAAATTCCAGCTTCAAAATTGCGCTGCAGCCGGAAAATGCGCCGTAGCCGATGGTTTCAAGGCCTTCGGGAAGGTGAATTTCAGAAAGGTTTCGACAGCCGCAGAAGGCATAATCCGCAATGCTGACACAGCCCTTCATATCCAGCACTTTCAGCCCTGTGCAGCCGTAGAAAGTGCGGTAGCCGATGGACTGCATACTTTCCGGAAGAGTAACACTTTCAATATATATATTGCCGAAAAACGCCTTGTCCGCAATCGAAACGGTACCTTCCTGCACGATGAGTTCCTTTTCGGCTTTTGCCGCCGGATAGCACACAAGCGCATTTTCCTGCACATTGTAGAGTACGCCGTCCACGCTTTCAAAAGCCGCGTTCTCCGCATTTACCCGAACAGAAAGCAGCGCGCGGCATTCGCCGAAAACATCCGCCCCCATGCGTTCTAGCGTACCGGGTAATTCCACCCCGGTCAGACTCGCGCAGCCGTAAAACGCGCGGTCGCCGATGGATTGAATGCCTTCATCCACAACAACGCCGGTCAAATCGCCGCAGCCGTAGAACGCACCTTCCGCAATGGAAGTCACGCGCCGGCCATTGATTTTCTGAGAAACGACAATATCCCCGGATAATCCCTCGCAGCCGGTGATTTCAGCCGAGCCGTCTTTCAGAATGCGGTAGGTAAACCCATCACGCAAAAACTCCCCTTCCGCACCGGCACAGCAAAATGCGCATCCGAAAAGCAGACAGGCAATCAGGGCGATGGAAATAAGCTTTTTCATATTCCTTTTATCCTTTCAGATTTCTGAAAAAATTATAGCATATTGCGGCGAAATTGCAATATGCCGTGCTTTATCCCGCCGCATACTTTTCTTCCAGCATGCGGGATACGGGACACTTGCCGTATCTGAAGGATTTGCAGTACCTGCTCATGTGAGTGTCCCTCGCCTGTTCGCCGAGGAACTTGTGCGTCAAAATACTGTTTCCAATTGCCCCTTCGCACCGGAGGGTGAATCCCACATTCTCCACCCCCTTGTAAAAAGGACAAATCACCTCAGCATCCGCAAAGCTCTTATATGTCTCTCCCATTCTCGATCTCCTCCTCATTCTCTTCAAAAAATTTTCTCCAGTCCACGCCCAACTCCTGGTCGAGCTTCATAGCTACGCGCACACTCGGAACACGCAGCCCGTTTTCCAGCATGGAATAGTACCCCTGCCGGATACCCACCGCCGCCGCAATTTCGCGCTGGCTCTTTTCGCCCCGCGCCTTCACAAGCCATGAGCGCATATATGTCACCTCCATATGATTCGCGCTGCAATGCGCCAGCAGCACGCATTATCCATAATCGAACATATGTTCTTTCTTGTGTATGAATAATATCATAGGAAGGCCCGTTTTGTCAATAGATTCGGGCATGCTTATTCCGCGTTGTTATCGAACAAAATCGAACAATTGCAGCAAAAAAGCCTCCCTTTGTCACCAAAGGGAGGCTCAGTCTGTCAAAAAAGTATTTTTGCCAGACTTGTGGACGGGGAAGCAAGCTCCCCCGCCACTGCCACCCTCACCAGATTTCACTGAAATCATAAAGATTTCGGGCGTGAAATCTGCAATGTAGCGAT
>SVHC01000026.1 GCA_015056055.1 Clostridiales bacterium | reverse complement strand
CGCCACTGCCACCCTCACCAGATTTCACTGAAATCATAAAGATTTCGGGCGTGAAATCTGCAATGTAGCGATTTTTTCTTCGGTTCGCTGGCTCTCCTTCGAAAAAATTCGCTCCTCGCGCCGTACATGCCGCCGCTGCGGATTGAATTTTTCTTTTCTAGCTAAACGATATTCGCGTTTTTTGAAAATCAAAGCCTCCCTTTGTCACCAAAGGGAGGCTCAATCATTCGATTATGCTTCGAGCACGAAAGCCTTGTAAGCCTTGCAGGCTTCGAACAGGTCAGCCTTGGAGATGATTTCCCACGGAGCGTGCATGTTCAGCACCGCAACGCCGGAATCGATAACTTCCATGCCATACAGAGCGCAGATATAGGCGATGGTGCCGCCGCCGCCCGCCTCAACGCGGCCGAGCTCTGCGGTCTGCCAGTGGATGTTATTGTCATCCATGATCTTGCGCAGCTGAGCGATAAATTCGGGGTTGGCGTCGTTGGAACCGGACTTGCCGCCGGAACCGGTGAACTTGTTGTAGCAAACGCCCTTGCCGAGGAAAGCGGTGTTCTTGCGTTCGAACTGGCCGCCGAAAGCCGGGTCAAAACCGGCGGAAACGTCGCAGGAGAGCATCTTGCAGTTTGCAAGGGAGCGGCGCATAGCCAGCTCGGAATATTCGCCCTTCAGAGCCATCAGCTCTGCAACGGCGTTTTCGAAATACTTGGCGCGCATACCGGTTGCACCGACGGAGCCGATTTCTTCCTTATCGGCCAGGATGCAGGAGCAGGTCTTGGCGGGAACGCCTTCGATGGCGAACATGGCTTCCAGCTGTGCATAGGCGCATACGCGGTCGTCGTGACCGTAGCCGAAGATCATGGAGCGGTCAAAGCCCATTTCGCGAGCCTTGCCTGCGGGAACGATTTCCAGTTCGGCAGAGAGGAAGTCTTCCTCTTCGAAGCCGTACTTTTCGGTCATGATCTTCATGACATTGTCCTTAACGGAGGACTTGTCATCCTCGGTCAGCGGGATGCTGCCAACCATGAGATCCAGCTGCTCACCGGAGATCACGTCGCGTGCGCTCTTGCCCATCTGGTCGCCTGCGAGGTGAATGAGCAGGTCGGTGATGGAGAATACCGGGTCGTTGTCATCTTCGCCGATGCATACATCCACCATGGTGCCGTCCTTCTTGACGACTACGCCGTGAATGGCAAGGGGCAGAGTGACCCACTGATACTTTTTGATGCCGCCGTAGTAGTGCGTATCAAGGTAGGCAAAATCGCTGTCCTCATAGAGGGGATTCTGCTTAACGTCGATGCGGGGAGAGTCAACGTGTGCGCCGAGGATGTTGAAGCCCTTTTCCAGGCTCTCTTCACCCACGATGAACAGCATCAGGGACTTGCCCATGCAGTCCATGTACAGACGGTCGCCGGGCTTTGCAGTGCCGCCGGCAGCGATAACGTCCTTCATGTTGACATAGCCCTTGGCTTCTGCCAACTCAATGGCAACCTTCACGCACTCGCGCTCGGTCTTAGCACGGCTGATATAGTCGATATAGCGCGCGGAAATGGCTTCCAGCGCCTGCTTGTCGGTATCGGAATAGCTGCTCCATGCATTTTTGCGATCCATAAAAATTCCTCCCGAAAGTATAAAGTGTAGTTTTATAGGCACACCATGCGCTTATTATACCGCATTTTGCACCGCGTTTCAATCCTGTTAAAGAAGGTTCTTCCGATTATCCAGCATTTCCGGTCCACCTATCCTCTATATAGCCTATCAGTTTTACCATATACTTGAAACACAGCCCGATGATGTGCTATACTTATATATTATACAGCATATTAATGCTACCATAACTTCGAAGAAATCCCCTTTCCGCAAAAAATCTCTACATGCGGCATCAATTTTCTCCCCCTTCTTTTTTGGCTTCGCAAAATCCACCTCCCTTGTCGAAGGAAGGTCGGCATTCTCTCTTGCAAATTACCAATTGCAGCATTCTCGCAATAGAAAAATCTAAATTTGCAACCAACCACAAAAAGGAGTTGTTTCCATGAAAAAGTCATTCTTCCTCCGGTGCGCACTGACGGCGCTGTTTGCGTTCCTGCTTATGCCAGCCTGCAAGGCATACGCCGCCGTCTATCCAACTGTTCTGCCCCTCCCCGTACCGCGCGTCGCTCAGGTCAGCACGGGCATTGGCGACGATTGCTACGTTTGCGCGGTTGCCTCGCTGCAGGCATACCACGCCGGTTCCTCCGCCTACAGTTATACCACGGTAAACGCCGTTCAGAGCGTGGCCGCCGGAACGAAGCTCACGCGTACCTATACCGGCGCGGGGGACTATAACTGGCTGAACGATCCCTTCTGGCATCTGATCGCCGACAAAAATTATCCCATCAACGCAAAGGAATTTCCCGATAGTAAGGATAATTTCAGGCTAGTCTATATGTGGCTGGGCTCTTACAGAACCACCCTGCCCCAGCCGATGGCTCTGTCCACCGGCCGGTACCTCTCCAGTGACGAGACAAATAAAGCTAGCCAGGAGACGCTTCAGGAAATTTACGGAAAAATCTCAACCGGCAGGCCCGTTGTCATCCATTACAGCGCATCAAGCACAGGACCAATGCACGCCAGCGTCATCATCGGCTACCACGGCAAAGACCAGACCACCCTCAGGCTGTGCGATTTCACCGTCATGGAGATCAATGCATACAAAAAAAACAGCGCCGCCATCTTCAATGAGTACGCCACCAAGCCCGCCACCTCAGAATCGGAAAATAAGGCAAATCAATGCTACTACACGCTGGAAGCATGGCTGAAGAAAACCTTCCAGACCACCACTGCCTCGGTCAACCTCAGTTGGTCCAGCAACACCGTCACCGGCGTCGCCTACACCGAAGGACCGGCTGAAACCATGACCTTCCGTGTCATCGCCCACGGCAGCGACCGCCTGTCCGCCAACACCTATCCCTACGGCGCAGCTCCGGCTTCCCGGATGCTGACCGTCGGCGAAACGGTCACCACCGTCGGCACGGTCACCAACAGCTTCGGAAACGTCTGGTATAAGCTGGCTAACGGCACCTTCGTCTGGGCGGGCATTCTCGCCGAACCCTCCGCCGCCGGCAATGCATCCGTCAGCGGCATTCCGCTGACCGGACAGTTCTTCGAGGGTAAGGTTCCGAAAATTACCGGCACCGTCTCCTCCACCGACTGCATCACTTCCATCTCCGCCGAGATCTACAACGGCAATTCCGCCGAAACCGGCGAAGTACTGACCGCCGAATACAAAGCCTCCAATATGCAGACCACCTCCGTCTCTCTGGCTTCCACCCCCATCGGTAAACTCAATCTTTCCGCCCTGAAAGACGGGTACTGGTATCTTACTCTTACGGTCAATTTCGGCAATAGCAATCCGCAGACCAAATACTTCGAGTATGAATTCGAGGTCGTCAAAAACGAGATTTCGCAGATCATCGTACCCAGCAGTCTGGAAATCATGTGCGGAAACAGCGTCACGCCGCAAATCAGCGTGCTGCCCGAGGGTTGTGAAATGACTGGTCTGACCTACACTGTCGATCATCCATCCGCCGCACTCGTCACCTCCGCAGGTGTAGTGACCGGCCTGTATGATCCCTATATCTCCGAAACAACGCTGCGCATTACCGCGAAAAACGGCGTGACCGCGTCGGTACCCGTTCGAATCACCACAAACATCACCGGAGAATCCTTCCGCCTGAACGGTCAGAGCATCAGCCGGATCGAAGTTGCCGACCTGTTCTCTCTCGGACAGACGGTCCCCTTCGAATATTCCTGCACGCTCGCCAATGATTACAACCCCGGCTATACCGTTTCCATCCGCAGCGAATCCGGTGTCGCCGTTTCCGCTGACTCGGCCGCCCGGACCATTTCCTTCCACGAGGCCGGTCTGGCCCGCCTGACTGTGGATTTCCCGGGTCCCTCTGCCTCCCTGTCTGCCGCCGTCATTGTAACGGACGATACATTGACCGCCCGCCTGCCGAATAGCCTGACGCACATTGAATCAAGCGCCTTCCGCGGCGCAAAGATGCGCTTCTTCTTCCTGCCCGCGGGCGTTTCCTACATCAGCCCGGATGCCTTCCCCGATGGCTCCTTCATCTTCCTCGATACCACCGCGCTCGAAAGTACACCCACCTTTGCCGGCGGCATCTGCCTCGTCGAAACCGGTTCTGCTTACAACGAAGCCGTCGCTGCGGCGCACAGCCCGTATTATGCGCTGCGCGGCGTCACACTGCCCGCCGTATGGTCCGACTGGAGCGACTGGTCCGAAACGCCTGTCTCCGCCGACGAAGTGACGCAGGTAGAAACCTGCCTGCAGTACCGCAGTGCACCCATCACCACCGTTCAGCAGCTGACCGCGTGGAGCGCCTGGGGCAGCTGGAGCGCGACCAAGAAGACCATTTCCAACAGCACGCTCATGGAGCAGCAGACGCGCACCGCCTATCCCTACTATTATTTCCAGTGTTCCTCCTGCAGCGCGCACATGCCCTATTACGGACGAGGCTGCCTGACAAATCTGGGCGGTTGCGGCAAGAGTGATACCGTCGTTCAGAGCAGTTGGCACGAGGGCATCTGGCTGCCGACGACCAAGGCACAGTGCACCTCCTACAACAACGGTGCAAAATACTACACAACCGTCAACGGCGCGAAGTATTATTACTGGTCCGACTCGCCTACCGCCTCCCGTACCGAATACCGCTACCGCACCCGTTCCTACAAGGATGTACAGCAGACCGGCGTTTTCGGGGCATGGACGACCGAGGCCATCACTCCCTCTGATACGCTTGCCGTCGAAACGCGCACCGTATACCGTTTCCGTACATTGATCCCGTGATCCCCAGCCCGCAGGGGATGTTGCAGAACTACTTTATAAAAAACAGTGAGCAAGCCCCTGAGAAGGGTGGCTTGCTCACTGTTTTTGTTGTGATTCGCCATATAGCTAGACGCCGCTACAGAAGAAACAATCTGCAGCAGCGTCTTTTTTCATATATTCAATTACAATACGCCCCTGAAATACTGGCCCGTCGTGCGGTCGAAAGGCACGGAGGCGCGGTCCGAGAAGGCGTGGAACACATCGCGGGTTTCGCGGGCGGATTCCACGGTGAAATACAGGGTAGCAAAATCCACGCCATCGATTTTTTTATCGCCTACATACAGCGGAACGCTGTTGTGCAGGGTAGCAAAGCGCTTATCCGCGCACAGAAGCGGGAATGCGGTGCCGCGGCGGTCAAAGATATCGTTTTTACCGGTGCAGGTCGAGCAGCGGTTCACCGGGCAGGAGCGCAGCCGCATGAGCGGCAGTCTGCCGTAGCCGATGATTCCCCTTTCCAGCGTGCCGCCAAAGGATGCGATATCGCGCATGGTCAACTCGCAGGAAAGCGTTGCACTTTCGACGCCGAGCTTCCTGTAGCCTTCCAGCGCAAGCGCATTGAAGATATTCAGGCAATGTCCGCCGAAAATGCGCATGCCCTTGCCCTTCATCAGGCGAATGGCGCCGATATTTTCACACATGACCTGCGGAAGCTCCATTTCAGCCACGCGCTCTTCATCGCCGGGATAGATGATGGCGGGAAGTTCGCAAATCAGCTGCGGAAGCTCGCGCAGTTCAGGATGCAAAAGCACTTCACGAAGCGGCAGAATCACATGCTCCACTTCATCCACCGGGAAGCCCTTCATCTGCTCCGCCCTTTCAAAACGCGCACGGATGCGCAGGGGCGAAGACGGGCGGTATTCCGGAATTTCCACCGGGGACTTCTCATATGCAACGGGCGAAGGCGCAAGGCGCGCCTCCATTAAAAGGTCCAGAGCGTCTCTTCGCAGCGCGTTCACATCGCTGAGCGAAACGGCTGCATTTTCCGGCAGTTCGATTTCGACCCGGTTCAGATAAAAAGGCGTATCGCCCGTTTTGGCAAGACTGCCCTTTACGCGTTCCTCACCCGTGGGCGAAGTACGCGCCGGTTCGACTCCGTTTCCCGTGACCGTGATGACCGCGTCACCATCGGTTACGGTGAGAGTCGTTTTGTTCCATCCGGCGACAAAGCGCATATCCACCGGCACTCGGCGGTATTCCGCGCGATAGAGATTGCGCATCTGCGCATATTCCTTTTCGTTTGCAACATCCTCCTCGCGGCGGCGGCCGAACATATCCAGCGTGCGTTTGCCGGTGAGGTATCCGTCCGTAAAGCCCGCGCGGGAGAACATGCGTTCCAGCGAGGATTCATCGTATTTTTCGCCGTTGGCAGCTTTGCGGCATGCGTCCACCGCGCTGGCAACGTATTCCGGGCGGCGCATGCGCCCCTCGATTTTGAAGGAGCAAATTCCCGCCTGCGCCATCTTTTTGAGATGCGCAAGGTTGGAAAGGTCTTTCAGGGAAAGCGCATATTCGCGCCCGTTTGCCTTGAAATTGAGCCTGCACGGCTGTGCACACAGACCGCGGTTGCCGCTGCGTTCGCCCAGTGCGCTGGAAAGATAGCACATGCCCGATGCGCTCATGCACAGCGCGCCGTGCACAAATGCTTCCAGTTCAACGTGCGTCTTTTTGCGGATAGCGGCAATTTCGTTCAGCGAAAGTTCGCGTGCCAGCACCACGCGGTCAAATCCCATTTCCTCCAGCTGCAAAACGCCTGCCGCATTGTGGACAGCCATCTGCGTGGATGCATGCAGTTTCAAATCCGGGCAAAGCGCGCGTGCACGCCGCGCCACGGCCAGATCCTGCACGATAACCGCATCTGCGCCCGCTTCGCATATCTCGCGCAGCGTTTCGTCCAGAGCGGCAATTTCATCGTTTCCCACAAGGGTATTAAGCGTGATATAGGCCTTTACGCCGCGCGCATGGCAATAGGAAACCGCCTCCGTCAGATCCGAAAAGTTCTCCGCATTGCGGCGGGCATTAAACCCCTTTGCACCGAAGTACACCGCATCGCACCCGGCACGGACGGCGGCGATCAATTGCGCCTGTCCGCCAACAGGTGCCAGAATTTCGGCTGTGTTCATGCTGCTACCTCCACAAGAATTTATACCGAATCACGCACAGAAAAGCAAATAAAGCGCGCCGGAAAAGCAGCCCCATACGGACGCTGCCTTTTCCCGGCGCATCTTACAATTTTCAGTCAGCAAACTGCCGCCCGCGCGGGACGGAAGCTGCACAAAGATATGGATTAAGCCTTACGGATGGCGAGGACCTTCATCTGGACCAGACCGCCCGGGGTATTGGCCGAAACCACGTCTCCAACATGCGCGCCGATCAGCGCAGCGCCAAGAGGCGATTCATTGGAAATTTTCATATTGATGGGATCTGCGCCGGTATAGCCTACGATGGTGTACTCGTCTTCCTCTTCGTAGGTCATATCGAATACTTTAACTACGCTGCCAACGCGAACAGTGTCCGCACCTGCAGCGGATTCATCGGCAACATCTGCAATGCGCAGAATCTGCTCAATTTCCTGAATGCGGCCATTGATGCGGGCTTCTTCATTTTTCGCCTCGGTATATTCCGCGTTTTCACTCAAATCACCGTGAGAACGGGCCTCCTGAATCTCAAGCGCGTTTTCACGACGTTTGACGGTTTTAAGCTCATTCAGCTCGGCTTCGAGATTATTCAATTCTTCCTTGGTAAGTACAACGCGGTTTTCAGACATGTTTGTTTCCTCCATTTGCTAACATAAAAGAAGAAACACTGCCCATCGGCAGTGCTACTTCCCCTTGCCATGGGCTATTATATCTGGTTTAATGCATTTTGTCAATAGTTTAATAACAATCGCATAAAAAAATCAGTGGCCAAAGGTTCGAAAACCGCGGGGATAAAGCCCTTGGGATCCATAATGCATCGCAGCCAAAGGGCTTTATCAGATACACGATCAATATGCAATTTTGATCGTCTTGATTTCAAACGGGCGGAAAGTGAGGTTTGCAAGGTCAATTTCGCCCGCTTCTTCCTCCAGCATGTTGCACGCCTTTGCGGATGCATACGGATGCGCAAGGGAAACGGAAGCCTTCGTCCAGTCGCCGGCAGCTTCATAGATGCGCAGGATATAGGCATTCTGCGTATCCTCGCAGGGCTTGACGGTTTCGACGATGATATTTGCCTTGTCAACCGTAAGAAGCGATGCTGCATCCGCCTCGCCGAAGGCGATCACCGGCTCATAGCTGAATGCATATGCCGGACGGATAACGCTCTCCGCCGAGAATGCGCTGCCATGCGGCAGGATGGCATAGCGGCAGCGATGCAGACCCTTATCACCCACGGAATCGGGACGCATACCGCCTTTGTGCAGAGACAGGCTCATTCTGCCGCCCAGGCAGGAAATGCCGTACTTGCAGTCCGAAAGAATCGCTATACCGTAGCTGTGCTCACTCATATCGGAATACTTGTGCTGGCAGACTTCAAATTTGGCCTTCAGAGCATCGTCCGAGCGATGATTTGCGCGGCGGATGTTGCCAAACTGAATCTCGCTGCGCATATTGTCCGTATGCAGCGTGGTATCGAAGGCAGCCTTCAGGAAGCGATGTTCCTCCTGCCAGTCCATCTCGGTATCAAATGCGATCATCGGAGAGAATGCATCGAAAATCATATCCTGGCGGATGGTGAGCTTATCGGAAAACTTCCATACCTGACGGATACGCAGTTCGACCGCACCGTTGGACACGACCTCGCGGCTTACAAGCTCGCCGGCCGGCAGAAGCTTGTCTTCCAGGTCGGAATCAATATCCCATGCATCGGACTCCTTGGGAACGTCCTCGCCGAAAAGGAACGTATTGAACGCAAGACCCTTTACCAGTTCACGGCCGTTTGCAAGATCAATCATGGACGCAATTGCGCCGTTATCATCAAACGCAATGCGCGCAAACGGAGTAACAAGGGTATTTCCCTCCATGCTGAAAGGAGAGGCCGCATTGCACGCTTCATCCGAATAGATGGCGGTTTCGCCGCCGAAGGCAGGCAGTTTCAGACCGCGCACTGCAAAAAGCTTTTCACCTTCAAGGCTTGTGAACGGCTGAGACAGGCATCCCGCAACGCCGTTTTTCTTCGCCGGGAGATATACGGTATCCTCGCGCGGGAAGGAAAGCGTATTCACGACGGTAACTTTGCCATCCGCTTCGTTCGCCGCCAGAGTTTCCTGAATCAGAGCGTTTGTTGCTTCCAGTGCCGCTTTGTGTTCGCGGTGCGTTTCCTCATTCACGGCATGGATGGAAGAACCCGGGAGCACGTCGTGGAACTGGCGCACGAGCAGCGTATTCATCATGGGTTCTACACTTTCGCCGGAAGCAGCTTCACCATCCTTTACCGCCTTTCTCACGATGGAAAGCTCCAGATTGTGCAGCGCCTGTTCCAGCTTGCGGTTGCCGCGCTTGATTTCATGCTGGGAAGTCAGGGTACCGCGGTGCAGTTCCAGATAGATTTCGTCCGCATACACGCTGGGATGCTGAATGGTCTTTTCCAGACGCTGCATGAAGGAAGAAACACTTTCATAGCGGCTTCTGGCGATGCCTTCAAGGTCCTCAAGGCGGCGTGCGTTTTCAAGTTCCTCAAATTCCGGACCGCCGCCGCCGTCGCCGCGACCATAGGAGAACAGGCGCATGGGCGAAACACGGCGTTCGTCAAAGGAGCGGTTTGTGATATTGTCGTAGGCATCCGGAGTGGGACCGCCGTGCGTGGCATTGATGTGCGAAAGCACGCGTGTGCCGTCCAGACCCTGCCACAGGAACGAGGTGTACGGGAATTTCGTGGTATCGTTCCAGCCCGTTTTCGTAGTAAGGAAGTAATTCACGCCGCAGCCCTTCATGATCTGCGGAATGGCATAGGAATAGCCGAAGGTATCCGGCAGCCAGAACGCATCGGACGTATAGCCGAAATGCTTACGGGTGAATTTCTGACCCCATACAAACTGGCGCACCATATATTCTGCGCCGGTCAGGTTGCAGTCGCATTCGACCCACACGCCGCCGTTGGGCTCATACCTTCCCTCTGCTACGCGCGCCTTGATGCG
The DNA here is from genome assembly GCA_015056055.1 of Clostridiales bacterium. Classification (GTDB taxonomy): domain Bacteria; phylum Bacillota; class Clostridia; order Christensenellales; family Aristaeellaceae; genus Alectryocaccomicrobium. The sequence continues at coordinate 30,296 of SVHC01000026.1, read as the reverse complement.
CTCGAACAGTTCCGGATAGCGGCGGCGGATAATATCGCCGTGATATGCCGAAGACTGAATGAACATGTACTCCGGATATTCGTCCATCAGATTGAGCTGATTCGCATAGGTTCGCGCACACTTCTTCTTCGTTTCCGAAAGGGGCCAGAGCCACATTGTATCCATATGGCTGTGACCGATAAGGGAAATTTCCGGCATGGTGGTGCCGTTTTTGCAGGCGAGAAGCCCGGTCAGAATCTCCTGCGCGGTGCGCATTCCCTCGCGCCACGTCGCCTCGGAGCAGGCATCGAGATCATAGTACAGCTTCAGATGAATTTCGTGCAGCGCATTTTCAATGGACGCACGGCGCCAGCTGCCCTCGGGCAGTTGATCGCGCAGCTGGAGAATCAGATTGAAATCGATCACAAAGCGCAGAATTTCGTCATCACGCACGCAGATATCCAATGCTCCCGTGGGATAAACATAGTTCTGCACAGGGAATTCCAACGGACCCGTGCCGGGAATTTCGTGATTGGCGTAGACTTCAAGCGCAAATTCAAACTTCTCTCCGGCCTTGGCGTCTGCGGTAAAGCGGTTGCAGTAATGGTTGCCATGCGAACCCTCGATGAACTTTGCCGCAAAATTGCTGTGCACCGCGCCGTTCACCCAGAGCATCCCCTCGTAATAACCCATTTTCGGATAGATGAAAAGGGGCTTTCCGGCCAGTTCCTCCGGCACGGTATAGTCGCCCTTAAACCAGGCATAAACGCCCTTTCCACCCCAAACATCCGCCACGGGGGAAAGCATGCTGTCAGCAGGGATTTCAAAAAGCGGCTCTGTCGTCTGGAAAACGCCTCGCAGATTTGCCTGCCCCACCGGAACAAAAATCCGCTCGCGCAGCATTTTCACAAGGCGCTTCTGCTTTTCAATGGTACGGGAAATATTTTTCTCGGGAAGCATCGTTTCTCACTCCTGTACAAAGCAAGCCCGCTCATATGAGCAGGCTCGCAAAATAAATCTTAGTAAACGATCTTGATGGTCTTGATTTCGAAGGGACGGAAGGTGATCTTTGCAAGATCGATGTCCTTCTCGTTTTCTTCGAGCATATTGCATTCCTTCGCATCGGCGTAAGCATGCGCAATGGATACGGAAGCGGTCGTCCAGTCGCCGGCTGCCTCGTACAGGCGCAGGATATAGGCATTCTGTGCATCCTCGCAGGGCTTTACGGTTTCAACGATGATGTTTGCCTTATCAACCGCGAGCAGGGAAGCTGCGTCTGCTTCACCTTCCACTACGACGGGAGCATAGTTGAATGCATATGCCGGACGGATAACGTTCTCAGCAGCAAATGCGCCGGCATGCGGCAGGATGGCATAGCTGCAGCGATGCAGACCCTTGTCGCCCTTGGAATCCGGGAGCATACCGCCCTTGTGCAGGGACAGACGCATGCTGCCGTTTTCGCAGGAAATACCGTACTTGCAGTCGTTCAGAATGGCGATACCGTAGGAATTTTCGCTCATATCCGAATACTTGTGGTTACAGACCTCAAAGCGGGCCTTTTCTTTATCGGTGGAGCGATGGTTGGAACGGCGGATGCTGCCGAACTGAATCTCGCTGCGCATAGAATCGGCGTGCAGGTCGGTATCGAAGGCAGCCTTCAGGAAGCGGTGTTCTTCCTGCCAGTCCATCTCGGTATCGAAAGCGATCATCGGAGAGAATGCATCAAAGATCATATCCTGACGGATGGTGAGCTTATCGGAAAGCTTCCATACCGAACGGATGCGCAGTTCGACTGCGCCGTCGGATACGACTTCGCGGCTTACGAGCTTGCCTGCGGGCAGGAGCTTTTCTTCCAGGTCGGCATCGATATCCCAGTTGTCCCAGGAAGTGGGAACATCCTCGCCGAAGAGGAACGTGTTGAACGGCAGACCGTTTACCAGTTCGCGGCCATTGGACAGGTCGATCATGGATGCGATTGCACCGTTGTCATCGAAGGTGATGGAGGCAAACGGAGTGGTCAGCTTGTTGCCGTCCATGGTGAATGCGGATGCTGCGGTGCATGCCTCGTCCGTGTAGGAAACACACTGACCGCCGAATGCGGGCAGATTCAATCCGTGTACTGCAAGCAGCTCCTTGCCTTCGAGGTTTACGAACTTCTGGCTCAGGCAGCCTGCAACGCCTGCCTTCTTTGCGGGCATATATACGGTGCCATTACGGTCGAAGGATACGGTGTTAATAACAGTAGCCGCTGCGTCGCTTGCATTTGCTCCGAGGGTTTCGGCGGTCATGGCATTCGTGGTCTCGATGGCCTTGCCTACGACCTCGCGGGTTTCTTCATGCACGCAGTTGATGGAAGTACCGGGCAGGATATCGTGGAACTGGTGCACAAGCAGCGTATTCGTGATGGGATCGATGGCTTCGCCGGATGCAGCGGTGCCTTCCTTTACAGCCTTGCGAACGGTTGCCAGCTCCAGATTGTGCAGAGCCTGCTCCAGCTTGCGGTTGCCGCGCTTGATTTCGTGCTGGTTGGTCAGCGTACCGCGATGCAGCTCCAGATAGATTTCATCGGCATACGTGCTGGGACGGTTTACAGTGTCCTCCAGCTTGTGCATGAAATCCGAAACGGAAGTATATTCGCACCTCGGGACATCCTCGAGGTCCTTGACGCGCAGAGACATTTCAATGTTTTCAACCAGCGGACCGCCGCCGCCGTCGCCGATACCGAAGGATACCAGGCGCATGGGGGCAGCCCTGCGCTCTGCCAGATCGTTCGTCACGTTCAGAAGATCTTTGGGATCCGGACTTGCGGGGATGCAGTTGATGTGAGAAAGCACGCGAGTGCCATCCAGACCCTGCCACCAGAAGGAGGTATAGGGGAACTTGTTGGTGTCGTTCCAGCCGGTCTTGGTGGTAAGGAAGTAATCCACATCGCAGCCCTTCATGATCTGCGGAATGGCATAGGAATAGCCGAAGGTATCCGGCAGCCAGAAGCAGTCGGAAGTGTAATTGAAATACTTGCGGGTGAATCTCTGGCCCCATACAAACTGGCGCAGCAGATATTCGGAACCCGTCAGGTTGCAGTCGCACTCTACCCATACGCCGCCGTTGGGCTCATAGCGGCCCTCGGCCACGCGCTGCTGCATGCGTGCGAACATCTCGGGGTACTTGCGGCGCATAACGTCGCTGTGATATGCGGAGGACTGGATGAAGCGGTACTCCGGATATTCCTCCATCAGGCTGAGCTGATGGGCATAGGTGCGGGCGCACTTCTTTTCGGTTTCGGTAAGCGGCCAGAGCCATGCAGTATCCATATGGCTGTGACCGGTCAGACCGCAGTAAGCAGCGGTGGTGCCGTTCTTGCGGGAAAGTTCTTCGCGGATGATCGGCCATGCGGACTGCCATGCAGCGCGGAACTCCTCTGCGGAGCATGCATAGGGATCATACAGAAGCTTCAGGTGCACTTCATGCAGCGCATTTTCCAGTGCAGCGCGGTGGTAGCTGCCTGCAGGAAGCTTTTCGTGCAGCAGGATGAGCGTGTTGAAATCGTATACAAAATGCATCAGCTCATCATCGCGTACGCAGATATCAAAATCGTCTACCTTATAAAAATGGGTAGGCAGTCTTTCGGAAAGGAAAGGCTGGGTACCGGGAACCTCATGCCATGCATAGGTTTCCAGCGCAAATTCGTACTTTTCACCGGCCTTTGCACCCTCCATGGGGGTGAAACGCTTGGAATAATGGTTTCCGTGCGGTCCGGCAAAAATTTTGGCTGCAAAGTTTGCGGTAATGCGCTCATTTACCCACAGAGTGCCCTCGTAATAGGTCGTCTTGGGATAAGCATACAGAATCTTGCCGTCAAGCTCTGCCGGCACGGTATAGCTGCCTTTGAACCAGGCATAAACGCCTTCGCCGCCCCAGACCTTATCTTCCGGCAGCGGAGAAAGCATGCTGTCATCGGGGATTTCGTGCAGGGGTTCCTTGGTCTGATAAATGCCGCGAATATCTGCCTTGCCGACATTGGTATAAAGCATTTCGCGCATCATGGCGATCAGACGCTTTTGCTTTTCAATAGTACGCAGAATGTTTTTCTCCGGAAGCATGATAAAACCTCCAATATTTTATAGTGTGTAAACACAAACCGATCTATGTTACATAATAGCGAAAAAACGCCCATATTGCAAGAGCGTTTTTCCATTATTTCAACTTTTTTTGCCGACGCTTTTGACGAAGTCCACAAGCAAGCCCGACAGCGTGACCGAAGCCACGGAGTACGCGATTCTCACCGGCGCAATATAGGTAAGCGACAGCGCCAACACGGCAAAATCGGTAATCAGATACGCGCGCGACAGCCGCCAGCCCGTTACATGCGAAATGGTAAGCGCAAGCGCATCGTCGCCGCCTGCCGAGCCCCCCTGCCGGACGATGAGTCCCACGCCAATTCCGACAAACACCGCGCCGCAGATTGCCGCCAGCAAAGGCTGCCCCGAAAGGTCCGGCAGCATGTACGGCAGACTCTCCCACAGCCTGAAAAACGCCGCCACCGCCCCTGTTGCCAACGCCGACCAGCCGATAAAGCCCATGCCCAGAAATCTCAGCGCCAGTGCATAGCAGATTGCATCCATAACCGGGCCGGAGATTGACGGCGAAATGTGCAGCCAGTGATCGACCAGGAGCATCAGCCCCAAAACGCCGCCTTCGGTAACATCGGTGCGCCGGTGGATGTTGTGCATTCCAAAAGAAAGTATCGCCGCACCCAGCAGAATCAAAAGAATGCGGAAAAGCATCTCTCTCCGCTTTTCCCGCGCAAATATTGTGTTCATATTCATCCTCTTCGGGTTATATAATATAGTAAGGATTATACCCGATTTTGCGCCCCGGTGCAAGCCGCCATCTTTTCCGAAAAACGGTTGACGCAAGCGCTCCGCATGCATATAATAATTCTGCGCCCGATACCGGGATACGCATCAATCCACGGAGGTATTTAATGGAAGAAATCCGTACCCATCCCGACAAGAAAAAAGCCGATCGCATCCGCATCGGCAAGTTGGCATCCATACTGAGCATCCTTCTGAATCTTCTGCTGTTTGGCGGCAAGCTTCTGGCGGGTCTTTTATCCGGCACAATATCCATCGTAGCCGACGCATTCAACAACCTTTCCGACGCCACCGCATCCATCGTATCCTTTGTCGGATTCCGTCTTTCCGCGCAGCCGCCGGATGCGGATCACCCTTTCGGCCACGCACGCTACGAATACATATCCGGTATGCTGGTAGCAGCGCTGATTCTGGTCATGGGCTATGAGCTGGTAAAGTCTTCCGCCGAAAAAATCTTTTCGCCGACCGAAAGCACACTTTCGGCGCTGACCGTTGCAATCCTTGCCGCATCCATTGCGGTAAAATTCGGCATGTTCCTCATGAACCGATATTTTGCGTCCAAAATTGATTCCACCGTACTCAAGACCACCGCACTTGACAGCCGGAACGACGCGCTCATTACATCGGCTGTCCTTGCATCCGCCGCCATCGAGCATTTTTCCGGCCTGCAGATTGACGGTTTCACCGGTTTCGCGGTCGCCCTGTTCATCCTGTACTCCGGCGTAAAGCTGATTAAGGAAACCATCGACCCGCTCCTTGGCACCGGCGGCAAAACCGAAATCCGAAACGGCATTGCAAACATCGTAAGACTTCATCCCAAAGTGCTTGGTTTCCACGACCTGCTTATCCACGATTACGGTCCGGAACAATGCTTTGCCACCATCCATCTGGAAATCGATCAGCACGAAAGCTCCGTAGCATGCCACGAACTTATTGACCACATCGAACGCAGATGCATGAAACTGTTGGGCGTTCACCTTGTCGCGCACTATGACCCCGTAATTACGGATGATCCCGAGCTTTCCCGTCTGCGCGAAAGCGCCGAAAATGCACTTTTCCGCATTGATGAATCCCTCTCTCTGCACGATTTTCGCGTCGTCCAGAAAGATAACCACATTCGCCTTGTCTTCGATGTTCCCCTTCCCGACCGGCTCCGCAACCAAAAGGAAGAAATCCGCCGATTCATCACCGATGAAATCTGCAAAGATGAAGGCGCGCAGCTTGATATCCGGATTACGTTCGATACACAGATGGAAGAATAGATAAAAGGCACGCATTCTCATAAGATTTGAGGATGCGTGCCTTTTATTGAAATGTGTGCCATCTTTCGCCCGATTGGCAGAGAAGTTTCCCTCTGTCCAAATTTGCACAACAGATCGAAAAACACCCCATTTGCAAGAGCAGTTATTCGCCATACCTGCCCGGCAAATGGGGTGCGATTCAACTGATATTCCCTGCGCGCATTTTATACGCGGTAAAATGCTGCGTACCAGATAACCGTAAAGACGATTCCAATGAAAAGGAAAATGAGACCTGTCACAAGCGCATAATGATTGTCGCCCTTTTTGGCATTGCTGAGCTTGCGGGCACGGTAATCAGCATACACTTCATGTTTTGCCCTGCCCATGGGGATAAAGGCGAGGATCACGTTTCTGATGACAAATCCGATGCCAATGAAAGCACCTTCTCCGCTCACATACATCATACCCGCAAACATTGTCATAAATATGCCTGCGACGAAGAATGCGTCGGATAAGATCTGGATATTTACCGCTAAGCTATGAGCGAAAAACCCCTTTGCCCAAATCACCAGAAAGGCGATCAGCACCTCAATGCCCACGCAAATACCATAATTTCTTAAGGATGCTTTCTCTTTCACTGTTTCAACCGTCCTGTTACTTGCACTGCTGCTTGTATTTTTCCTCTTCTGCATTGTTGCAGTATACGAAATGACCCGGGGTAATCTCACGGAACGAGGGCTTGTCTACCTCGTAATTGTGTTCCGCAATGGGATTGTAAATGATCCTTGTGCGCTGCTTTTCGTATACGGGATCGGGCAGCGGAATCGCAGAAAGCAGGGATTTCGTATAGGGATGAAGCGGATTTTTGAAGATCTCGTCAGAATCAGCCAGCTCGACCATCTTACCAAAGTACATAACGCCGATGCGGTCGGAGAAATACTTTACGACCGACAGGTCATGGGCAATGAACAGAATGGTGAGTCCCAGACGCTCGCGAAGATCATTCAGCAGATTGATGACCTGCGCCTGAATGGACACGTCCAAAGCAGATACAGGCTCGTCGGCAATGATCATCTCAGGCTGCATAATGACCGCACGGGCGATGCCGATTCGCTGACGCTGACCGCCGGAGAACTCATGGGGATAGCGGTCTGCATGCTCGCGCACGAGTCCGACCATCTCCAGAATCTCGTAGACCTTCTCGTTGATGTATTCTTTATCGGTAATGCCCTTGATCACCAGACCCTCGGAGATGATATCGCGAACGGTCATACGGGGATCAAGAGAAGCGATGGGATCCTGGAAGATCATCTGGATCTGGGTAATGAGCTTGCTCTTTTTTGCCACGCGGCAGCGGTTCTGGTATTCCTTCTTGAGGGAAGCGAGTCTTTCGGGATCGCCGGCAGCAACCGCAAACTTCTGCTCATACTCAGCCTTCAGCGCCGTGAGCAGGGATTCGACATATCTCTTGTCAACATCCTTGCTGTTGGACTTGGCATCTCTGATCAGCGCACGGTTCCTGTCAACGACAGCGCCCAGTTCCCGGTTGATCTTATTGATCTCTTCCCGAATCTGGTCTTTTCTTGCGCCGTCCGCATCCTTTTCAGCACGAAGCGCCTTGATTTTGGCGGCTGCATCGTTGCGGGCTGCGGAGATGGCGTCCTTATAAGAACGGATGCCGGCGCCGATTCTTTCACCCTTGAAGTATACATTGCCTGAGGTAATATTATACAGCTTGATGATAGCGCGGCCGGTCGTGGTCTTGCCGCAGCCGGATTCGCCGACCAGGCCAAAGGACTCGCCCTTTTTGATCTCAAAGCTCACATCGTCGACAGCCTTAAGATCCTTACGTCCCAAACGAAAATACTGACAAAGGTGGTCCACTTTCAGCAATACTTCATTATTCGCCATGGTTGCCGCCCCTTTCTTGCATTCGTCTGATACGTTCGGTAATGATCTTCGGCATTTCTACTTTAGGCGCGTTGGGATGGAGCAGCCAGGTTGCAGCGTAATGCGTGGGAGAAACCTCATACATAGGCGGCTGCATCTCGAAGTCGATCTCCATCGCGTACTTGTTTCTTTCAGCAAACGCGTCGCCGACGGGAGGATAGATCATATTGGGAGGCGTGCCCGGGATCGCATCCAGCTTCTCGTTGGTATCCAGATCCGGCATGGAGGACAGCAGCGCCCAGGTATAGGGGTGCCTGGGATTGTAGAATACCTCTTCAGCCGTACCGTACTCTACGATCCTGCCTGCATACATAACGGCGATTCTGTCCGCCATATTCGCTACGACGCCCAGATCGTGCGTGATAAAGATGATGGAAAGGTTGCGCTCCTTCTTCAGCCGATTGATCAGCTCCAGAATCTGAGCCTGAATGGTCACGTCAAGCGCCGTGGTCGGCTCGTCACAGATCAGAACATCGGGGTTGGCGGAAAGGGCGATGGCGATAACGATGCGCTGACGCATACCGCCGGAGAATTCGAACGGATACTGTCTGTAACGCATTCTCGCTTCGGGAATACCAACCTCTTCCATGAGCTTGATAGCCTTTTCCTTGGCGATCCGCTTGGTCAGGGTATAAACGACCTGGGATGCCTTTTCCTTGAGGAAATCAATGATCTCCGTGCAGCGCGCATCAACATCAAAGCTGTTGGCGTATGCAATATCGGCATTGAATTTGTTCAGCACGCGGGAAAGGATGGAAACGATGATCCCGATCTGTACATCAAGCTCGATCACAGATTTGGGAACGATCTTCCAGTCCACTTTCTTACCCTTTGCAAGCAGAGCCTCTCGCTGTGCGGTCTGACGTGCAAAGCGCTCCTCTTCCTTGGGATTGTTCTTCACATAGAAGAAGTACTTTTCCACTTCTCGCTCAAGGGAGCTTCCGCAGGTATAAGCCACATTGTCCTTGACGATGGCAAGGGGATCAATGGCTGCGGATACGCTGCTGTTTACGCGCTTGCAGATCTTCTCCGCTTCCTGCGAGGTAAACTTACCGGCTTTGAAGAAGCCGATAGCATTCTCGAGGGTCTCGACAGCGGCTTTCTTATTTGCGATGGTCTTATCAAAGGAATACTGCACAGCAAGCTTGACAAGCACCAGGAAGGAGTCCATAAAGTCCTCTCGCAGGAACTTTACGGCCATTTCATTGGCCTCATCAGCAGACATGCGGCTCAGATCCGTTTCGGGACGCTTATACACATAGTAGCCGATCCGGAAGAAGTTGTACTGAGGCAATGCAAGCATTTCCTGAGCGGTTTTCTTCAGTGCTTTCAGGGTTTCTACCGTTTCGGGGGACGCCTCGTTCTTGGAAGCGCCGCTGCCCACCATCTTCTTTGCGAAGTCAATAACGGATACCTTGGAACGCTCTGCGCGGATCACGCCGTCAAGGGCAGCCGCGTGAGCCTTCAGCACATCGGCGAAGCCGGAAGTGAAGTACTTGTCGTTGATCTCACCAAGTCTGCTCTTGGCAAGACCCAAAGAGCCCACCACGTCGACCTTCTGCTTGTTTTCGGTCATGAAAAGCAGATCCTCGATCACGGCGATCATTTCTTCCGCAGCGGTGCGGGCATCATTGTAGCTGTTTTCAAGCTTGATGGCCTGAATGTTGAAATTATCAAACGTCTTGATATAGTTGTCAACATCCGCAGCAGAAACTCCCATTTGCGGTTTCTCGGCAAGTGCCTTTTTGATCGTATCGGACAGCACTGCCAGGGTCTTGTTGAAGGTAACGCGGCCTTCCTTGCGGTTTGCCTTGTTCTTCAGAAGCATTGCCTCGGTGATCTGCTTACCGATGCGCATGATGGGGTTCAGGGAGGACAGCGGATCCTGGAAGATCATGGCGATCTTATCACCGCGCAGCTTGTGCATTTCCTCCTCGGGAATACGGGTCAGGTCCTTTCCGTCGTAGAGGATCTCGCCGCCCTCATAAATGGAGTTGCCGGCAGAGATGCCCATGATGGCCTTGGAGGTAACGGACTTACCGGAACCGGATTCGCCAACGATGGCCAGGGTTTCGCCCTTATAAAGATCGAAAGAAATGTTTCGTACAGCCTGAACCTTACCGGCATCTGTACGGAAGGAGATCTTAAGATCATTGACAGACAGTTTAACTTCTCTATTCATGCTTAATCCTCCGTTCCTCTCAGAGAAGGATTGAACGCGTCGCGCAATCCGTTGCCGAACAGGTTAAAGCTAAGCATCAAAAGAATCAGGAACAGGCAGGGGAACAGAGCCACATAGCCGGCGTTGGCCATGATGGACTGCTGGCCTGCTGCGATCAGGGTACCGACAGAAGTGGTGTTACCGGCTTCCAGATTGATGATACCCAGATAGGAAAGGCTGGTCTCGGAATAGATCATTGCGGGAATGACCAGAGCGACGCTGGTAACGATGGTGCCCAGACCGTTGGGGAAAATATGCTTGAACATAATTCTCGAGTCACGGGCGCCCAGAGTCCTTGCCGCCAGAACATATTCCTGATTCTTGAAACGGTAGAACTGCATACGGGTTCTGCCTGCCATGCCGATCCAGCCTGTAGCGAAGAACGCTATAAACAAGACCAGCACCTGGCTGGCGGTACCCATGTGGTACTTCAGCAGGGTAATAACGATCATGCTGGGCACAGAACCCAGAATCTCAGCAAATCGCTCCATGAACAGGTCGATCTTGCCGCCGCAGTAACCGGAGATGGAACCCCAGATCACGCCGAAAATAAAGTTGGCCATAGCAACGAGCGTTGCGAAGATGAAGGAGAATCTTGCGCCGTAAGCCAGGCATGCAAAGATATCCTTACCGGTCTGGGTGGTACCGAAGATGAAGGTAGGCTCCGTGATACCGTCCTTCAGCACTTCGTTGTGCCGATAGATGTAGTATTCGTAGTACTCGGCTCTGACCTCAACACCGCCGTCGACCTTGCGGCCGTAAGCATAGTAGTACCGCTTGCCGTCTTCCTCGAAGCCGTTCTCGCCTTCGATTCTGAGGGAGTTGTACTCAGGAACCAGGGAGCTGGCTTTGCCGGCTTCATACTTCCAATAGTTGGGGATGATGTTGCCGTTCTCGTCCAGCTTGGGACGGAGAGTGGATGCCTTGCGGTTTTCTACCTCGTAGTAGATGTTGGCATCATACTTGTTCTTTTCAAGGCTGGGTCTGTCAGACGACTTTACAACAGGATACAGGACCTGTCTGCCGGTCTCGTTCTGATATTCCTGTATGTCATTAAACTCTTCCATAGAGATCGTCTTATATTTACCGAAGCCAACGCCGTAATAGGTATCGTAGCGGTAGGTATAGACCGAACCATCCTCGCTGACCTCATACTCGCCATTCTTGATGACCTCTCTTCCGGTCTCAGCGGCAAGAGCAACATCCTTGAGGTAGCCGACATAGTTCGTGCTCTTCTCCTTGCAGCCGTCCCAGAAATCGATGTTGCTTTCTGCGAACAGGTTCAGCTTGGGGTACACGTATGCATAGACCATGTCGTAGTACGAAGGCGTGAAGGGAGTGAAAAAGGGAGCCAGAATCGCGAAAAGCACCAGCACCGCAATGACCACACCGCCGACAACAGCGCCCTTGTTCTTGCTGAAGCGCATAAAAGCGCCCTGGAAATAGCTTATGGGCTTCGTTTCGAATTTGGTGTCATGATACAGGTCATTTCTGGCAGAAAACCGAAATTTCTCAATGGGAATGTTGTTCAAATTCTTGTCCATGATTACTTCGCTCCCATTCTGATTCTCGGGTCAATGAAACCGTAGCTGATATCGATAACGATACCTGCAGTCAGGCTGACCAGGGTGTAGAAGCCGGACAGCAGCATAAAGAAGTCATAATCCTGGAAAACAATGGAATTCAAATACAAACCGCCTACGCCGTTGACGCCGAACATTTTTTCAATGATCAGCGAACCGGACAAAACCGCGACAAATTCGCTCAGAATAGACGGGAAAATTACAACCATAGAATTGCGCATTGCATGACGATAGATGGCCTGCTTTTTGGTAAGGCCCTTGGTTCTTGCCAGCAGCATGAATTCGCCGGTCAGAACCTCGGACAGCTCGGCGCGGGTGTAACGGGCATAACCCGCAATGGAGCCCAGGCACAGAGCAAATACCGCAGGCAGCATGGAACGGAATACAGGCCAGGTAAAATATTCATTGCTGACTGACATGGTCAGCGGGAACCAGCCCAGCTTAAAGCAGAAGACATACTGAATCATCAGCGCCAGAACAATGGAGGGAACAGAGATCAGCAGAATAATGACAATGTTGATCAGCTGGTCCTGCCACTTGTTCTTCTTCAACGCGGCAATGATACCCAACCCCAAACCGATCGGCACACCGATCAGGGTGGAATAAATGTTGATCAGGATCGTGGGAGGCAGATGATTCACGAATACCTGCCAGAGGTTCATATTGAGATATTCGCCATAGGTGGTGGCGATACCGAAGTCGCCCTCGGTCACAATTCTTTTGATGTAGGTACCAAACTGGATCATAATGGGTACTCTGTCATACGTCCAGACACCGTTAGAACCCTCTTTAATGTTGGTGATCCAGCCGCGGCCCTCAAGGGTTTTCATCTTGATCTCGGGGTCCTGTCCGGGAAGCGCAGTTGTGGGAATGGGCAGAAGCTTGATCAGTACAAAGCACATCGTAAAGATGATACTGAATGTGAGCAGCATCAAACCCAAGCGCTTCGACACATATTTAAACATATACATAGGTTTTTCTCCTCTGTTTTTGTTTTTTTCTATTCACAGTGTCTGAGCCCAAAGCATCCGTTTGCAAGGCTCTGCGTGAAGAATAAATCTGCGCGCCACCGTCAACCAGATGCTCAAAAACATCCAAACAGCTGCTGTCGCAGCTATTATTAAACCGGTCGCTTGGATTATTCATCTTCGTAGCAGTCCAGTGCATTACTGCTACCGTTTATCGGGAACCTGTTTTGCAACTTTAGTCGCATATATTGCGAACGGCGGTGGCGCAATAGCTCACCGCCGTTCGCGATCATTTAGCCCAAGTAATAACCCGGGTACAAATCATAACCCAGATAATGGACGAATCTGAAATTACTCAGACTTCTTGTACTCAGCAGACAGGTCGTTGTTGTTGGCAGCAACGTAATCAGCCCACTCAGCGTCGGTGTAGTTGACTTCCATGTAGCGCAGGCCGCCGAAGCCCATGAAGGTGTGCTCGTCCTCGGAGAAGTAGGAGAACTTGGCGCCCAGGAAGGATCCGCCGCCGTCAGCGATCAGCATGACAGAACGGGACTCCTTGATGGTCAGCTCTTCCAGAGCGGAGAGGATCATCAGACGGGTCTCAACGGGAGCGAAGCCTGCACCCCAGTTGTAGGTCTTAGCCTGATTCTCAGTCTCGGCCAGGCCGTTCAGGCAGTAGTACCAGTTCTGAACGCTCATGGTGATTTCTTCACCAGCGCCTTCGTAATCACCCTCCGGCATGGTCATGGTCATGTCGATAGCGGAGGTATCCCAGTACATGTGGTAGTTCAGGTCATCATCGGGGTTGACGAATGCGCCAATGATGTCGAAGGGGTTGAATGCGTTACCGGAGAAGCCATAACCGAAGCCGATCTGGGTTGCGCCGGTACGGAAGGCCTCTGCCCACTGAGCGCCGGCGGAAGCATCGAATACGACGTCGATCTTGTCTTCCAGCTCGGTGCCTGCGGTCAGACCATCCAGGATCTCCTGCAGGTAGCTTGCGCGGAAGCGCTGCTTATCGGTGTCGGAAGAAGAACCGTAGATCAGGGTGATGTTCTTGGAAGCGTCGTAGCCATACTCCTCGGGGTTGGCGAGCAGGATAGCGATAGCTTCCTTCATCTTTTCCTTAGCAACTTCGGGGTTGTAACCGGTCAGGGTCTCGTAAGCCTCTTCGGTGTCCATGCCGGTCATGTCGCCGGTGGCCCAGAAGCCGTCTTCGTCCTGCTCGTAGCCGTAAGCGCGCAGGATGCCTTCCTTAGCGATGGTGGCGTTGCGGTACTGACCGCCGTCTTCCAGCTCAGGAGAGTTCTCGATGTCGTAGTAGTAAGCAACGTTCAGCAGACCGAAGCAGGGAACTGCAGAGCCGGGCCAAATCTTCTCAACGATGTCGCTGCGGTTCAGGCCCAGGTTAAATGCATGACGGAATTCCTGGATAGCCAGAATGCCGTTGTTGTTCTCGCTCTCCTTCAGAACGGACAGATCAGAGAACAGCTGCATGCCGAAGGTGCCGGTGGAGGTGGAGGTGAAGTAAACGTACTTGGAATCCAGGTACTCGGCAACGTTCTCAGTCTGCAGGGAAGCGTCGTCGTAGGTGCCGTTCAGGAAGCCCATCCACTTGGTGGCGAACTCTTCAACCTTGCGGCAGTTGATAGCGGTGATGTTGTACTGGTTCTTGTACTGATCCATGTTCCAGCCGTACCAGTTCTCGTTCTTAACGAGCTTGTAGTGGGAACCGGCTTCGAACTCAGCCAGCTTGTAGGGACCCCAGCTGGCCGTGGTCTCGAGAGAGGAGTTGTAGTTAGAGGTCCACAGAGTTGCGCCGTTGGCGGGAGCGATCTTGGAAGCCTCGTACTTTTCCTTGTGAACCAGGGGCAGATCGGAGATGTAGTAGGGAGCCCAAACGGACAGGCTGCCGTCTTCCTTCAGGAAGGAGTAGGCCTTGTCCAGGCATACAACAACAGCGTTCTCCTCGGGGATGGCGTAGAGACCTACGTTTTCCCAAGCGATATCGCGATTGGTGTTCTCAACATAGATGGTGGCATCGTAGCCGGCGCCGGGCTCGAGGTATGCACCGTAGTTCTGGTACAGGAATGCACCGGAAGCGGAGTCAGAGCCGTCAGCGTTGCTGTAAACGGTTTCGTCAGTGATGGTTACGTACTCGGGGCACTCATTGCCTTCCGCGTCGGTGTAACCTGCAGTGCCCCACATGTTCCAGATGTTGACGTACAGGGTTTCGCCTGCATCAACAGCTGCCTGAACGGAGGCATAGCCCTGAGAACCCAGAGTCTCGTAGGTACCTTCCTGATTCTGGAAGAAGTAGTTCTTGGAGTTCTTGATCATCAGGGTGTCATAGTAGATGTTGGCACGGAAGTTCATGAAGGCAGGATCCAGCAGTTCCTTCATGGAATATTCGAAATCAGCTGCGGTGATGGGGGTGCCGTCGTCCCACATCAGGTCATTGCGCAGGGTGATCTTCCAAGCATAGCCGCCTTCGGCCTTCTGCTCGTCGGTGTAGCCCCACTTGGCGTCAACGGTAGCGGTAACGTCCTCCAGCTTGGTGGCAGCGGAGTAGTTGGTGGTGTAAGCGCCCGGAACGATGCCGTCCTTGTTGATGGAACCGTCATCGTTGAACTTCTTGTCGTCTTCGAACTTGTAGTCATACTCAAAGAACGAGGAACCAAGGTAGTCCTTGATCTGCCTATCATTGTTGTCATCATAGGTGAACGCGTTCCAGTTGCTGGGCATGACGGAGGTGGTGGTGTTGTACTCGGCCTGCTTAAGAGTGACCTGTTCGGCAGAAGCTGCGAACATGGACAGGCTGAGCATCAGGCACAGAGCAACCGAGAGAACAGACTTCAGGGTTTTATTCATGATGTTTCCCTCCAAGTATTTTTCTTCACAATTCAGCCAGCTATTCTTGCAATTCCTAATGCCAGAACTTGCATTATCACGCCAAAAACGCCCTGTGAATGTAAAGATATATGATTATATCACGCCTTAACCCCCCCTGTCAACCATTTTTGAGCCAAAAGGAAAAAGATTCCGCCATTTAAATCACGCAAAAATCGTCATACTTATCTTGTTCACCGCCGCACCGTCCGCAGAGATACCGTCGCTATAATTATATAGGAAGATATTTTCCAAACAGCAAGAGATTCTTTGCCGTAAATCAAAATCTCTTTTTCCCAAACACAATTTCTGCCGGCTCGCGCATACCTTATTTCATAATAACCGCTTCCCCCGCAATAAAAAATGACCGTCAGGAAATATTTCCGTTCGGTCACAGAATTCTATTTTATAGGAAAGCCTCCCCTTTTCGGCACATTCGCCACTGCTCGCAGTTTTCCGCGATTCTTTTTCGCAGGCATAAAAAATCACGCAGACATTTATCATGTCTGCGTGATTCGTGGCTCCCCAGGTTGGGCTCGAACCAACAACCCTTCGGTTAACAGCCGAATGCTCTGCCATTGAGCTACTGAGGAATATTGCGTTCTGAAATCGAACGCTGATATTATAGCGCGAAATGCGGGAAAAGTCCATAGGTTTTCATAAAATTAACCTGCGTTATTTTCCGGCTCATCCATGCCCATGACGTACATATCCGCAAGCGCGCGAAGAGTATCCGCATTTCTTTCGTGCGGGTCATAAACGGCGCAGACGAAAAAGCCATCCGCCTTTGCGGTTTTGACAGCGTAGAGAGCATCCTCAAAAATCACGGTATTCTGCCGTTTTTCACCCAGAAACGCCAGCGCCCGACGGAAGATTTCCGGCTCATCTTTTCCGCTTCCTACTTCGGTACAGGTGAAAATCTCCGAAAAATACTGCCGCACGCCGCAGCGGGTAAGAGCCGCGTCGACGAGATAGCGGTCCGTCGCAGTGGCAACACACATTTTCACACCTTGCGCATGCAGCTTTTCCAGAAATTCTCGGACGCCCTTTTTAAGCAGCGCCTCTTCCCTATAGCATTTTTCCGCAAGGCGATTGATGCCGTCCATGATTTCCTCTTCCGTAAAAGGTACGCCGTACTCCTCCCGGAAATACTGCGCAGCCTGCACGATGCTCAGATTGCCTACCGCGCGGTTTACGCCCTCGCGCGGCGCAACGCCGATGGACTTGAGATATGCCTCGCCAAAGGTGTCCCAGATGTGCATGGAATCCAGCAGCGTTCCGTCCAGATCAAAGATAGCTGCCTTCAGTTCGGGCAATTTGTTCATTTGCATCTTCCTCGATAAAGTCACCCCTCCGCCGATATCCAACCGGCAGAGGGGCCATAGTTTCAATCAATCAGCGCAGGATTTCGGCCTTGCCGTCGACGGCAATTTCAAATACTTCCTCGCCGGGAAGTTCAATTGCAATGGTCTCAGGCTTATCCGTTTCCAGCACCACGCGCACCACGCGGCCATTTTTCCATTCGCAGGAAACAGTTACGCCGCCGCGGGCCTTAAAGCCGGTAAAGCTGCCCTCGGACAGTACGGACGGCAATGCAGGCAGGAGGGAGATGAAGCCCTCATGGCTCTGCATGAGCATTTCGCCGATACCGGCAGCTCCGCCGAAGTTGCCGTCAATCTGGAAGGGCGCATGCGTATCCAGCAGATTGGGCAGGGTGGATTTCGTGAACAGGGCGCGGATGTTTGCGTAGGTCGCCTCGCCGTCGCGCAGGCGGGCAAACATATTGATCAGCCAGCCGCGGGACCAGCCGGTATGACCGCCGCCGTAGCTCAGACGGGTATCCAGCGATTTGCGGACCGCGCGGAAATAATCCGCCGTTTTGCGGGTGATCTGCGCCGCAGGATACAGACCGAAAGCGTGGGACATATGCCTGTGCCCGGGTTCGCACTCCTCGTATTCCTCGGTCCACTCCATCAGGCGTCCGTCCTTGCCGATCTGAACGGGAACCATGCGGGCGCGGACTGCACGGGCTGCCTTTGCGTATTCGGGATCGATTGCCAGAATATCCTCGCACTCGGCGTAGAAGTCCAGAAGTCCTCCGATGATCTGCAGATCCATCGTGGGCGAAACGGCAATGTAGCACTTTTTCTTTTCGCCGTTCACATCGACGATATAGCGGTTTTCCGGCGAGGTGGACGGACCGGTATGCAGATAGCCGTCCTTGCCTTCAAACATATTCTCGATGGCGAACTGCGCGCAGTTTTTGATATATTCATAGGCCGTATCGCGCAGGAACGCTTTATCCCCGGTATAGAGATAATGCTCCCACATGTGATATGCAAGCCATGCGCCGCCCAGCGGCCACAGTCCCCACGGGCCGTCCGCCACAGCGGCAAAACCATAGATATCCGAAAGATGATGCACGACCATGCCGCCCGTTTTGTAGTTTTCGCGGGCCATTTTCTGACCGCCGGGCAGGAGATAGCCGTTCATATAATCAAACAGGGCCTTTGTGCATTCGGAGATATTGGCTTCCTCTGCCTGCCAGTAGTTCATCTGCAGATTGATGTTGGTGTGATAGTCGCCGTTCCACGGAACATCCAGACCATCCGCCCAAACGCCCTGCAGGTTGGCGGGCAGCGTGCCGGGGCGGCTGGAGCCGACGAGCAGATACTTGCCGAACTGCCAGTAGAGCGAAACCAGATTGTTGTCCTTCGCTTCGGGATCATTCTTCAGACGTTCCAGCCGCTCGCTGACGGTAAGAGAGCTGACAGCCGCCTCCGCTTCGCCAAAATCAAGCGAAGAACGACTCATAACGGCGCTGTGGTCGGCAATGTGCGCTTCTTTCAGCGCATTCCAGCCCTTAGCCGCAGCGGCAATGTTTTCCTGAAGGGCCTTTTCCATGTTCTCCCCATTGCGGAAAGAGGTGGAAACAGCCGTATAAAATTCGATATAAGAAGCATTCTTCACGCATACGCCATCCGCACAGGCAACCTTTTCGCCATCGGTCACAATGCGCACTTCCAGCATAAAGGTATGATCGCCGAATGCAGTATGCGCTTTCGCGATGATATCGCCGGTGGAAGCATCCAATGCATCCACATTTTCGCGGGTGTAGGAAATCTTCGCGTCAAACGGCTTATCCGCCGTGAAGCGTGCGCACAGAAGCTTATCGGGATAGGATGCAAAGTATTCGCGCGTATAGGCCGCGCCGTTTTTTTCGTAGGCAACGGTGCAGACGCCGTTCACCAGATCAATATCGCGGCGGTAGTTTTCGCATACATCATCCGCATGCATGGCGACATGGATCTCGCCCGCATATTCATAGGACTTGATGCGGTTATAGCAATCGCCCATATTCTGCTCGATCCAGTTGTCAACCTCGTGAACAAGACCGTTCGCCAGCATATCGCGCACATGCGCAATCTTTTCGGCAAAGCCGTCAAGACGGGTATCCATCTCGCCGCCCGCCCAAATGGTTTCCTCATTCAGGGTGATTTTTTCCTCGGCAACGCCGCCGAACACCATCATGCCGGCATAGCCATTGCCGACGGGGGATGCATTTTCCCATTCGGGAGCCGCGTTTTTCAGATGCAGAATATTTGCCATGCGATTGCCTCCAATTTTGACAGAATGCATTGCTATAGAACACCTCATCCGTCGGCGAATGCCGACACCTTCTCCTCAAGGAGAAGGCTTTGCATCATTGTAACATACTTTAGCCGCAACCGCAAGAAAAAAACCGATACGGCAAAAAACCGTATCGGGTGAAAGACGAAGCGATTAACCCTTCGTGTAGGGCAGCAGCGCAACGGTACGGGCACGCTTGATAGCGATGCTCAGCTGACGCTGGTGCTTGGCGCAAGCGCCGGTCATGCGACGGGGCAGAATCTTGCCGCGCTCGCTGGTGAAGGACGACAGGCGACCCGTGTCCTTATAATCGATGTGCGCAACTTTATCTACGCAGAAACGGCAAACCTTCCTGCGCGGCTTGCGGCCGCGGGGACGGCGAGTGCCACGATCCTCAGACATGTTGTTTCCCTCCTTGACTTTAATGCGTTTCCTGCTATGGCAGGCTTTGACGGACGGAAGGCCCGAAATAATCAGAACGGAAGCTCGTCATCCTCGACTTCAGTGAAGCCGCCGGAAGCCATGCCATAAGCAGGCATCTCGGGCGGAGGCGGAACATTGCCCGTGCGGGCCTGGCCACCATCCTGCTGGGACGACAGGAACTCGATATCGTCGGCGACGATTTCGGTAACATATCGCTTCGATCCGTCCTGCGCATCATAAGAACGGGTCTGAATCGATCCGACGACGCCAACTTTACGACCTTTGGTGAGGTAGCGTGCGCAGTTTTCACCCAACTGACGCCATGCGACGATGTTGAGGAAATCCGCTTCACGGACGCCCTGCTGGTTTACGAACTTGCGGTTGATCGCAATCGTGAACGTGCAGACAGAAGCACCGTTGGGAAGCGTACGCAGCTCCGGGTCGCGGGTAAGATTTCCGATTAAGATTGCCTTATTCATCCAATTACACCCGCCTTTGTTGATTAAGCCTCAGTTGCTTCGGCTGCTTCTACAACTGCTTCTTCAGCAGCGGGAGCTTCCTCAACAACCTTCTCGCTCACGGTTTCACGGGCCTTGAAGGGCTCGCGCTTTGCGGGCAGAGCGCCCTCGAAGCGGATAACCATGTAGCGGAGAACCTGCTCGACGTTCTTGAAGTTACGCTCAAGTTCGCGGGGCAGATCGGCCGGCGCAGTGATGTACATCAGGATGTAGTATCCCTCGTTCTTGTAGTCAATGGTGTAAGCCAGACGACGGCGTCCCCATTCATCTACACGGTCTACCATACCACCACCGGCGGTAACGATGCCTTCAAAGCGCTCCATCAGATTCGCACGCGCCTGATCATCAAGCGCAGGGTCAAGAATATACATGACTTCATACTGATTCATGCGTTTTTCACCTCCTTATGGACTTACGGCCTTGAATCTCTTGTTCAAGGCAAGGATGCGCTAGGTATAGATTATACAGACCCCATGTGAACATTTCAAGCACTTATAAAACTTTAACCAAATTTTCGCACGCTTCCTGTGCACACAAAACAGCTTGACAGTGCTGCTGCAAGCGCGTACAATATAAAGCAGAATCTTTTTCGAACAAACTGACGATTTTCATCACCTATCGGAGGAACCGCCATGGCAGAAACCACGCGCGCATGCTGCTTTACAGGCCACAGGCCGGAAAACATGGGGCTTGCCACCATGGACGAAAACGCGCAGGAATACCTCCTTTTAAAAGACGTTATCCGCCGCGAAATCCGAGCCAAAATCGAAGCGGGCGTTTGTGCATTCCTTACCGGATGTGCACGCGGGGCGGACATTATCTGCGGCGAGATCGTGCTGGAAATGAAAAAAAGCTTCCCGGATGTGAAGCTCGTATGCGTTTTGCCCTTTTACGGTCAGGAAGCCAATTGGTCGCAGCGCTGGAAAGACCGGCATGCAAACCTTCTTGCCCATACAAATGCGGTCGTCTATGTGTGCGCGAATTATTCGAAAGCAGCGTTCCTTGAACGCGACCGCTATATGGTGGATCATTCCACCGACATGATCGCCATTTCCACAGGCTCGGATACGGGCGGCACCGCATATACCATAAAGCAGGCGCTCAAAAAGCAGCTTTCCTGCGTGATCATTCACCCCGGAACGCGCAATATCGTGCGCAAAAATGAATTGCAGGCAGAACAGATGCAGCTGGAATTCCCCGAAAACAATTAGTCCCCTCAATCGCAAAACGCGGCTGAGGGGATATTTCATTTGGACAGTTTTATTTTACGGTTCTAGATCAATCCACATCGCCGGGCGGACTCCATGGTGATAATCCGGTTCCGGATACCCAAAGGCCGCATATGGGAAGGTGAAACTATAGGAACTCATAAATCCTAAGCCTCCTCTGTGATGGGAAATCGTTGCACTTCCGGGGAAATCCCCGGGTGTACGCAGCCACCAGGAACAGGTTCCGGTGTATTCCTCCCACACGTCATCCACGATCTGTTTCCACTGTCTTCCGGTTTTGGCCTCATACCGTGCGATTGCATATTCCGTCGGTCTGCAGGTACGCGTTCTGCCATTCCCGAAATACCGCGGGACCTCATTGTAGCTTAAAAGAAATACCTTATCCCGGGTATCGTTGCCCTGATTGTAAGAAAAGCTGTTCAGCTGCGCTTCTACGGTAACGGTAGGAATTCTCGCAATTTCCGCCGCAGTGAAAGCCGTTTCCAAAAATTCCCCATTCAGCCATGCGCGGATATCCCATGTTTCCCACATAAGCGAAGTATCCCACTCGATGGTATTGTGATACGGCATAAGTTCCAGCGCATGCCGGCTGACTACAAGCGCCCTGCCGTTCTCAACTTCCAGCACAAACCATTCGATAGGTTCCGGGCCGTTTTCAAGATTGTTGTCCTGTTCGTAAACGCCAAAGGTAAGATAATCAAAGTAGCACTCTTCATTTTCCTGTATTTCCGGCGGAGCAGCTTTTTCTTCCGCAGATGCCGGAATGATTCCACTAAGCAGTATTGTAATCATTATCCATGCCGTCAGTTTGGTGCGTTTCATTTCGCTCTCCTCCTTCTTTTTGGATTGCTCTTTTCAGTTTCAGCATAGCAGACATCTCGCGCCATTTCAACACTTTCTGCCTGAAAAGTACATTTTCGTGTCTGAAATGTCGTTTTGGGCGTCTGAAATTACAACCGCATTATCCCGGGAGAGGGTTTGAAAAGCATCCGCATCATCCGGTATAAACAGATGCGGACAGAGATTGAATAATCCCTATCCGCAAAAACCTTCAAATGATATTCTGTTCTTCCCGAATCAAACAAAGCAGCTGCTCTTCGAATATCGGTAAATCATCCGCACAGGTGCTGTATACGTCTTCTTTGCGAAGCGTCTGATACCTGTGAGCAGTGATATCCCGCATGCCTGAGATGGCGCGCCAAGGAATATTTCGGTGCGCCTGTTTTAATTCCGGCGTAAGGTTCTTCACCAGTTCACCGATGTTGATAAGAGTCATGCAAACAGCGCGAACCGTACGTTCATCGCAAATAAAGGCTTCCGGCGACACCCCTCTGAGCAATTCCTCAGCAACCGCAATTTCAGAAAGAATTTTATCGCATATCTGGCGGTCACGGCTGTTCACAGAACCCGCACCACCTTTCCCGGCTGAATCATGCTGTCCACCGGGAGCGGAGCGTGAATCACGTCTACGGAAAGCCCAAGAGAGTCCTCCAGATCGTATTTGAGGGAATTCAGTTTGATAAGCGAAACCGTGGGCTGCTCAAATTCCACAAGCAAATCCAGATCACTATTTGCCGTTGCGCGTCCTTCAGCATAGGAGCCAAAGATGCTGACCTTTCGAAGGTCATATGTCGATTTCAAACTGTTTACTACGCTGCGGATGGTTTCTTCTGTCGTCATGTTCACACCTCCTTCAATTATAGTATACCATGATTCAGCCCGGAAGTGCAAGAATTTTGCGCATATCCCGCCATTTTCCCATATCACAAACGCCCGCCGAACTGCGCTGCAGCGCGGCGGGCGTTTTGCAAGTTTTTAGATCACTTCCAGATCATTTCTGGAGCCGAGAGCCGGGAAGGGATTGTGCGGCTCGGTCTGATACCAGTAGGCAACGGAGCAGATATCGTCCTGCAGGGGCAGGAAGCGTCCCTCGCTGCGCCAGCCGATGGCCTGCATCGTTACCTTGAGATCGCTGTCGAAGCGGATGGGATCCATCACATGGAAGCGATACATGCTGTGACGGTTGCCGACGGAATTGGTGGAACGGGGATTGTCGCCCAGGGTCATGGTATCCTGATAGCCAAGGAAAGGCGCGGAATAATTTCCCATGAAGCCCCATGCGCCGCCGAAATAGTCTTCCGTGCCGGTGCCGCAATAGGTCGGGAATTCTTCATCGCCGTCGATAAAGGCTTTAATTTCGCCTTCACCCCACCAGCCTTCGGTGTTCTGCTGCCAACCCATCTGGGTGCCCACATAGTGGCCCCTGCCCTGAATGCCGTCCACGATGACATAATCATCTCCGTACTGAACGGGATTGGTGCGGCGGAACTGCGCATGCATATAAGCCAGTTCTTCCGGAACATCGCCCAGCTCATAGCTGATGGCGTAGAAGAAGCCGCCGATTGCCTCGGGCGCACGGTTTTCCACGGTGATTTTCGCATGCTTGCGGAAAGGCATCGGGAAGTAGCAGTTCAGACCGCCGGTGGGATTCACATTGATTGCGAGCGCATTGATATTCAGGCGCTTTTTGAACGGGCAGCCGAAGAAATCGCCAACGGGCACTTCGATGCTGGGATTTTCCTCATCGTCCCAGTAGGCGCGCAGGATCACATCGCGGAAACGCTGATTATCCAGAGTGATCCAGATATGCTGAATCGTAGCCGGGCCATCCACATCCATGATGGTGGTGGTACTGCCGGCGGGCAGCTCGATGCAGGGACGCACCTTCCACTTCTGACCCAGTTCGCGCGAGGGCATGTCCTTCTTCCACACCTGGCCGATTTTCAGAACCTCAGGCTGCGCATTGTCGGTCGGAGTAGCCATACCGCCCTTGCCCTTTTCGCCGTATACATTCTCAGCCGTGATCAGGCGGGTCTGACCTTTTTTGAGCCTGGCAATGTCAAAAAAGTTGCTCATCGCAATTTCTCCTTATCCGATCGTTTTTAGATGATCTCCAGATCGTTTCTGGAACCGAGAGTCGGGAAGGGATTGTGCGGCTCGATCTGATACCAGTATGCAACGGATGCGATATCATCCTGCAGGGGCATATAGCGCATTTCGCTGCGCCAGCCGAGTGCCTGCATGGTGATCTTCAGATCGCTGTCGAAACGGATGGGATCCATCATGTGGAAGCGATACATGCTGTGGCGGTTGCCGACGGCATTGAACGGACGCGGATTGTCGCCCAGGGTCATGGTATCCTGATAGCCAAGGAAGGGCGCGGAATAGTTTTCGCAGAAGCACCATGCGCCGCCGAAATAGTCTTCGGTACCGGTGCCGCAGTAGGTCGGGAATTCGCCGTCGCCGTCGATGAAGGCCTTGATTTCGCCTTCGCCCCACCAGCCCTGGGAATTCTGCTGCCATACCATCTGGGTGCCGACATAGTGGCCCTTGCCCTTGATGCCGTCCACGATGACATAATCATCGCCGTACTTCACGGGGTTGGTGCGGCGGAACTGTGCATGCAGGTATGCCTCATCGTCCTCAACTGCATCCAGCTCATAGCTGATGGCGTAGAAGAAGCAGGGCATATCTTCGGGATAGCGGTTTTCAACGGTGATCTTCGCATGCTTGCGGAAAGGCATCGGCAGATAGCAGTTCATTGCGCCGGTGGGATTTACGTTGATCGGGATAGCATTGATCTTCAGCTGCTTCTTGAACGGGTTGCAGAAGAAATCGCCGATCGGAACCTCGATGCTGGGGGTTTCCTCGTTGTCCCAGTAGGCGCGCAGGATGATGTCGCGGGTGCGCTCATGGGGCATTGCTACCCAGATGTGCTGGATGGTGGCGGGGCCGTCTACATCCATGATGGTGGTAACGCTGCCGGTGGGCAGTTCGATGCAGGGGCGAACCTTCCACTTCTGGCCCAGTTCACGGGAGTTGGTGTCCTTCTTCCAGCGCTGACCGATTGCAAGGACCTCGGGCTGTGCGTTGTCGGTGGGGGTAGCCATGCCGCCCTTGCCCTTTTCGCCGTATACGTTTTCGGCGGTGATCAGGCGTGTCTTGCCGTTCTTAACTTTGGTAATGCCAAACATATTGCTCATTTGATTTTCCCCCTTATTTCACGCGGAAAGAATCGTTCTCTTCCGCGAGTTCAAACAGTACGGGCCTCTCATTGGGTGTATCATTGGGCTGATGGCAGATGAACAGCAGCTTTCCATCATTGTCGCGGAAAATCATGCCGTGACCGCCGTCTTTTTCGAAGAGCAGGCGCTCGTCGTTCGTCCATTTGCCCATGAGCGTGTTATCGGACGAATAGGCCATGGCCTCGCAGTAGTTTTCGCCCACCACGCTGGACCAGATCATGACCAGCCGATTCTGAGATGTGCGATAGAAGAACGGTCCGTCGGTGACAAAATTGACTCCGTCGTTTCCAAGGCCGGTGTTCCACTTGGGCTGAGATGCCTTAAAGAGCAGTACCGCCTCGCCGTCCGCTGCCGTAAGATCGTCCTTCATGGGGATGGCACAGATTTCGCCGTCGTGAACCTGCGTCCACTCATGGCAGAATACCATGTAGGGCTTGCCGTTTTCAACATACAGAGTACCGTCCAGGCAATGCCAGTCGGCGGGCGTGATGGCACGCTCGGAATGCAGAGTGAATTTTCCGTCCGGCGCATCCGCACGCAGAATATAGGTGCCCATCTTGCGCTCGGGGTCCGGATGGTTTGCGCCCGGCTTGAGCGTCATGAACATATAAAAGTTTCCTTTATAAAGGTGTACCTCGGGCGCCCACATATTGTGGAAATATCCCTCCGGCGCACTGAACACCTCGATCGGGTCGGACCAGTTTTCCAGATCATCGCTGACATAAACATCGACCCCGCGCGCACGCCCCCAGCAGGTTGCGCCGCGGGTACCGTACATGTAATATTTCCCCTCATGCAGCACGACGAACGGATCGCGGATATTGATATCGCTGAATTTCAAAAAAACACCTCCTGTATAGGATCCTTTACATAGAATACCATACAGAAGGCACAAGGTCAATGATTAATTAACACATAACTCCCCTCCGGCAGATCTTTTCCATTTTGCACGCGGAACCGGGTATATCATCCCCCCGTCCAACATATAAAACCTTCGTTTCCAAATTTTATGAAAAGAGGCGATTTGACATGACCAAGGCAGCGCGCAGCATCTCCCGTTTTTTCGTGATCGTTCTTCTGGTAACGTGGATGATTCCCTCGCAGGCTATGGCAGACAGCGTCTTTGTCCCCCATGTGAACAAGCTCCGCGTGAACAAATTTGAAATCCGGCTTTCCGGAAATCAATACTGGTTTGCGCAGAAAGGGGAATGGGACTGGAAAAATTGCCCGCTGTATCTCAAATGGGAATATTCGGACGGAACGACGGATTCCTTCCCTTTACCCGAAACGCAGCCCGGCAACGCGCATGTGCTTTGTGACAAAAATAAGCTCGAATCCCTTGCTCAGGCCGAAAATGACCAGGCCATCAAATTCAGCGTTGTTTATAAAAAAGACGGCGAGTGGATCACGCTTGCCACCGATTATCCCCTACTCGAATCGGCGTATAATTCCATTGCGCTTTTCCACCGCATATGGTATGCGGACGGAGCCCTATGGTACTCCGGCACAAAATCCCCGCAGCCCCCCGCCGGGCTTTTGAAAACCTTCTCAGACGGGACAAGCGCCTCCGTTCCCCTCCCGGCCGCAAAGGAAAATACCGCAGCAATCGTGCTGTCGCCTTCCCAGATTGAAAGGGACCTTTCCGGGCCGAATATTGCCTGGGTGGAGTATGCGCTGGAATAAAATTGCATATAGTGAAGCGCCGCCGGTTTGCATTTCCGGCGGCGCGTTTTGTCAATGGCCTGAGCAGATGCCCCGGCATCTGCTGTTTATTTAGAATCTTTCGTTCTTCCAAATCTATTTCTTCTGTGATTCTCCGGCGTTGGGTTCGGGCTATTCATACGAAAAGCAGGTCAAAAGTCCGGCATACTCTTGATCCGTATGAGCCAGCAGCCAATTATATGCCCGGCGCAGGTTTACCGGCCGTCCGGCACCGCCGTGGGCATCGGACGCAACCACATCAATCGCGCGTTCCCGAATCATCAGATTCCGGAAGTATTTTTCCACAAGACCTCGCGGTCTGAGCACTGTATCCGCATTCATCTGAAACAGTGCGCCTGTTTTCTCCCGGAATCGCAGTGCCTGCCAGGGCGCCCATGCAAAGCAGCGACACCGTTCCACATGTGCAAGTACCGGCAAATAACCCGCGCCTTCCACGCTTCTGACGGCGCTGTACGCCTCTTGCAGGGTGATATCCCACCCCAGTTCAAGGAGTACATAGTCCGTTTCACCCAAGGTGGGAATGGTTCTCTGCCGCAGGGCATAGGCCGTCTGATACGTCCATGCCACCTCAGCGCCTGCGATAATTTCCATATCCGGATTCTGCGCCCGGCAAAATTCCCGGGCCTCGTGCAGCCTGTCGCGATACTTTCCCGCATCGAAAGGTCTGTATCCCGGGCGGACATGCGGCGTGGCGGTAAAGCGCACAATTCCCTGTGAATGGGCGTCCCGAATCAATTGATACATGCCCTCCGGCTTTGCCGGCCCATCATCGATTCCCCAAAGAAAATGCGCATGGATATCTGTCAAACCAAGATTTGTTTCTGCCAAATTCATTCTGATTGCCCTTTCAATAGCCAACCGGCAGCATTACACCGACGCAGCTGAAAAATGCATACTCTTACAACCGTAATTATAGCGCGCACCATGCCGCGGCGCAATACTTTATCTGTATATGCGATATTTTGCCAAAGCCCTTGAGCCCTGAACGGCAGGACATCCCCTATTTTCTGAGAATTTTCTCCATGGGCTTGCCTTTAGCCAGCTCATCTATCAGCTTATCCAGATACCGAATCTCCAGCATCATCGGGTCATCGATCTCTGCCAGTTTCACGCCGCACACCGAGCCGGTAATCTTGTGCCTGTTTGCATTGAGGTCAGGTGCTTTTGCAAAAAATTCGCCATATGTACCCTCCCCGGCAAGCAATTCGTCCAGCTGCCCGGCCGTATATCCTGTAAGCCACTCGGTCACCTCATATACTTCCTCGCGGCTACGACCCTTCCGCTCTGCCTTTGCAATCAGCAGCGGAAAAACCTTCGCAAAAGGCATCCCAAATACCTTATCGTTGCTCATTGTAATGCTCCTGCTCCAATCAACACTTTTTTCCGAAGCCATATCGTTTTAAAGTATATCATGTGCAATGCCCGTTGTAAATGCAGACAAGTATGAAAAACCTCCACAGCTGCTGCCGTGGAGGTGTATTGTCAGAATCCGGAGTGCGTCCTTATCTATGCTCGCCAATGAAGAAAAGTGCCACGGTACCCGGACCAGCATGCGAGCCGATAACAGGGCCAATCTCCGTAATCAAAGTAACCTTCGCACCGTACTTCTGCGTCAGAATATTCGCAAGTTCGTTGGCGTCTGCTTCGCAGTCAGCGTGAGAAATAAATACCGGCGTATTCTTCTCCGCGTAGGAAAGCTCCGCATACTTATCGGCAAGCGCCTTGATAGAATTCTTCCTGCCGCGCGCCGTTGAAACCTTGACAAGATGGCCTTCATTGTCCATCTGCAGAACCGGCTTAACACCAAGGATACCGCCGGCAAAGGCGACCAACGGGCTTACACGACCGCCGCGCTTCAGATATTCCAGATCATCAACAGTGAACCAAATGCAGTTGTGGGCCGTAAGCGATTCAATATACTCGGCATTTTCTTCCAGAGATACGCCCGCGTTCCTTTTTTCCACTGCCAGATAAACCATGAGACCGCTGCCGGCAGAAGCTGCCAGCGTATCAACAATTACAATTTTGCGATCCGGGTATGTTTCCTTCAAATCTCTGGCTGCCATGTGAGCAGAGTTGACCGTGGTGCTCAAGCCGGAAGAAAAACCCACATACAGAATATCCTTGCCCTCTTCCAGAATCGGAGCAAACGCACGTGCAAAGGTATCCGCGTTGACAGCAGATGTTTTTGCATGGGCGCCCTGACGCATCCGATCGTAGAATTCTTTATTGGTGATATCCGTATTGAGATATTCCTTCTCCTCTCCATCAAAGGCAAAGGACATGGATGCAAAGGGAACCCCCCACTGAGCAAGTACCTCAGGAGATACATCGCAGCAGGAATCCGTAAATACAACATAGCTATTCATCGCGGTTTCCTCTCTTTCACTTTATGCAAGATGGAATCAGTTCACTTTCATCTTCAGCAGCGTCGCAAAAAGCAAAGCGTTCTTACATCCATCAAATCTCACATTCTTGTTGAATTGTCAACAGGTGATAGTGTATCATATACCTATTGAAATGTCAACAAGTATACGCTTCCAACACAAAAAGTAACACCGCATACGCTTGTAGTCAATAAATAGTGAATAATTCAAGAAAAAATCCGCCTTCAAAAGAAAGCGGATTTTGTATGGCTAATCCGGTTTATTTTGATACAAGGGACGGTTGCACCTGGTTGGGTGCAGGAATGGGCGCAATGCACCTGTTTTTTACTGATCAAACAGATCCTTCAGATACCCGTATCCCTCGGCCTCCATGTGTGCATAGGGGATAAATCTCAGCGACGCGCTGTTGATGCAGTAGCGCACACCGTTGGGAGATTCCGGGTCATTCTCAAATACATGGCCCAGATGAGAATTACCTGCCCGGCTGCGTACTTCGGTACGGATCATGCCATGGCTGGTATCGAGGATTTCCACAATGGACGGTTCCTCAATGGGTTTTGAGAATGCAGGCCAGCCGCAGCTGCTCTCAAACTTGTC
>SVHC01000025.1 GCA_015056055.1 Clostridiales bacterium | reverse complement strand
TGCCTTGATACCCAGCGTATTCTGGATATCCTGACGCATTTCTTCGCTCCATGCCTCTGCGCCGAAAATACCGGCCTTCAGCGGAATCTGGTCCGGAGTCAGGCCCATTTCCTTCATGGTTTCACCAAGATAAGCTGCATAAGACGGCGTGCAGCACAGAATCGTCGACTGCAGGTCTTGAATGAACATAATCTGCCTTTCGGTGTTGCCGGATGAAGTGGGAACAGTCAGGCAGCCAACCTTATGACTGCCGCCGTTCAAACCGGGACCACCCGTGAACAATCCATAACCATAAGAAACCTGACAGACATCTTCATTCGTACCGCCTGCAGCCATAATAGCGCGTGCACAGCAGTCTTCCCACAAGTCTATATCATGCTGCGTATAGAACGCTACAACTCGCTTGCCCGTAGTGCCGGAAGTAGACTGAATGCGGACACAATCCTTGACGGGCTTACCCATCAATCCATAGGGATATGCCATGCGCAAATCATCCTTGGTCAGGAAGGGCAGCTTATGCAGGTCTTTGGTTCCCTTGATATCATCGGGGGTAACTCCCTTTTCTTCCATCTTCTTGCGGTAGTAAGGAACATTATCCCAAACATGCTTTACCTGCTTGACAAGTCGCTCATCCTGCAGTGCTTTGATCTGCTCAACGGGTGCGCATTCGATTTCCGGCTGATAGTAACGTTCCATAGATATCTCTCCTTCATTGATCTTCACGGTATATTTTTTCATCCCGGCAAGCGGAAAACTGCAATAAAAAAATCCCTGCATAAACAGGGACGATGTAAATCGCGGTACCACTCTGCTTTCGTATCGACCTTGCGACCGAAACCTTAATAGGCTTAAAAGTCTTAGCGATATAACGGTCGCACCCGTTGCACCTACTAATATTTCAGCGCACCGCTCGCAGAGGGAACTTCACAGGGATATTACTGATGCCTCGCACCGACCGGCATTTCTCTGAAGCTTTTCTCCCGGCTACTCTTTCTGCTCAAACGCATTTCAAAATATGATGGTGATCGATTGCTTTATATCCGCACCACTTAAGATGTGCTTATTATACACAAGATATAGCGCGATTGCAAATTCAACATTCGCATACTATAATAAGATAATCTTATTATAGTGCAAGGAGTGCACATATTATGAATCTGAATCAGCTGCGCTATTTTGTATCCGTAGCAGAAAACGGCAGCTTCACCAAAGCCGCCATGAACCACTTTATATCGCAAACGGCAATCACCCAGCAAATTCATGCGCTTGAAGAAACCGTCGGGGCAAAACTGCTCGACCGCAACAGCAGACCCGTTGCACTGACACCGGCAGGAAAGATATTCCTGAAAGAAGCGCGAGAAATTCTCGGAAAAATGGATACTGCCCTGCTGCGTACCCGTGAAGCTTCTACCGGATTGGAGGGCGAACTGCGCCTCGGTTATACCAAAGGCTACGAACACAGTGATCTTCCGAAGCATCTGCGCACTTTCCATCAGGAATATCCCAATGTCCTGATTTCCTGCTACCGCTGCGATACGGATATGCTGGCATCCGGTTTGATCAGCGGCGAATATGACGTTATCTTCACATGGGACAGTACCAATATCCGTCAGGAAGAATCGCTTCAGCTGCAGGTCGCAGAGCATGTTCCCCTGCGCGTTGCGCTCTATGCCAATCATCCGCTTGCAAGACGGAAGGAATTGAGCCGCAAGGATCTTAAGCAGGAAAACATCCTCTTCATGTCCCCTTCCGGAACCGGCGACTCATTCGGCGATAGTTACTATATAAAGCTTTATCAGCAGGCCGGCTATCAGCCCAACATCCTATTGCGCTCAAACGATATGGAAAGCATTCTGATGATGGTTGCTGCCGAAGAAGGCATTTCCATCGTTCCGGAATACTCGCACCCCTGGGATGTAGGCACCGAAAACGTGGTATTTGTCCCATTGACCGGAGAGGGCGAAACCGAAGAGATCCTGATTGTCTGGCGAAAAAATGATGATAATCCGGCGCTTCGTCGCTTTATCCAGACGCTGCCGAATGCTTGATACATAAATCAGCCCCGCGAAAAATATTTTCGCGGGGCTGATACTCTATCTGTCAAAAACTATTTTGCGTCGTTCTCATCAAAGGGATCGCCGCATTCCGGGCAGAAACGCGGAGGATTCTTGGGATCAGCAGGCTTCCAACCGCACTTATCACACTGATACAGCGGTTCTCCCGCAGGCTTCTTTGCGCCGCATTCCGCACAGAATTTTCCCTTATTCACTGCGCCGCAAGCACAGGTCCATCCGTCTTCGGCAGGCTTCTTCGCGCCGCATTCCGGGCAGAATTTGCCGCTTACGTCCTTGCCGCAAGCCGGGCACTTCCATGTATCAGCCGGCTTGGGCTCGGGCTTCTTGCTTCCGCATTCGGGGCAGAACTTGCCGCTGGGCTTTGCGCCGCATGCACACTGCCAGCTATTGGCTTCAACAGACTCTCTGCCGTCAACCGTCTGCTGGGCCGCCTGCTGCATCTGCATATTATATTGCTGACCCATCTGGAACATCTGAGCAACATCATTTCCATTGCCGCCCGCCATATTCATGCCCATAAAACCGACCGCAGCTCCGGCTGTATTGTTTGCTGCGTCCTGCATTGCCTGTCCGCGGGCGCCCGCCGTATAACCAGCGGCAAGATTCGGATTGGACAGCATCGCTGCGCGCTGCATATCCTTGATCATCTTCTCGTCTTCTTCAGAAGCCTTTACCGAGCTGATGCCAAATTCAACGATCTCAATACCACGCTTTTCTGCCCACTTGGCAGAAAGAACATTGTTCAATTCTTCAGCAATTTCAAAGTTATGGCCAGGCAGAGCGCTGTAACGAATTCCCTTTTCGGAAATCTTTGCCAATGCAGGGCCCAGCGCAGTCAGCAATTCGCTTTTAAGCTGACTATCCAGCTCATCACGGGTATAATCGCCGCTAACATTGCCGCACACGTTTGTAAAGAACAGCATGGGATTGGTAATCTTATAGCTGTACTCTCCAAACATACGGATGTTAATCTCCTGATACAAACCAATGTTCCTGTCCACTACAAGGAACGGAACACCGCCGGGCGTACCATATTTGTTGCCGGTCAATTCACGCGTATTGAAGAAATATACGCGCTGATCCTTGCCCGCCTGACCGCCGAAAGAGAAACGGTCAAATGTCTGCTTCAGAATCGTCATAACCTTTTCGCCGTTGAAGTCACCGTACAACAGCGTCGGTTCGCCGTTCAGTTCAAATTTGTACTCGCCGGGTTCTGCGCAGAAATCCACAATCTTTCCCTGATCCACGATCATCATGCACTGACCTTCGTTTACCACGATGATGGAACCATCGGAAATGACGTTATCATCCTCGGTCTTGCTGCCGCCGAAACGTCCGTTAATACGTTTCATTGCCTTGGTAGCAAGTACATCAGCCGGCATAGCATCCACATAAAAATACTCTCTCCACTGGCTGGCCAAAGTGCCGCCCAGTGCATTCAATCCAGCAGAAATCAGACCCATAAGTTTATCCTCCTGTAATTATTCGCAGCTGTATGCCGCCGCGCTTATTTTTTCTGCGTTTCGATCTTTCTGCGCGTGGTGGTCCTGTACAGGAATCTGTCATAATGCACGTGCAGCTTGAAGGAGCCTTCCTTCACATATCCCGCAGCAGAACTTTGGCTTACCGCCTGCTGCAGCTGTCCTTTCAGAATCGCAAAACCGATCAGCATAGCAATTAATGCAACAATTGCGCCAATCAGCAGCGTTCCGCTTTCCAGCATTTCCAGCAGTGCCAGAATCAACGCCGCAATTCCGAATACCCCTGCAAAAATTCCACCGCACCACAGAATGGATTTTTTCGTATCCGCAGGCACATCGCAGGTCAGTTTTCCCGTCTGACCGTTGATGGCAAAGGTATAGATTTTTCCTTCCTTCTCCGTGGTAATCAGCCATACCGGCAGCAGCACCGGCTTTACCACGCCATCCTCAGCGGAAATATTGCTGCTGCGCACGTTTACGGAGCTGTATCCATGAACCGTATTACGCAGCGTGTCGGAAACACTGTGTTTCACGCGTTCAACCGCGCGTTCTTCGCACGCTTCAGCATCCACATCCGCATGGTCGGCCATCGCACCGGCAAGAACTGCCGATTGGAACGGAACGGCTGCATCGAGATCATACGGTTCCAAAGATTCCGTGATCTTATTATCGAGCTTCTCACTTCCGTCCACCGGGATATTCTCAAATTCCATGCTGCCCGTACGACGCACGATATAGTGATCTGTGTGCTCGATTTCCCAATCGCCGCGGCGTTCGCTGTGCTTCTTTCTGGCATCGTAAACAATATCGCCATCAGCCTTGCAGTCAAAAAGCCAATACGGCACATAGAGCTTGCGCATCTCACTGATGCGGTTGCGGCTGTTCAGGAATATATTCGGCATCAGCTTTTTGCCCTTGAAATAATCCTCAAACTGCTTCTGTGCCTGCTCCTTGGTAACAGTAAAGGGAACTACGAGTTCAGGCTTGATGCTTCCTTCGATGCGGTCGGGCAGAATCGTGGGACTTCCGCAGTAAGGACACTCTGTTGCGGTAGTTGTTTCCTCCGTCATAAGCTCCGCGCCGCAGCTTTTGCAGATATACGCCTGAATCTCCTCTTCCCCGCCCTCAAAAGTTTCCTGAGGACGTTCGAATCGAACCGAATCTTTTCCGCCGTCAACAGGCATTACTTCGATTTCTTCCAGCGCATAGCTGCTTCCGCAAGCTGCACATTCCAGCTTTCCGCTTTCGGCACTGTATTCAAGCGGCGCTCCGCAACTGGGACACATATAAGCAACCGTACTCATATCTTATGCCTTCTTTCGTAATTATATATGATAAATGATTTATATCATACTATAACATAAATTATACATGCTTGTCACCTTCCGGTCAAGCATATAATGCCAGATTCCATAACTCTTTGAAAATATGCCTGTCGGAAAATCCGGCAGGCATATTGGAAAGGATATCTGTTATTTCGCTGGCATAAAATGCAGGGTAATACTGCCATAATCCATATCAAATCCCACGTCGGTCAATACAGCGTTGAAAGGTGTGCCATAATAGTTGATAACGAATGCATCAACCTTATTCAAACCGATTGAAACCTGATCCAGACCCCAGGGTAGTTTGGGAAGGGTGGTACCGCCAAGGCAAAAATCCATTGTTCCATCCGCATAGAAATACAAAGAATATTCGCTGCCCAGCGTGGCGGCATCCATCTTGTTTCCCAACGCCGTATAGCTCTCGCAAATGAACTTCCGGTTCAGACGATCTTCGTTGCGGGTTATGGCATTTCCGGAAGAAGGCCTGTTATTTGCACTTTCAATATATGCTGCAAATTCAAAGTACATCAGTGCGCCATCCTCAGCTATGCACAAACCTTCGTCCGTCACAGTCAAAACCATGGCGTCGATATACATAATGCCGTCTTCAAACGTCCAAAAAGCCTCTTCGTTCGTTTCACCGTCATACATGGTGGCTGTGCCGTCCGGATAAACACAGAGCACCATCTCCATGCCAAAGTCATCCAGGTAAAGTGTCTGCCCCTCAGCTTCGACATAAACACCGTTCCATACGCCAAAGAATGCTTCTACATCCGTAGTTTTCTGTGTTTCATCTGCAGGAGGTACCGTACCGGAAGGCGCATCCCCTCCGTGTACGAAATACATTGCAGCGCCTTCCTCCGAGGCACACAGTCTGCCGTCATCCGTCAGCGTAAGCGCCATGCCCATAAGTTCGGCAACGCCGTCCCGCAAAGTCCATACGCCCATTTCCGTGGTTTCGCCATCGAAAACAGATACGGTACCATCCTCGTTCAAAGTAAGATCCATAACCATGCCCAGATCGGCAGCTTCCAGAATCATGCCTTCAAGCTCCATATACTGCAGATTCCAGAGTCCGAAGAAGAGTTTTCCTTCTTCGCCAATCGCAACCGGTTCAGGCATTTCGGGTTCTGCCATATAGAACGTCGCTGTTTCGGAGGTTACCGACGTACCATAGATGTCTGTAACAACACAATAGACTTCCGTGCAGTCCGCGTCACCATTCATGGTAAGGCTGTAGGTGCTTTCTGTGCAGCTTTCATCCAGCGTAAATTCATTTGACCATATATCCATCACATACCATGCATAGGTCAGTTTTCCTTCGCCTTCAGCCTCCAGACTGATTTCAGCCATTTCTCCCTCGGGCACGGTAACATCTTCCGGCTGACGGGTGATTTTCACCTCCGGCATACCATAAAGAGCGACGCGCAAAGCAAATTTTTCTTCTTCGTTTGCATCCGGAACACCATCGTACTCGACAAGGCTTGTGCAGCTATCCAGCATTCCTTCCGTGAGAACCGAAATATCACACAGGAAGGTAATCTTCTCAAGTCCTGTGCAACCTTCAAACGCATCCGCCGCTATGCTGGTTACAGATGCCGGAATCTCGATCTCCTTAAGATTTGTACAGTTGCGGAATGCGCCCGCCTCGATAGTGGTTACAGAATCAAACAGGTCGATATATTTTATATTACTGTCCGCAAATGCCTCGGTACCGATCGTGGTAAACTCATCGTTGTAAGGCACAGCAAAATATTCGATGGTTTTGTTTTCCTTAAATGCGCCGTTTCCCAGAGCAGTCACGGTAATCCCGTCGAATTCATCCCAGGGGCGGACATGCGTCTGAGTACCGGTGTACCCCGTCATAACACCATCCGCGTAGCTATCCAGTCCGTCGTAGATATAGTCTACATTCGGATTCTGCATACGCCATACACGCGTTTCCAGACCGATTCCATCAAAGAATGCCTGTGCAGCCTGCATCTGTTCTCGACTTGCCTGCCAGTTGATATCGATATCGCTGATGGACAAGCCTTCAAATGCATCTTCTGCAATTTCCGGCAACTGTTTTCCTTCGAAATAAAGGTATCCCACATACGAACTGCCAAAGGCCGCTTCACCAATGTGTTCAATCGTAGACGGGAAATAGACCTCCTCCGTGTTGCTCCAGTAAAAAGCCTCATTTCCAATGGTCTTCAGGCCTTCGGGCAACTTGAGAACCTGTCCTTTGAACCCGTAAAATGCCGAGTCACCAATACTTTGCAGCGTGGAGGGCAAGTCTGCATAAGACAAATGCGTCGCGCTTGCAAACGCATTCTCACCAATGGATACGGTACCTTCGGGAACCGTCACATAATACATGTAATTGTTGCCAAAGAACGCTTCATCTCCAATGGCATTTACAGGCACTCCGTCAATTGTCGCAGGAATATCCACGCGAGTCGCAAAGCCCAGATACTCGATAATCGTTCCGGTTTCGGCATCAAATTCAAATTCCTCTTCTGCGGCCGTATAATCCACTGTAACTGCCTTCTGCCCAGAAGCCAAAACGCTCAGAGTCTCAGGCAACGCAGCGCGGTATTCTTCCACCAAGTCATCCGGCACATATGCCACGGCATCTTCCGGCAGATATTCAAAGCAGCACAATCCCATTACAGGCACTTCGCCCAAGAAACGAATCGTGCGCAGATTTTCACAGTCTTCGAAACAATCGTTTCCGATATAGCACACGCTGGCAGGAATTGTAATCTCCGTTATCTGCGGGCACCAAAAAAAGTTGAAAGCATCAATCGCGATCAGCGATTCCGGCAAAACAACAGATTGTAATTCATCCGCCGCATAAAAATTGCTGCTTCCGATTGCAAGCAAGGTTTCCGGCAAAACCACAGACCGAATCTCTTTATTGCAATAAAACACTGCCGACTCAATCATCTCTACCGGGCAGCCTTCCATTTCTGCGGGCACGGTGATATCTCCGCCCGCACCACGATATGTAGTAATGGAATAGTCATTTGTATCAAAGTCATACTCCGGTTCTTCCGCATAACCGTTTCCAATCATTATGAACAGAACCATCAGCAAAGCAAGCATTTTCTTCATGATACTTTCTCCCTTGCGAATATTCCCCACCGCCTGACAGGCGTGAAAACTTTCTTCTTGGTTACTTTACGAGTTCGCACATTTCCAGCGTACGTTCGATAATCATCGTGGTGATAACTTCTTCCACAATTTCAGGTTTATCCGGATAGAGCGCTTTCAGATAAGTTTCATGCGCTTCAAGATAGCTGCCAAACATCGCCTTTTCCACCATAATGATTTCGCCATTCATGTCCACAGCATTATACAGAGCATTGTAGGAACTGTTCAGCTCCATCGTCCACATGCTCCGTATACGCGCCCATTCTTCTGCATTCTGTCCATTCTTCAGCAAGGCCATCGTCATGGAGAAAGTGAAGCCATGCACACCACAAAGGTGATCGGTATATATTTTGTTCTTCGCATCTTCCTCCGTCACGCTGCATATGCACTCACGTGCAGCAGGAAGATTTGCCTCGCGCATAAGTTCTACAGTCAGCTTATCTGCACGCTCCGCAGGCGCAGTATGTATTTCATAGCACATCTCAGTGCATTTTTCCTCCCACATTTCGGCCACCTTCTGTGCTGCCAGTGTCGGCTCTGTGGGATACAATGCATTCATCGCCGTGCCATAATTCATTGCCTGAATTTCAAACTGAATTCGTTCGCTGAGAATGGTTCGTTTTGCTCCAGCATCACAGCCGAGAATAAGTTCTTCATACATGGCGTCAAGTTCCGCCTGCCAGAGTCCGATTGCATACTGCCATACCTTCAGCTGTGCTTCTTCGCCGTTACCTGCTGCATCAAGCATCGTCAAAACAGCATCATGCGTTCCGGAATGCTTTGAGCAGAAATACTGCTCCCAATCCATTGCCATCTCGTCATATCCTGTTGACTGCAATTTGCAGATGTCAGCTTTCTTTATAATTGCAGTATCGATTTTGCCCGCAAAATCAGGTACAATTTCTTCCTCATCGCCGTCAGTATCACTGATTACAATATTCGAATCTGCAAAATCGGAAATCACATCTATGTTACCGCATTCTATGTTCACAATATCAAAACCTGCAGAAGCCATGTTTTCCACAAATCCTGTCGCAACGTCCTCTGCAGTAACCACGTAATCAAAGAAGTTCTCGTGCGCTTCGCCGGGGCCCATACTGTCAATAATCGCTATGCGGCCCTTACCATCCGTCTTCAGCGAATCATACACGCATACATTCTCCAGCATGGTTTCGCCATTGTTGAATACGGTAATCTTATAGGAAATAGTTTCCCCTTCCGTATAATATTTACCGTTTTCAGGTGTGCTGATTTCTTCCTTAACGACCTGGACATCTGTAATAACGCCAAATACCGGCGGATATTCGGAGTCGTAACCGACCAGAACTTCCAGCGTACACATCGCCGCATAATCCTTGCCATCATCCGCCGTGCCCATTACCTGCGCGACGTTGAACAGCGTAGGACACATGGTATCAATTTCCGTCACGGTGTAGTTCACCATCAGCGTCTCTGCGAAGCCCGGAATAATCTTTTCATATATCTTGATCGGTGTTTCATCGGCGATCATTGTATCGTACACATTCACATTGTACATCGCCGAATTGCTATTGTTATGTATTGTGATTTCGAACGTAATGGTTTCGCCGGCCACATAGTACACACCATTTGCCGGAGGCGTAAATGCCGCCTTGAAAATATCCAGTCCGCCCTCAATCACAGCGTCCTCAGGATTCTCATTCGATGTCGGCGGCGGATTGAACAGCGGAGGGAAGTTAGGTGCTTCCGTAGGGGAGGGCTCATTGGGTTCATTCTCTTCTCCGAACAGTTCCTCCTGCATCCCCGGCCATGCAACACCGTCCGGGTCCATTCCGTGATCTTCCTGGAATTCCTTCACAGCCTGCTCCGTCTGCTCGCCAAACACGCCGTCTGCCTTTCCGCAGTCATAGCCCTCTTCGTTCAGTTTCTCCTGCAGTTCCTTAACAGCGTCCTTATCGTTATTACCGCCGCGAATCAGCGTTCTATCCGGATAGAATTCTTCACGCTGCGTATATCCACAAACAGAGCAGGTACGTTCACGAATACCAACCGAAAATGGCGTTGCATCCTGAACGATAATCCACTCGCCGAAATTGTGATTTTTCTTCGGAATCGATGAACTTTCAACTTGTCCGCAAACCGAGCACGTCCTCTCCTGCCTGCCCTCTTTCGTGCATGTGGGCCAGGAAACTGTCTTCCATTCGCCAAATTTATGAGCACCATATCCCGTTCTTTCTTCTTCGTTATGGCCGCACGTCATGCAGTAGCGGGAACGGATTCCCTCCTGCTGACAGGTCGGTTCATTTTCCCACATCCAGTCTGTCCAACGGTGTTCGACATATTTTGTCACCAACTCCTGCTCACCGCATGTATGGCAGTAGTGTACTCCCTGCTGCGTACCACACGGACTGTCTCCGGTTATCCAGTCGATTATAGACCAATCGTGCCGCATGCACTGCGTTGCAGCCAACGCGGTACCCATTGTTCCCGTCAATAAAATAATTGCCACCATCATCGCCAGTGTTTTTTTAAGTCTCATAATTCTTCCCCCTGATTTCCTTTTTCCAAGCTCATTTGCTCCTATTGCTCTGCCAACCCGGAATATCGTTCAAATACTGCCTGTATCTCTCCATATGCCTCTTGATAGCCTTTGGGATAACTATTGCTTCCGCATGCCCTTATCTTCGTACCATCCTCAAACTCAATACGTAATGTGAAAGATTCTCCGTCCAGCACATCATATGGCGCCTCATCGAATCCATCCCAGGCATACAGATTGTTTTCATCCACAATTTTTTTAAGTTCAGCCGCGAAATCTGCATCTACCGGGACCGAAAAAAGCATCTGCCCACCATTCAGATCATAATATGCTGTATATCCCTCATTTTCTTTTTGGAGGTTATACGTGTAAATCAAACCGGTATGCATCCCGCTATGCTGATAACAAAAGCTTGAAATCTGCGCATCGGTTCCTGTTTTTTTCAGATGCGCACATCCTGTAAGTATGACCGCTATAATAGCCCAACAAACAAGTGCCCTTATTCCTACCATATGAACACCTTCTTCAGCAAACTTTTTAGGTTTTCATTCCTCAGATTTTCTCCCACCATGCACTCCACCATTTTCTTTACTGAACCGGATTTCTGTGATATAATAATTCAATATAACAAAAAGGGCTTCAGCAACAATTTGATTTTGAAACTGACTCTCTCCGGCAATGCGCGTTTTTCTCATCCCCTTTCATAATACTATTTTATAGTTTTTTCCAAAAATGTCCCCGCCCCTCATGCTAAAACGGGTGGGAAACAGGCTCAAAAATTTATAGTTCCCCTTAATTCGGGTGGGAAAACGGGTGGGATTACACGAAATTGTCCCTAAACAAAGTCTGTATGTTTCTCTGCTCACATCACATAAAAAATTCCATCGATTGCTTCTTGCACTCACCCACAAAATTCATTCCATTTTGCCCCCTAAACACCTGCATTTCTGAATTTTTTTCAATCATCGCGTTGTAATTTCAGAAAAAGAAAAAACAGACCAAAGTTCTTTCTTATACAGGAATTTATCTGCACTAAGGAGTTGTTATCATGAACAAAAAACTGAGCTTGGCTCTCCTTCTTGTTCTCATGGCATTTTCCCTTTCCGGCTGCAGTGCTATCGGTCAAAAAAGCGCAAGCATATCCAGTATCTATACTGTAACAACCGTACTTTCCCTGATTCTTCTTGCAGGATACTGCATTCTGCTTCGCAAAAAGGACAAATGGCTGCTGATGCTTTTTTCTTCTGTCTTTGTTGTAAACGCAGGATATATGATACTTTCCGTTTCTCAAACATTGGAACTGGCTTTGCACGCCAATCGTCTTTCCTATCTTGGATCTGTATTTCTGCCTTTATCTATGTTCATGAGCATCATGGATACATGCAGATTGAAGTACAAAAAAGCACTTCCGCCCATTCTCCTGTGCATCAGTGCTATTGTTTTTTTGATTGCTGCAACTCCCGGTTATCTTCCCATTTACTATGAGGAGGTTTCCCTTTCTATCGTTAACGGAGCAACGACACTGAATAAGGTATATGGTCCGTGGCATCCGCTGTATCTTGTTTATCTGATTGGCTATCTGGGGGCATCTGTAGCGGCGATTGTGTATGCCGCCTCAAAGAAAATGCTGACTTCCGCAATCCATGCTATCACCCTCGCCGGAGCAGTGCTGGTTAATATCGGCGTATGGCTTTTGGAGCAGCTGGTAAAAGTAGATTTTGAGCTTCTTTCCATTTCTTATATCATCAGTGAATTGTTTTTGCTGAGCCTGTATCTTATGCTGCAGGAAGCCGAGCGAATCACGGCAAACCACAATTCCGCCGCTTCTCACACCAATCAGCCCATCGGTGATTCTATTGAAATTCCCAGCGAGGAAACTCAGGAAGATGCGCAAAACTTTGCTGC
This sequence comes from Clostridiales bacterium, assembly GCA_015056055.1. Lineage (GTDB taxonomy): Bacteria > Bacillota > Clostridia > Christensenellales > Aristaeellaceae > Alectryocaccomicrobium. Next base: position 28,876 of record SVHC01000025.1, on the reverse strand, counting down.
CAAATGCGAATATTTTGCTTCCCAAATCCGTACCCTCACCCCTACAGAACGCACCGTCTATGATTATTATCTTGCCGGAAAAAGCACAAAAGAAATTCGTGAAGAATTGAATATAACGGAAAATACGCTTAAGTATCATAACCGGAATCTGTACAGCAAACTCGGCGTTTCCTCCCGAAAACAGCTTGTGGAAATTGCTGCCGCTATCGAATCCAAATCTACACAAGCATCTGCCTGACTCCGTAAGGCTTGTTTTTTGCCGCGCAAGAATGTATAATATATAGAACCAAATCAATCTGGAGGACTCCGAAGTTTCGGCTCGGTTTTATTTCAATGGCTTCAAGTCTACTTAAAAAGCTCAATGCCATAGCACCGGCAAAACCTGCGGCGCCGTCCAAACCCGTAAGAAGTGGACTTATCGTGCGGCGGCACAGTGTACCGGCCGAACAGGCGCTTCTTGCCATGGACGGTGCGCGTTTTCATGCGCTGGGGTTTCAGACGGAGAGCGCACGAGACTGTCTCTTTCTGGATACGGAAACAACCGGCCTTTCCCGCGGCGCAGGAACCGTGGCTTTTCTGGTTGGTCTGGGATATCTGGATGGGAATGAGTTCATCGTCGAGCAATATCTGATGCGCGACTATCCGGATGAAATCGATCTTCTGAACGCCGTCTGCTCCGCAGCACAGCGTTTCCGCGCAATTGTAACCTTCAACGGAGCAAATTTTGATCTTCTGCTTCTGAATTCCCGCCTTACCATGCACCGCATGCGCGGCGAAATGCCCGCGCTCGAAAATGTGGATCTTCTGCTTCCCGCGCGCAAACTTTGGAAGCTGCGTCTGAAAAGCTGCCGTCTTGCCAATCTTGAAGAGCACATTCTCGGCCAGCCGCGCACAGATGACCTTCCGGGCAGCGAGGTTCCGGGGCGATATTTCGAATATCTGAAAACCGGCAATGAATCTCTGCTTACCGATGTTTTGGAGCACAATCGCGAGGATGTTATCTCCCTTGGAAAGCTCATGACCGTGCTGGCGGAAGCTTACTATAAGCCGGAGGAAATCTGCGAGCAGATTGATCTTTTCAGCGCCGGTCGCGTATTCGAAAGCCGCGGAGAAAAAGAGCAGGCCAAACGTCTCTACACCATGGCAAGCGCACCGCGACCCCTTACCAGCATATCCGCGCTGCATGCAGAACGCTTTGCCGGACATGCAAACCGACATCTGTATCAGCTCTACCGCAGGGAAGGAAACTGGCCCGAAGCTGTCCGCATTCTGGAAACGATGGTAATGCGCCGCCAGCTTGGCGCATATCCTCACGTGGAACTCGCCAAATACGCAGAGCATAAGCAGCGCAATCTGCCCGAAGCCCTTCTTCACGCAGAAAAGGCGCTGAAGCTCGCCAACGATGAAGAAAAAGCAGCCATTCAAAAACGCTGCGATCGCATAATTCGAAAATTGAGGTGACACACTATGAATTTCTTCAAAAGCTTTACCGCACGCAATGCTTATACCCGTCACAATCAGGGCAACCGCGCCTTTGAAATGGGCAAAAAGGAAGAAGGTCTTGCCTTCCATAAGCAGGCTCTTGAACTGTACGAAAAGGCTTTTAAGGACGGCATGGACGATCCCAACTATGTAATGGCATACAGTATTCTTCTGATGCGCTATGACCATTTGGAAAAGTCCCGTGACGTTATGCTTCGCCTGAACAATGCGCAGATGACTTCCGAGCAGCGCAAACAGCTGCACAGCAACTATGCCGTGCTCCAGTGGAAAATGGGCAATCTGGACAAGGCCATTGAACAGATGCGCATCGTGGACGGCAGCGGCAGAACCGCATTTGTATATACCGTACTTGGCCAATTCCTCATTGAGAAAGCCAAGGAAACCGGCGATTTTGCGGAAGCTATCAGATTCAATGAAGAAGCCTACGAATACGATGAAGAGGATCCCTCTACGCTGGATAACCTTGGACAGTTGAAGCTTGCCATGGGCGAGCGCGATGCAGCCATCGACTATTTCCAGCGCGCACTGGCAGAAAAGCCTTCTCAGATTGTAACCTGCTATACCCTTGCTCAGCTCTATTTTGAAGACGGCAAAAAGGCAGAAGCGCTCGAATTGCTGGATCGTACCGCAAAGGGCAACTTCTCTACCCTCTGCCCCGTAACCCGCGAACAGATTGAGGATCTTAAGGCTAAAATTCGCGGATAAAAACTTTTTTCAAAAAAGTTTGATTCATGTGTTTCAACATGATATACTGTGTTTATCTATATAGCGTCCGGAAGAGAACGGACGCAAGAAAAGAAAAACAAAAATTGAGATAAGAAAAATCAGGGAGGAAATAGTAATGAAGAAGTTTGTTTGCAGCGTATGTGGTTATGTTTACGAGGGAGATTCCGCACCGGCCAATTGCCCGCAGTGCAAGGTTCCCGCAGAGAAGTTCGTAGAGCAGAAGGGCGAAATGGGCTGGGCAGCCGAGCACATCGTCGGCGTAGCACAGGGCGCACCGGAAGAGATCATGGAAGGTCTGCGTGCAAACTTCATGGGCGAGTGCACCGAGGTTGGTATGTACTTGGCAATGGCACGCGTCGCACATCGCGAAGGCTATCCGGAAATCGGCCTGTACTGGGAAAAGGCAGCCTTCGAAGAGGCAGAGCATGCTGCAAAGTTTGCTGAGCTCCTCGGCGAAGTCGTAACCGACTCCACCAAGAAGAACCTCGAGATGCGCGTTGAGGCCGAAAACGGCGCAACCGCAGGCAAGACCGAACTGGCCAAGCTCGCAAAACAGCTGAACCTCGACGCTATCCATGACACTGTGCATGAAATGGCAAGGGACGAGGCGAGACATGGAAAGGCTTTCGCCGGACTGCTCGAGCGTTACTTCGGCAAGTAATCAGAGGGTTTCACCCTCTGATTGAGGGGATAATCAAGGATGATCTCAATGAGAGGTCATCCTTTTTTTCGTGCCAAAGTGGAAGCTGAAGTGGAAGGTTCCTGATTTTCACCCTGTGAAATCCGCAAAAGTGGAAGCTGACTAAAGTGGAAGGTTCCAAGAGGAATTATAGGTGTAGCAAAATTTTCTGTCAATCGGCTTTCATTGACAAAATTCCAAGAGGAAAACATAAACAGCAAGCGGCATAAACGTATATTTTCGTCTGTGCCGTTTTGGTGATTGTCACACCCTATTCAATCAGAGAGCAAGCCAGACTGATACCGCAATTCAGAAAAAATGTCGCATATACTTGACACACTGTCTGCTTTATGCTAATATTTTATACGAAGGAGGTGTTTTGTATCACACGGAACATTAGAATCAAGGTAGCAAGAGCTGAAAAGGACATGACTCAAAAAGCGCTCGCTGAAGCAGTTGGTATCTCGCGCCAAACGATGAACGCAATCGAACAGGGTGAGTACAATCCAACGATACGTCTCTGTCGGGCAATCTGCCGAGTGCTTGGAAGAAGTTTGGATGATCTATTTGGAGAGGAGGATATGTGTGATGAAGAAAAACCGCAGAAATAATCTTGATGAAATGCAGAATCAGAAGTTGATGAAATTAGAGGAATATGGTTTCTGGGTCATGTTCTGGGCATTGCTTACAGCAATTGTAATTCAGCTTATCATAGGTGGGACGATTAGGAATATTGCAGGTGAAATCATCGTCCTTCTGATTGGAAGCATCTTTATCTGCGCAGCAACCCTGAAAAATGGAATATGGACAAGACAATCTACACCCACCAAAAAAGGTAATGCGGGTACAAGCATAATCCCGGCGATCGCAGTCGGTATACTGAATGCCATCAAAATGAGTAAAAACGGGCAATGGGATAGCAGCTCAATTCTGATTATGGTCGTAATCATGGTAGTCGTTTACATTGCGTGTTTTAGTATTCTTGAACTTTTCAGAATGGCCTACAATAAACAACGTTCTAAGCTGGATGATATAAACGATGAAAGCGAGGAATAAAAGTGTATTGTGCAAAGTGCAAACGGTTGTTTGAAAATGAACGATGCCCAATATGCGGCAACAGAAAAGTAATTCATCCAGCCCCGGAGGACATCTGCTATTTGACAGAGGTTGATTCGATTTGGAGTGGCATGTTAGCAGAGTCTTTGAAGCAGAATGAAATCCCTGCACTTTATAACAGTACGATAGGTGCTGGTATGGCCATGAGAGCAGGTTCAATGTTTGAAAGGGTAATATTCTATGTACGTTTTGAGCACTTATCAAAGGGAAATGAGATCGTGAACCAGCTCTTTCATTCATCGGATGCACCGTGTTCTGATGAATAAACCATACATGCAACCATTTAAGAAGCCGCCTGATTGAGGGACATATAAAAACCAGACGTCAACTGCGGCGTCTGGTTCTTGTTCATTCTCTGACTGTATCAGGAAATGTACTTCGGCAAGTAATTCGCAAAAAAGTAAGGGATGATTCCTTCGGGGATCATCCCTTTTTTCATGCAAAAGTGGAAGCTGACCATAACCATCTTTCTTGTCTTACTCGGCGAGAGGAGCTGTTGCATTGGCTTCACGTTTATAGGTCATATACTCATACGCATCGCCATCAATGATGCTGTCCATCCAATCATTGTCAAGCGCCGCATCATACGTCATGTACGCCTCGTAGACCGCGCCAAAGAGCGCTTTTGCCTCCTTGCACAGCAGGAACTCCGTGGTTCCGGAATGTGTGGTATCGGTGCTGTAACGGATAATCACATTGTCGGATTCGGCAATATCTTTGCACATATCCACGGCTTCTCGCGGCAGGATAAATGAAACGTAAGAACTGCCCTCAATACTCAACATCGTGACAGGCTCCTTGATGCCATCCAAGAAATACTGATACTGCTCCGTCTGCACCATCGCATGACGCGGCTGGAACATTATTCCTGCCCCTTTCATCACGACGCCGATCTTCATTTCATCGTCTGCCCGTCCAAATACAGGGAGGAAGAAATTGTGCTCTGTCGCATACGTTGTCAGCGCCTTTGCATTGGGCTTCACCAGGCAAAAATCGCTTTCCGTTACGACAGCGAGATGTTCAAAACAGGAGAATAACTCCGTGATATTCTCCGAATACGCTGTCGTACAGATCTGTAGCATCAACAGAGCAATGATTAGGCAAGACAGTTTCTTCATGATGCTTCCTCCATTCAGCCTTTAAAGAACGCTCTTTATTTATCATTATATAGCATCTTGCTAGGAATGTCAAAACTTCTGCTGAAGTCTGCTTTCAGACAGGTGCGCCAGAGAGTGTCCTGGCTCTTGATGGTGTTGTGACTCCTTTCCCCTCGGCCATTGCCACAGTAATTCTCACAGACTTCTTCGATAGTGGCAGAAGAAAATTCATGTGTCAAAGAACAATACAAGCATCCATTGAGCTTTGCGGCGCCCTCATTCACCATGTCCAAGAGCATATGCTGCCTTGTATCATCTCCAACTGACAGATTCTGATTGTTAGAACTTTGATTATGTGATATAATCATGAAAGCAACGATTCCTCACGGAGGTATATATGTTACTTACTGCAGAGAATATCCATAAAAATTACGGCATGCGGCAGCTGCTGGACGGCGTAACACTTTATCTGAACGAAGGAGACCGCATCGGACTGATTGGCATCAACGGCACCGGCAAAAGTACCTTTCTGAAAGTTCTTGCCGGCATCGAAGAGCCCGATTCCGGACGCGTGACCCGAGATCCCAATGTGCAGGTTTCTTATCTGCCGCAGGTTCCGGAGATGAATGACGAACTTACCGTGTTGGAGCAGGTATTTGAAGGCCATCCCAGCGAATTCCGGCAGTTGAATGAATACGAAGCCAAAGCAATACTTACAAAACTGGGAATTACCGATTTTGATCAGAAAATCGGTGAACTTTCAGGCGGTCAGCGCAAGCGTGTGGCATTGGCAACCGTGTTTGTCCATCCCGCCGATATTCTCATTCTCGATGAACCCACCAACCATCTCGATGCCGAAATGGTTACCTGGCTGGAACAAAAGTTGTCGAGATTTACCGGCGGTCTGGTTATGGTCACCCATGACCGATATTTCCTTGAAAATGTTGTTACCCGCATTGCCGAAGTATCCTTCGGAAAAATGTATCTTTACGAGGCTAACTATTCCAAATATCTGGAGTTGAAAACCCAACGCCTCGAAATGGCTCAGGCCTCCGAACGCAAGCGTCAGGCTCTTTTGCGGAAGGAAACCGAATGGATCATGCGTGGCTGCCGTGCACGTTCTACCAAAAGTACCGAACGCATTGCCCGCTATGAAGCCCTTAAGGCGCAGGAAGCTCCGCAGGTGGACAGCACCGTTACTATCACTGCTGCCTCCTCCCGTCTGGGCCGCAAAACCGTTGAACTGGAGCATGTTTCCAAGACCTATGGAAATCGCAGCATCATTCGCGATTTTTCCTATACCGTGCTGAGAGATGACCGTGTCGGCATCATTGGCCGCAACGGTGCCGGTAAATCCACCCTGCTGAACATGATCGCCGGAAAGCTTGAGCCCGACAGCGGCTCCGTTGATTTTGGTGGAACTGTCCGCATCGGTTACTTCACGCAGGAAGGACGAGAACTTGATCCCACACAGCGTCCCTACGACTACCTCCACGATATCGCCTCCGAAGTTCACACCAAAGAAGGGCGTCTTTCCGTTACGCAGATGATGGAACGCTTCCTCTTCCCCTCTGATTTGCAGTTTTCTGCCATCGGCAAACTTTCCGGCGGAGAAAGACGCAGGCTTTATATGCTTGGAATTTTGATGAGCGCGCCAAACATTCTTCTTCTGGATGAGCCCACCAATGATCTTGATGTAGAAACGCTGACCATTCTGGAAGATTATCTCACGGAATTCCCGGGGGCGGTTGTCGCGGTTTCGCATGACCGATATTTCCTGGACAAAATTGCTACATCCATCCTCGAAGTGCGCGGCGACGGAGAAGTGCGCCGCACCATGGGAGGCTACTCCGATTGGCTGCTCCTGCGGGAAATGGATGAAAAGCCCCTTGCCAAAAAGGAAAGCCACGACACCCGCGAAAAGCGCAGCGAACGCCCGCAAAAGCTGAAGTTCTCCTTCAAGGAACAGCGAGAATACGATACCATTGATCAGGATATTGCAGATATTGAGGAACGCATCGCTGCCTGCGATGAAAAAATTGCCCAGAATTCCAGCGATTATGTCCGTTTGCAGGAACTTACAGCTGAAAAAGATGCGCTGGAGGCGCTGCTGGAAGAAAAAACCGAACGATGGTTTTATTTGAATGATCTTGCTGAGCGCATCGCTGCACAGGATGCCAATAAGTAATAAATTGAACTAAATAAAACCCCCGCTTGTCAGATAAGTATATCATACTTATCCGACAAGCGGGGGCCGTTCAATTACGCCCGGAGGCTATTCACTTGGTTCCTGTTTCAAAAGCTTACCGGTGCTTACAGCAGCTTTGCCCGCATTTCCTCACCGGACATAAGGCTAAGATACTTGGGAGCAATATCGAATACCGTCTTGCAGCCCTTTTCACCTTCCTGCGAGAGACGGTAGGCAGCGCGTGCATAGGCAACGATAACGCTGGAAGTGAATTCCGGATTGGAATCCAGTTTCAGGCTGTATTCGATAATGGCACTGTGTTCACCGTCCCAGCCGGTTTTGCCGCTGCGCAGTACAAAGCCGCCGTGCGGAATCCCGCTGTGCTTTTCAATCAGCTCTTCTTCGCTGATGAAATGAACCGTGGTATCGTAATCGGCAAAGTAGTTGGGCATAGTTTTGATGGTTTCCTCAATAGCAGCGGCGTCCGCGCCATCCTCAAGAACCACAAAGCATTCGCGCGTGTGCTTTTCGCGGGTGGTCAGGCTGGGATTCTCACCGGCGCGCACGGAAGCAAGCGCTGCTTCCACCGGAACAGTGTACTGCTTGGCGTTTTTAACACCGGGAATGCGGCGGATGGCGTCCGAATGTCCCTGACTGACACCCTTACCCCAGAAGGTATAGTCATTTCCGCAGGGCAGTACGGCACCCGCATACAGGCGATTCAGAGAGAACATGCCAGGGTCCCAGCCCACCGAGATGATACCAACCTTGCCGGAAGCCTGCGCAACCGCGTCTACGTTGGCAAAATGCTCGGGAATACGTGCATGGGTATCAAAGCTGTCCACAACATTAAACAGAGCAGCATATTTGGGGGTCTGCACCGGCAGGTCCGTAGCGCTGCCGCCACACAGGATCACAACGTCGATCTCGTCTTTCCAGTTTTCAATATCGTCCATATGGCGGACGACTGCACCCGCAGTCAGGATTTTCACACTTTCGGGATTGCGGCGGGTAAAAACCGCTTTCAGTTCCATATCGGGATTCTGGCGGATGGCGCATTCCACGCCGCGACCCAGATTGCCATAGCCGATAATACCGATTCGAATGCTCATAGGTTTCATCCCTTTCAAAAGATGAGAATTGTAGTTTACAGGGAATATTTTAGCAGAAGACAGCCGATAAATCCAGTTATTTTTGTTTTTCAATCACTCTAAATGAATTTTTCGAAGGCAAAAAATGTTTCTTCCAAATGCAGCAATACTTCCCATTCGACATCAAACCGCGGAACCTTTGTACGGTTCCGCGGTTCTGTTTCCATTACATAGATGCAATCATTTCCGGCGTAATATTTTCCAGCATGGCAACCAGCATCTGAACGCTGGCTTCGAAATCCTGATAGCTGGTGATGCAGTTGGCCGAATGAGCATAACGCACAGGGACACCTTCCACGATAGCCGGAGCACCCAGAGCGGTAGTCTGAATATATGCAGCATTGTTGCCGCCGCCCTCACGCACAGCTTCCTGCACGGGAATCCCCTTTTCGGCAGCAAGATCCAGTGCCCAGCGTTGGAAGCGCGGCGCACAGATAACGCTGACATCCATATGGCGGAACATGGGGCCCTTCTTCAGTGCCGTCTGGATCATATAGCCTTCCACAAAGGTATCATCGGCCGGGCAGCCTTCCAGAACAATGGCAATATCCGGCTTGACTCTGTAGGATGCAACGCCCTCCACGCGGTGGCCAAGTTCTTCACGGGAAGAAAGCACGCCAACTACGTCGCAGGGAAGGTCCTTGCCTTCCAGTCTGCGCATTGCCTCCAGCAGCACCGCGCAGCCCATGCGGCAGTCGAATCCCTTACCAAAGATAAGACCGTTGCGCTCGTCGTACTCGCACTTCACTGCGGGCACAATCGGTTCGCCGATGCGGACATGGAAATTCTGCACGGCATCCTCATAGGAGATGGCGCCGATATCAATAACCATGCTGGAAATCTCGGTGCTGGGCGATGCTTTTTCCGCAGCAGACATAAAATGTACCGGTTTTGCCGCGATAATACCGGGGATATATTCGCCTTTTGCATTGCGCACCAACACTTTTGTTGACGGCAAACCGCCTTTATTCCAGCTGCCAAGCTGCAAAAATCGCAGGCATCCGTTGGGCTTGATGGCCTGAACAATAAAGCCAACTTCGTCCGAGTGTGCATCCAGCATCACAACCGGTCGATCCCCTTTATTCTCCTTGCGGGAAATATACAGGTTCCTCAAAAAGTCTTCCTGTATATCGCCAAAGCTTTCGGCAAATTTTCTGGCAACTCCGACCACTTCATCTTCAAATCCGGATGCGCCCGGGGCGTTGGACAAGTCCTGAATCAGCTTCAGTGCAATGGGATCTGCTTTCATTTCTGTATTCCTCCTTGTGTTCATAGCCGTATTTGTCAGCACACCTGATCTTCTGTACTTTCATCCTCGTTCTGGTCAATCTGCATATCATAAAGACGCACAATTCCTTCGCAGGCGGTGATGCCCAAATGGAAACGCTCGGGAAGGTCTTCTGCACGAACTTTAATAGAAACGCCATCCACATCAAACCGGATATAGTTTTTTATAATTTCCACTTCAAGCTCATGGATATTCTTTTCTGCCACCGGCATCGTAAGTCCCAGTCTTTTATGCCAGTAACACCTGTGGTCAGCCTCGTCCATATAATGACGCCATACGTTTACGCCATTTTTCCAGAGCACAACCTCAAAGCATGCGCCGTAGCGAACGGCACCATCCTCGCATTTTTCCGTCTTTTCGACGATAATAATTTCCGGGCAGCCCAATCCATCAAAAGCGCAGCGGAGCTTTGCTTTTGCACCCGCGGTATAGGTCTCAGGGCTGAGAAGGCTAATGTTGTCAAACCCTTCCCTATGCTCCTGATTTGCAGAGGTAGTGATATGATCCGCCTCCTGCACAAACTCAGGCGTTTCAGTGAAACGGAAGGAATACGCCTGCATAAGTTCCTGTTTCCAGCTTTCATTTCCAAAGTCTATCTGCTTCATAAAAATATCCTTTCCTTATCGCAGTAAATCATTCCGCATCACTGTTTTTTCACGACTATTCCACAGCCTGCATTCAGCCACAAAGGTGATTTTGCACCGGATATATTCTGCAAAAGAGGTTTAGCAAATCCTCCTTCATTGTGGGAAAATACGCTTAATTCGCCGTCCAAATCTATATAAATCCTGCTGCTGCGTTCAAGACTGGTATTAACCAGCAGAAATATGTCTTCTCCATCCGTATCTTTGAAGTGCCCGATCATGCACGGCACATCGCTTGAAAAGCTTCGAATTGCACCGCATGCAGAAATGGGCTTTGCTCTCGGAATACGATCATAGTCCGTAAAATACATATCCACCCATTCCATATCGAAAAGCAAATTGCCAACGGGCATGATGCGCCGATTGATTTCGCGCAGCATATACCATGTATCCGTTTTAATATGTTTTCCGGTGGTGTCATCAATGGGTGCAAAAAGGTATTCGCCCCTGCCGATATAGGTAAACCATCCAATAGCCTTTGCTCCTGCCGCAAGGGATGTGTATGCCTGAAAAGCCAGATTTGCAAAGGAAGGCGGCACCAGATGCGGCCTTAATTGATTGCAGTTTACTATATGCTGAAAAGGAAGACCATACTTTTTGCAGCACTCCCGCGCCTGAATCAGATTCAAAAAATACTGCTGCCGCGCATCCCCACCATCGGTAAAATCCATGGATATGGTGGTAAAGTAGTTATCCAGGCTGATGGCATCCGGCTTCACAATCCGTGCAAATGCATCCAGATATTCTTCGTATGTTTCTGCACCCAGCTGCGAAATATCTGCCGCTCCGCAAACAGCATAATTCGGAAATAGATTGAAATACGGCTCTGCATCCGGAAAACGTTCCCTGACGCATCTTGCCATAGTCCCCAGATTGGGAAACTCCCTCGTACTGGGTTCATCCAGAATATAGATAGCCGCAGCATCTTCCGGAATGGCATCCAGAAGCGGATTTAGAGTCGCACGAATCTGCTCCTCAGTGGCAGTTTTGTCCGCTGCCAGCGGGATAAGATTGCGATTATAGTGGTCTCCCATGAATATATACATATCCAATCCTGCCGCGCGACAGGCATCTGCCTGCTTTTGCGAAATAAAGCAGGATGCATTGAAACCGCATTCCGCCATTTCCCGCATATCGGCATAAGGATCTTCACTGAGCGTGCTGAAGTGATTCCAGGGATATATGGTAAAGTGCTTCGTAGTCTATCCCCCCTTGGCATAATATAAATACATTAGCGATTGTTGCCCTTCTGTGCCAATATGTCGTTAACCGATATTTCCGGATGATGATATTTTGCACGCCGCGCGATATTTTCCTGCTTACTCATCCATATCGCCTCAACCGGACACCAATGGAAACAAGCAAGGCATGTCGCACAATTATCCCCGATATAAGCACGGTTATCGATTATTGCAATATTGTCCATTGGGCAAAGCTTCGTACACAAACCACAGCCCGTGCATTTGTTCTCTGCAATAATCCCACGAAAATTGTTAGGATAGGCTGTTTGGGCAAGCGGCAGCAGAGTCGCATCAAAATAATCTTCCACTTCACGTGCAGCGATTCGTTTGGTAACGTTACAAACAGCATCATTCTGCGCAGCAAGATGTGCCGCATCCACTTCCGGTGCATTGATAAAGCTATTACCCGGCATTTTGACTGCTGCCGCAAAGGAAAGCTTCTGACCACGTGTTTTAAGCAGCTGGTCCATTCGCTGGTTGCATGCGCCTGCATGACCTCGGCATGTTACCACAGAAAATATATATGTATCAGCCCGGAACACCATTTTTGAAATCAATTCACGTACAATGCAAGGCATGTCGCCATAGTACACAGGAAAAACAAAGCCAACTGCTTCTGCATCTTCGATCACTTTTGTTTGCCTTCTTGCTGAAATCGCTGAAACGATTTGACAGTTTTCAAGGTTCTCAGCAATCTTTCTGGCAGTAGTCAGAGAATTTCCTGTAGCAGAAAAACAATAAATGGTTGTTTTCATGACGCCATTTACTCCTCTGTATTGAAATGTGTTGCATTGCTTCTATTCTATCACAAAAATGCTTTTTATGTCTACTCTTTCCAAAAGCAAACCTGCTATATTGTTTTCTCCATGCAGCATATGATATAATCGATGCATGAACACTACACAGGAGGAAAATAGATGAAATCCAATTCCGTTTGCTTTTCAGTTGAAAATTATGCACAACTAAAAGAAACCTACCGCCTTTGGTGGGATAACAAACTGGATCGCCCGATCGTGCCCATTATGACCTGCGGGCACGATTCAAATCGCACCCCTTCCCCTTACAGTCCGCTGAGTTGGGAGAGCGCATGGGATTTTTCTGTAAATCCTGATCAACTGGTGGATGCGCATGACTGGAATCTTTCCCGCATGCGCTGGCACGGAGATGCCTTCCCCTCCTTTAACACCATGTGGTTTGGACCCGGCGTTCTTTCTGCTTTCCTCGGCTGCACTCCCGTGGTCGGAAAAGACACCATCTGGTTCCAGCCGCCGCGCAAGGATATTCCAATCGAAGAATTGCACTTTGAAATGGATAAAAACAATCCTTACCTTCGCCGCGTGATGAACCTGTATGAAGCCGGCATGGAAAAATGGCGAGGAAATGTCGTCATGAACATGGTTGACATGGGCGGAATTCTGGATACACTTGCCACATTCCGCGGCAGTGAAAATCTGCTGATGGATCTTTACGATGCGCCGGATGAGGTTCTTCGCTGTGTAAATGAGCTGCAAGATATGTGGTTCAAGCATTTTGATTTATTCTGTGACATCATGGGGCCGGAGGCTTCCGGATACTCACACTGGTTTGGAATCTACTGCGAAAAGCCCTCCTATATCATTCAAAGCGACTTTTCCTATATGATCAGCCCGACAATGTTTTCCGAATTTGTTGCACCCGAACTTGCTTCAAGCGCCGCGCGAATGCACAATACCCTTTATCATATGGACGGTGTCGGCGAATTGCCGCACCTTGATATGCTGCTTTCCACTGATTCCATCAAGGGCATTCAGTGGACGCCCGGCGCAGGCGAACCTGCCGAACGGGATTGGACCGAACTGTATGAAAAAATACTGGCCTCGGGCAAAAAGCTTGTTTCCTGCGCACGCAAACCGGATGGCCGCCCGATCGATGCAGCAAAAAATCCGGGACAGCTTTTCTTCGGTGATGAATACTTTGATGCCGGGAAGGATATGTATGCAGCACAGGCATATGGTGCTCTGTACGGCATTGAAATAAAATAGCCATGCTTTATGTAATTTATATTCTTGCCGGTCTGGGCGCCGGAGCCGTGACAGGTCTTGCGGGTCTGTCTGCCGCTGTGGTAATCACTCCGCTTCTGGTGGGCTTTTGCGGATGGCTGAGCTATGATGCGGTAACGGTAGCGCTTGCCGCCGATGTGCTTGCGAGCCTTTATTCCGCCTATACCTACTACAAAAACGGAAATATCGATCTCAAGCGCGGAGCACTTGTCTCTGCTACTGCATTTGCGGGCGCTGTCATCGGAAGCTATTGCGGTTATCTTTTCAGCGTGCAGCAGCCGGACGGTCTGGGTTATCTTTCCATGCTGACGACGATATCTCTGGGTTTCAAATTTATCTTCAAGCCCGTTACAGGCGGACGCGATGCTGCTGTTTCCATTGAAGGACGCTCGGAAAAAATCCGTCTTATTCTTGCGACCGTACTGGGCTGCGGTATCGGCTGGGTCTGCGGCTTTACAGGAAGTGGCGGCGGCATTCTGATGCTTACCGTATTTACGGTAGTTTTGGTTTACAATCTAAAGATTGCAGTCGGAACCAGCACAATGATAATGACAGTCGTTGCACTCACGGGCGCAGTAAGCCATGTTTCCATGGGCGCAAATGTAGATACACTGCCCTTAATCCTCATTGTATCAACCTGCGTTTTCGGCGCTGCTGTATCTGCAAAGTTTGCAAATCGGTGCGAAATCACCCGCTTAAACCGTGTGGTCGGTACGGTACTTTTGATTCTTGGCATACTCACTCTGGCAGCACAATGTATTTGACCGAATACTGTCCTAAAGGAGGGCTCAGCGTACATGAGCGACAAAAAATACACTTTGCCGGACGGCACATCCTTTGCACTGTGGACGGATAAAACGCAATACAAAAGGATTCTGCACGTTTCCCAGCTGCACGGAACGATAGATGGTGACGGAAGCAAAGAACATCCTTTCCTCACAATTTCTCAGGCAGTTCCGCTGGCAGAGCCGGGAACAAAAGTCATCATCCATGAAGGAATCTACCGCGAAACGGTTCGCCCCATTCATTCCGGTAAATCCGAAGCTGAAATGGTAATGTTCTGCGGCGCAGAAGGCGAAACGGCAGAAATCACCGGCGCGGAGATTTTCTGCGGCGAATTCCGTGAAAGTGAAGGATGGAAGCGCCGCGAGGGTACCGTACGTGACGAAGTGGATTTCGAACAAAAAAATGCCCACGTCTACATGGCCCGTTTTGACAGAAATGTTTTTATCGGTACGAATCCTTTTCAGGCAGTCAATGGTCCTCTTGTTCCCTGGTATGGCGACACGGTTTCCGGCATATTCGGAACATTGAGCAACACAGTCAGGCAAACTGCCGTTCTGCGTCGCGGAATGCTGTTCTGCGATGGTCAGCGAATGGAGCAGGTTCTGAATTATTTCCAGCTGGGCGAAAAGGACAATCGCTTCTTTGTGGAAGATGACGGCTTGACTTTCCACGTCCGCTTCAAGGATGATTCCGCACCGGAAGACCATACGCTGGAATTCACTGCCCGCGAGCAGTGCTTCTGCCCGGAAGAACGCCATTTTGCCTACATGCATCTGAAAAACCTGACCTTCTCAAAGGGTGGAAACGGATTTCCTGCACCTCAGCGCGGCATACTCAGCGTGAACTGTGGTCATCACTGGCTGATTGAGGATTGCCGCGTATGGGATGCAAACGGTGTGGGTGCAGATATCGGTTATCAGTGTCCCAATCGTTATTCACTAAAAGAACGTGGCTTTATGATCGTGCGCGGATGTGAATTCTCCCGCTGTGGTATTGTAGGTCTGACCGGCACTACCGGCAACAGCAATATCCACTATTACGACAGCAGCCAGTCCTCCATTCTGGTAGAAGGCAACCGTTTTATTGACAATTGCTGGCAGGACTTTGAGGAACTCTGGGAAAGCGCCGCATTCAAGATGCACCGTCTTAAAGACAGCATGGTCATCAACAACTTCATCAGCGGCACAAAATACGGCAGCGGCATCTGGTGCGACGCAAATAATACAAATCTTTTTGTGTCAGGTAACGTCCTTCTGCATACCCGGAATCAATTCGGCTCAATATTCCTTGAAGCCTCCAATGATACCGTATCAATTCGGCACAATATCGTAGTAGACTCCCGCAGGAATAAAGAAGCAAACGGTGGAAACGGCATTTATTCCCACACCTGCGAGGATATAAAGACCGTTCGAAACATCACACTTGATTGCGAAAACTATGGCATCGTGCATCACTGGAACGATTACCAGCGCATTGACGGCGGTTCCGGAAATACGGGATACGGTTTTGATACCTTTGAAAACATCATTTCGGACTGTGCGCATCTGCTTGCTCTGGCTACCGTGCATTGCGAAGTTGACAGGAACACTTACGGCAGCCACCGCGAACAAGCCCCTTTGCGCATAGACATGCCTCAGGCGTGGCTGGATTTGAAAAACTGGCGAAAAAATTTTAAATTCGATCTAAACGGTCGAAATGCCGTCATTGCCTACTCGCTCGAGGATAGTGATCGTTTCCTCAATCTGAAAATAGACGGTACGCTTTATAAAATCGATCTCACAGGTGATATTCCGTCCCAGATCGATGAAATCTTTAAATAATTTTCTCAGCTATCGTTTGGAAGATACCGTTTTGTGGTATAATGTATATAGAACATCAAAATTCGGAGGGCATTATGGATCAGAAATCGCTTTATAAGATCAGCTATGGTCTGTATCTTTTGACTGCACAGGATGAGAACGGAGATAACGGATGCATTATCAATACGGCGGTTCAGGTCGCCAATGACCCTACCCGTCTGTCCATTGCCGTAATCAAAGGCGGCAAAACCCATGATATGGTAAAAGCCACCGGCGTTTTCAACGTATCCGCACTGACTGTGGATGCACCTTTTGCTCTGTTCAAGCATTTCGGCATGCAGAGCGGCCGCAATGTGGATAAATTTGCAGATTTTGCAAACGTTGCACGCAGCGAAAACGGCCTTTATTACCTCACCGAAGGTGCAAACGGCTATATTTCCTGCAAGGTTGTAAACAGCATGGATCTTACCTCCCATACACTCTTCATCGGTGAAGTGACCGACGGCGTTGTTCTTTCCGAACGCCCCAGCTGCACTTATGCCTATTACCAGAGTGACATTAAGCAGAAGCCCGCACCCGTAAAGAAAAAGGGCTGGGTCTGCTCCGTTTGCGGCTATGTACACGAGGGCGAAGACATGCCCGATGACTTTATCTGCCCCATTTGCAAGCACGGAAAGCAGGACTTTGTTCTGACCGATGCCGTGTCCGAAGCAAAGCCCGCGCCCGCAGCAGCTGCCGCTTCCGATAAGTGGGTTTGCAAAGTCTGCGGCTACGTTCACAATGGCGCTGAAGCACCCGCAGAATGCCCCGTCTGCAAAGCGAACGCATCTAAGTTTGAAAAGCAGTCCGGTGAATTCGTGTGGGCAGCAGAGCACACCGTCGGCGTAGCGCAGGGCGCACCGGAAGAAATCATTGAAGGTCTGCGTGCTAACTTCATGGGCGAATGCACCGAAGTTGGTATGTACCTGGCAATGGCACGCGTAGCACACCGCGAAGGCTATCCGGAAATCGGCGAATACTGGGAGAAAGCTGCTTACGAAGAAGCAGAGCATGCCGCAAAGTTTGCCGAACTCCTCGGTGAAGTCGTAACCGATTCCACCAAGAAGAACCTTGAGATGCGCGTTGAAGCCGAAAACGGCGCAACCGCAGGCAAAACCGAACTTACTAAGCTCGCAAAGCAGCTGAATCTGGATGCATTGCATGATACAATCCATGAAATGGCTCGCGACGAGGCGAGACATGGAAAAGCTTTTGCAGGCCTGCTTGCACGCTACTTCAAATAATAAAAAAAGGGGGGGCAAAGTGTTCATACCGAAGCGTTGCCCACGCTGCAGGGATATTGCCGGCTGGACGGAAGTCTACAATCCGCACTGTCACAGTTCCATCGAAAGTTTTATCAACTTTATTAAGGGCTATAGTACGCGTGACTATGTATACCGCTGCGAAAATTGTGGTTATGAAGGCGTATACAACGATCACGCCGAAACATTAGACAGAAACTTCCGGCGCAGGCTTTAGAACGCCCACCAATATATAGCTACCTGCGGCGGGATTTTTCACGCCGCTTTGTTTACAGCTAAACCCTCAAAGGAGGTATTTCCATGAAATATCAATCCGTGAACAGGCCGCGCGATTTTGAATTTCATGATTCTGTCTGGCGCTTCGTATCCCATGATTCAAATACGCTTGTCGTTCAGGCAAAAGAACTGAATATCCACAAAAACGCTGCGCAAGCCGATGTAGATTGCGACATGGAAGTTCTTCTTGCACAAATTACCTTTACGAATTGGAAGCCTATTTCCTTCACCCCCGGCGTAGCCTGGAAAACCGACGAACAAGGAAACTCCCATCCGATAAGTCCGATTGTTTCCTATACAGGAGAGCAGGCTGCCGAATTGTTTTTCCATGAACTCGGGTATGATGCATACGGCGCGACCATTTTGGAATTTGAGCATCTTGGCGATAATATATGGGAAGTAAACTGCTGTGGTGACGAACCGTGGTTTGAAATGCAATTCAGCTTTTCCGATATAGCAATAGAATGGGATGAACTCTTCCGCCCCGCATGGTATGTTCGGCACGAACGCGGCGAAATCTGAATTCTTACATAGCTAAAAAAACAGCGTGGACTGACATCCACGCTGTTTTCTGTGTTCTACATAAGCTTATCCGATTTTCTTTCCGCAGTAGGAGCAGTATTCGCCTCTGCTCATCCTTAGTTTTCCGCAATGCGGACATTTGGAATTAAACAATCTGTAAAGGGCACAAACCATCAATATGACCCAGCAGACAAGTGCAATATATGCACCTATTGTAATGTTGTCATAGTTGTTATCCAGCAGCTGCATACCGATAACGCCCCAGTCAATGACAAAAACGACCAACACCACAACAAAGAGCCACGCCATAAACTTTTTCATGTCCTTCACCTCCGGTCAGAAAATGGATTCTCACTTATTCCCAGAAAAGCGTTTTTACCTTGCTGTCTTTTTTCAGATCCTTACCCGTCAGAACCAGCAAATCACCATTCTGAACCCATGCGCTCCAAATCATCTGCGATGTATCAGAATTGGAATACATCAGCGTAGACGTTCCATCCTCTCCAAGCAGGAAGATGCTCTCAGCGGAAACATAGTACAGATTTTCTCCATTTGTGAAAATTGCAGAATACCCCTCGTTGTATTTGCCGTTTCCATCGAATCCATATATGTTGCTGAAGCCAATATCTTTCGTTTCGCCGGTTGCAGGATTCCAGGCATGAATGATTCGATTGCCTTCCTTATCCGGTTTGGTATCTGCATAGATCAGATGATCGCGGAATACCGGAATCGGCGTTTTTATATCTACCCAGAATGCATCGTCATACTGGGTATTTCCGGCTACGATATCCGTTTCCCAGCCATAATAGCCGTTTTCCTTCATGACTTCGTCGCTGCAAAGAAAATTGTCATGCCGCGCACGCAGAGGCATATCATCCACGGGGTCGTTCCAGGTCACGTCGATGTGATACCATTCCCCATCGACCTGTACCATGTTCCAGGCATGATTCATTGTTTTGCTCAGAACATATTCATTGGGAATACCAAGCACATTAAGCACCGCACCGAATGCCAGTGCATATGCCTCGCATACACCCTTCTTTTCCATCAAAAGGGCATACGGGTCATGTATATTGTCATCAGTATCGAATTCAAAATTCACACAGAAATAGTCGTTCACCAACATCAATTGTCCGATAACCGTAGACGCAGCAGATGCATATTCGGCAATGTCTTTAATAAGCATTTCATACTGCTCCGCCATGATTCGCCGTTCCTGCCCCGTATACAGATAGGCGGGTTCAATTATGATCACACGTTTATCATTCGTATGAGTATATTCCAGACGGCGATCCACATAAAACAACTGCGGATGCTTATACAGAATGTCAAAATAGATTTGGCTGATCGCATCTGCAGAAATGCGATGGGAACTTATGTCTATCGCTTTAGCCTCATCCATAAGCTGCTCGATAACATATTCCTCAAACTCCGCCTTATATTCCCTAAATTCCTCAAATGCTGCATACGAAACAGAAGGAACTGATGTCATCATAAGCATCAGGCAAAGAATCATGGCCAACCCTTTTTTCATTGTATATCACCAATCCATTCCAGTAATCGACAAATACACTCGCATTCCAATTTTATTATACTATATTCCCTGAATTTGTCAATTCAAACGTATCCTTTTTCATTTGGTTGTCAAATCCCCCATATCCTGTTATAATGAACCTATCACATAAATCGAGGTAATCCGATGGAGCTTACAACATCCCGTCTGACGCTGCGCCCCGTAGATATGACTTATCTGCATTCCACCCATGAATATGCATCTGACCTTGAAAACACCCGTTTCATGATGTTCCTCCCCTATGAATCTCTTGAGGAAACCGCACGCATCATTCAGGAAGCGCAGGACGAATGGCAGAAAAGCGAACCTGCCATCTATGAATTTGTAATTCTGCTGGATGGCGTGCATATTGGCGGCATCACGCTCTATATGCAGGAAGACCGCAGCGTTGCCGAACTCGCATGGCTTCTGAACAAAAACTACTGGCGAAAGGGCTATATCAGCGAAGCCGCCCGCGCCATTGTGGAATTCGGCTGGAATACTCTCGGATTGCGCCAAATTTTCGCCGCCTGCGACAGCGAAAACATTGCATCCCGCCGCGCAATCGAAAAACTCGGAATGCAATTTGTGGACGAAGGCACCCGCAAAAACCGTTCCATGGGAGATGAAATCCGCCGCGAATTGGTATATGAGCTTCTGCGCCCCCAAGCATAATTACAGAACGCTTGATAAGGAGGTATCTTTATGTCTCTATCCCTTTTTGAGAAAAGCCGTATGCTTCTGGAAGAAACAATTGATACCCTGCGCAATAAGCCTATAAAAAGCACCTATATGGAGCGCTACATTGCAGCCGACAAGGCCTGTGAACTATATTCTGATCTTCCCCAGCCACTGTATCTTGGCTACGGCCTTACCTACATGCTTGAAACTGTCAGCTGCCCGGTAAAAAAGCATGATATCCTGCTTGGGCGCGTAGCGGAATGGCTTCCCAGCGCCGAAGAGGAAAACTGGCTCACCGAAATCGAGAAAAAGTTTGATGACCGCGCCTATTTCATGGTAGACGGCGGCCATATCACTCTGGACTGGGGTACAATTTTACGCCGCGGCATTTCCGGCTATATTGCAAAATCGGAATCCGTGATTGAAAATCTCCTTGCATCCGGCGCAGAAAAGGAACGCATTTTGTACCTTGAGGGAATGAACCTGATTCTCCGTGCTTATCGACGCTATATGCTCCGCTATGCCGACGCGGCTGAAGAAACAGGTCTTCATGCCGCAGCCATCGCGAGCAGGAATATTGCAGATAATCCTCCTGCAACGTTCTATGAAGCGCTGCAACTTGTTCTGTACATAACGCACGTGTACTGCGTATATGCTGCGCATATGAATGCAACGCTTGTGTGCGGACGACTGGATGACCTGCTTTTCCCCTACTATGAAAAGGATATCGCCGACGGTATTCTCACCCGCGAAGAAGCAGGATGCATCATCGACGATTTCAACTGCAAGCTTTCCCTCGTGTTGGGGCGCGGCGAGCATCAGCTCGGCAGCGGTGAACCCTCTGAAACCGGCTGGTTCCGCAATCCCATGTATGACTCCCCTACTTATATCATTCTGGGCGGAAAATCCAATTATCGTCATCCGAAGGATAATCCTCTGACACAGCTTTTTATTGAACACATTCACCCGCGTCTTGAAAATCCGGTATATGTTTTCCGCCATACTGCAGAAGATGATGCCGCGCTCTGGAACTGTGTATGCGATAAGCTGCGGCTGAACTCCTCGCTGATGGTGTACAATGACGAAACCGTAATCGGCGCTATGGAAAAGGCCGGAATCGAGCACGAAGACGCCGTGAACTATTCCATCGTTGGCTGCAACTGGCCGGCGCTTCACGGCTGCAATGTGACAACAGGTTTTATCGGTGGTCCGCTTCCTGTATTCATTATGGATGCACTGTTTGATAAATCCGGTGCTCCCCGCCGCGATTTCCAATCAATGGACGATGTATATAATGCCATTGCAGAAACATGGCTTGCGCATATCCGTCCGCGCTTTGCAGAATACAGAAAACACTATGAATACAGCGAGCCCGCACTCCCCAAGACTCTATGTTGTGCCGACGCATTCCTGCAAGGCGTTCTTGAGGAAGCGCGTGAAGCCGGATATGCCGTAAAATACCGCGTATTCATGTCCATGCTGCGCAACATCGGTACAGCAGCAGATATTCTTTCCGCACTGGACCACGTTGCATTTGCACAGGAAAATCCTGTTTCCATGGACGAAATTGCTTCTGCACTGAAAGCCAATTTTGAAGGGCACGAAGTATTGCACAAGCGCCTGAAAAATGCCCCCAAATACGGCCATGATGATGACAGAGCCGACGAGCACGCCGTTCGCCTCCTGACGCTTTTGCAAAATCTGATCGATCAGGAAAGCATTGACCCCAATACCGGCAAGCGCAACGTCTTTCCTCTGAATACCACCATTGCCGATATGGGTCACATTACTACAGGACGCGACCTCGGTGCAACCCCGGACGGACGCCCGGCAGGCGTGCCCGTTTCCGAAAATCTTTCTCCCTCCGAAGGCTCCACGGAATCAGTCACCGCACTTCTCAACTCCGTTGCAAAGCTTCCGTTTGATCGCATCAGCTCCGGTGCCTTCAACGTGCGTATGCCGAAAAATCTTGTATCCGGAGATGCCGGCCTTGCTCGACTGAAAGTGCTTCTAGATACCTATTTTGCAAACGGCGGTATGCAGTTCCAGCTCAGCGTAGCTGACACCTCTGAACTAAAAGATGCACAGCTGCATCCGGAAAAATATCCCGACCTGATGGTTCGCATTACCGGGTACAGCGCTGTATTCATTGATATGTGCAAAAAGGCTCAGGACGAAATCATCCGCCGCGAAGAAGCCCGCTGATCATTCACTGCAAAAAGTGCCCCCGAAATTCGGGAGCACTTTTTCTTTTAGTCTGCAAAGAACGAACGCAGGAACTCCTCCATAGGTCCATCGTATTCCGCTTCGGCGAGGAATTCCTTGCCAAACTGGTTTCCCCAGGAGTACAGAATCACTGTCTTGCCTTCGAACTCACAAAGGTCGACGTCGCTGTTGTTGCAGTTGATCGCGCCATTGATATATTCCAGCTGTTCCGGTGTGAACTTTTCCGGATTCTGTACGATTTTATCATCATCATCCGAGAACATAATGGGGTTCTTATGGCCCAGTTCAAAAGTCTTAAAATCCGGTGTACGCACAATATACGGCTGCCAGCGGTGGCAGGGCAAGCTTTCAAGATAGATCATGTAGTACCTGTCATCGCACGTACAGTAACGAATCGTCGGGCAGGCAGAATAGCGTTCGCGGGTATATACATGCGTGCCCATGTCAAGCATCGTCCAATGAATAAGATCATCGCTTTTGGCAAATACGGAGGTAAACGGTTCGCCGACTATCTCTTTATCTCCGCCCAGTTCAATCGCCATATAGTATCCGTCGCGACCTTTGCAAACAGAATTGTTATACACCTTCACGCTGTCCGGAAAGGTAAGAACATCCTGCTGTTCCCAGTTCACCATATCATCCGAACGGAACATAGTTATAATCTGCCCGCCATCCGAACCGCGCACACCGTACACATACACAGTGTCCCCTTCTACATGCGCAGATCCAAAGCAGCAATTCCGTGCGAATGCAGGCGTATATTCCCCGGTTTTCATGTCAACAAAGCGGAAATAGCAGCATCCTTCTGTATTGGCGTAGTATCCGTTTCCAAAATGGCTGTCGCGAATCCATTCAAACCGCATCAGCCTTCCCTTCCACACAACCGGCGTAATCTCCACAACATCAATATCAATTGTGCCTTTTTTCACCATGCATTTGCGCGGCGGCAGCACTTTATCCTTCAAAGGCTGAGTATAATCAAGCAGCATTCTTTTGCCCTCCCTGCTTTTTTTACCAGTATATCACAAATATGCGTTCTGTTCAATTCCCCACTTTCTTCTTGACAAAGGTCACAGAAGCGTATATCCTTACAGTATAAGCTTTGTTCGAACGGAAGGAGATCATTATGAAAAGACTGCCGTTTGTCTTTAAATTCAAGCCTGATATGAAGTCTGCCGGTCTGGCCGCACTTTGCGAAGCATGGCCCGCAGTCAAAGATTCGCTTACCAAAGCCGGCGCAGACAATTTTTCCGTCTGGAACATTCAGGACTTTCTGTTTTGCTATGGTGAGTATGCCGATGAAGCAACCCTTCCGGCAGTAGGCAATCCGGAATTGGCACGCGTGCTTTCTCCCTTTGCCGAAATCTTTGCCGCTCCCGATACACTTCCTCTTATGTATCACGACATTGGCATTGTACGCGAGGACAAATCGCTCATCCGCCATCGCGTATTTGCCACAAAACTAAAGGATGGCTGTGCCGCGGAATACAAACGCCGCCATGACGCTCTCATAGAAGCGCGCGGTGACAAAATTACCGAAGGCCCTGAAAGCAATTTCACCATCTGGAATGCAAACGGCTATATCTTCGGCTATTGCGAACTGGTAAAATCCTACGATCATGAAATGACCGAAGAAGAACGCACCTCCACCATCGCATGGGAAACCCGCCAGCTTGAAATCATGGACTGGCTTACCGACGACGTTGACTGGATCACCGGCGAAAAGCACGATGCGATCGCATTGGTTTGTAAGCAATAGTTGCTACGAAAATGAGCCCCGGAGCGTTAACGCTCCGGGGCTCGTTATATACTATTCTTACTTCTTATTGCGGCGGAAGTATTCGTCGATCTTGGTCTTCATGTTGTCGGGCATGGTGCGCTCGAACGGCATCATAACAGCCTTGTCCATGCGATCCACGAAATCGAGTGCGCGAACAGCGGTGATTTCCATTGCATCAGCGCTTACGAACTGGATCTGGTCACGGCGGTCATGGATGAAGCTCATATCCGGTGCGCCGAAGCGGCCGATGGATACTGCGGGGATGCCATTGTCGGCGAAAGGCAGACCGTCGGAGGAATAGGTATCCTGAGATACGCTTACTGCCCAGCCCTTTTCCTTAGCCTGAACCTCGAGATAGCCCTTAAGCTCTTCCGGACCGGTTACGATGGAGAACTCATGGCCTGCGATGTTGCCTGCGAGGTCAAAGTTTACAGCCAGCTGGATGTTCTTCAGTTCTTCCTCGTGATCCTTAACGAATGCCTTGCTGCCCAGGAGACCGCGCTCTTCGCTGCCGGTCCAGATCAGGCACAGGGTGTAACGCGGCGGATTTGCCACAAAGTAGCGAGCCAGTTCCATCAGGATGGCGCTGCCTGCTGCGTTGTCATAGATACCGGGGGAATCCGGAACGGAGTCATAGTGTGCAGTCAGAGCGATAACTTCTTCCGGCTTCTCAGTGCCCTTGATGTAGGCAACAACGTTGCGGGAGGTAGAAGTCGTATCCTTGGATTCGATCTTTACCTTCGCCTTCTTTGCGCCCTTGACCAGCATTTCGAACAGATCCTTCGTGCGCACATTCAGTGCGGAGAGGCGATTTTCGAACTTCTCGGTCATCTGGCTGCGGAACATGCCAAAGCGGATATCAGTATCTTCCACTCTATCCAGAGCGCTGCCGCTGCCCATTACGATGCACTTTGCGCCGGTTTTGAGGAAGGTTTCATACTTATCATAGCCCAGACCGCCGTTGATGAACAGGATCTTATCCTTTGCATTGCGCAGGTTTGCCGGCAGAGCATCCTCAACATACAGGATCTCAGCCTCAGCCTCAACGCTTGCGCAGCGCTTGTAAGCGCGCATTTCGTAGCTCTTCTGATAGGGCTCAGTTACCTCGAAATAGCACTCGCCCAGTTCGCCGTCTTCGATTTCGAACTCTTCGATTTTGGCTTCAAGGCCGAAAGATGCGCACTCTGCCTGAAGCAGCTCAGCAGTTTTCTTTTCTTCTTCGGTGCCGCCCACACGAACATAGTTCATTTTTTCGAGCAGCTCGTACATTCTTTTACCGTTCATTGGAAAACACTCCTTTTCACAATATCGATAGACCATTATGCCTTGGAAGCCGCATCCAGTGCCTGCTCAAGGTCCTTCAGCAGAGTATCGATGTTTTCCATACCGACATGCAGGCGGATAACATTGGTATCTACATCTTCCTCGATGCAGCGCTCCGGCGGCATGCCGATGGTCTTGCCGGATACAAGGCTTTCAAATCCGCCCCAGCTTACGCCTTCACGGAATACCTTCAGGGAGTTCACAAAGGTCTGAGCCTGCTGCGGAGTACCGTTGATCTGCAGGGACATGAGGCCGGTGGTGCCGCTCATGTACTTTTCAAACAGTTCCTTCTGCTGGTAGGTATCGCCGCCGGGATAGTAAACCTTGGATACCATCGGATGGTTTTCCAGATAGCGGGATACGATCATGCCGTTTTCGCCATGCTTACGCATGCGCTGCGGCAGAGTACGCATACCACGGATCAGCAGATAGCTTTCCTGCGGGCCGAGAATGCTGCCCAGCATAGAGCGCTCATTGTGCTGAATGCTCTCAAGCAGCTCTTTGCGTGCGCAGATTACGCCGCCAACGATATCGCTGTGACCGCCGAGATACTTGGAAACAGTGTGAATAGAAATATCAATGCCCCACTTCAGAGGATTCTGGAACAGCGGCGTTGCATAGGTGTTGTCGATAACTGTACCGATGTTGTGAGCCTTTGCAAGATTTGCAATAGCTTCCAGATCCTGCATTTTGAGCATGGTGGTGGAGGGGCTCTCAAGGTAGATCAGCGTGGTTTCCGGACGGATAGCCTTTTCGATTTCTTCAATGCTCTCGCCCTTTACCAGCGTGCAGGATACGCCAGCGCGCTCCTTCAGATAATCGCGGCAGAAGCGCTTTGCATCCGGGTAAGTGGTTGCAACGCAGATTACGTGGCATGCCGGGCGGATGTAATGCATAATTGCCGCCGTGATTGCACCCATGCCGCTGGCAAAGCAGATAGCGCCGTCCGCGCCTTCAAGGGCTGCGATTTTGCGCTCAGCAACTTCAGTGGTGGGGTTGGAAACGCGGGTATAAACATAGTCCTTCGGACGCTCGGTTTTGCCAAAGAGGCTCGTCTGGTAAATCGGCGGGTTTACCGCACCAAAGTACTCCTCATAATCCTCGCCAAGATGCGCACAAATATCTTCGGGGGTCGTATATTTTCTATCCTGTTCACGAAGCAGTGCCATTTAAATTCACCTGATTTCTATAATAATTATCGAACGTTCCGCTGAGGAACGCTCGATCACGTTCCACCGGATAGTATGTTCAATCGAAAATGCGCCGGGGAAGCCTGTAGCCGGAAGCCGGCAAGGCCTCCGCCGGCGCTTGCATATCAAAACTGAATATTAGATGAATTCGCAGTCATTGCGGCACGGCAGGGGCTTGAGGGGCGTGATGCTGTCCTGATACCAGAATGCCGTGGAGGAGATGTCAGACTTCTGCTGGAGGTAACGGGTCTCGCTTCTCCAACCCAGATCCTGTACGTCTACGCGGATATCCTTATCGAAGCATACCGGATCAGTGATGTGCCAACGATACAGGCCGAAGCGCTGCTGGCTCTTGTACAGGCCGTCGGGACGGATAACCTGCAGGCCGGTGTACGGAGTGGTGAAGGAACGATAAGCGCCCTGAACGTCGAAGTTGTAGCTGCCGCCGAAGTAGTCCTCGGTGCCGGTGGTCGGGATGGTCGGGAATTCCTTATCGCCGTCGAGGTAGAACTTTACTTCGCCCTCGCCCCACCAACCGGTGTTGTTTACCTGCCATGCGAGGTAGGTGCCAACATAGTGGCCGCGGCCTTCTACGCCGTCAAGGATGGTGTGGATGCCGCCCTCAACGGGGTTGGAACGACGCCAGCAGGCACGGAAGTAGAGCATATCGTCCGGAACTTCGCACAGAGCGTAGTCGATCTGCCAGAAGAGGGTCATGCCGTCGCGTGCGCGGTTTTCGAGGGTGATTTTGAAGCCCTTCTTGAAAGGCATCTGCCAGTAGCAGTTCAGGCCGCTGCCGGGGCAGAGGCAAACTGCCAGAGAGTGAATGGGAGAATACTCCTGCCAGCCATTTGCGAAGAAGTCGCCAACCGGGCACTCAACTGCAGGAATTTCGCAGCCGTCCCAGTAGATGCGCAGGATCAGATCACGATATCTGCCGGTGGGAACCAGCCAAATGTGCTGAATCATACCGGATTCGCCGTTGTAATCTGCCATAACGCAGGTTTCGCCGCCCTTGAGGTCTACACAGGGACGAACCTTCCAACCACGGCCCAGTTCACGAGCAAAACTATCGGGCGCCGGCTCGGCCATACAGCCTTTTCCGGGTTCGCCGGTCGGGTTTTCTGCATTGATAGCGCGGGACTTCATGGCCTTGGGCATGAACAGGTTGGAAAGATTGCTGCCGTACATCATAATTTCCAGCTCCTTACAATAATTTAGATTAATAGGCTATACAGGTATAACTCATACCCATATGCACATTGCATTCAATTGGATGGGACAGCTTCCGCCGTCCGGATTGATTTTAATTCAAGGATGCGTGTGGCTCAGCCAACACAAAGGTTTGCTGATGGTTCTTGTAATATGAAGGAAAAGGGCCACCGCGCCAACCCGCAGCAGGTGCGTTGGATCGATGCGGTGGCCCATTCATTTAATGATCAGGCTTGTTTGAGTAAAACTCTCACTTACCGATTAATCATTATTACCGCTAATTACTGAGCGGCTGCAGCTGCTGCAGCGGGAGATACGAGGCCGTTAACTTCAACAACCATCTCCATGTACTCCTTGTACAGCTCGTTCATCTTGTCGCCGCCCATTGCGGTCAGCTCTTCGATGTAAGCGTCGAACTCATCCCAAGCGCGCTCGCCGGAGATCAGCATAGCTTCCTGAGCACGGGTGAAGGTGGAGCAAGCAGAAGCATAGGTGTCGTAGATTTCCTGCTGGTCTTCCGTCCAGTAGCCACCGATGTACTGCGGCATCTCGTACG
>SVHC01000024.1 GCA_015056055.1 Clostridiales bacterium | reverse complement strand
GATAGCGTCGTCGTTACCGGGGATAACGTAGTCGATCTCGTCGGGATCGCAGTTGGTGTCAACGATAGCAACGATCGGGATACCCAGGATACGAGCCTCAGCAACAGCGATGCGCTCCTTGCGGGGGTCAACAACGAACATTGCGCCCGGCAGCTTGGTCATCTCGCGGATGCCGCCCAGGTTCTTTTCAAGCTTTTCGCGCTCGCCGATCAGCTTAGCAACTTCCTTCTTGGGAAGAACGTCGAACTGACCTTCAGCTTCCATACGATCGATAGCGTTCAGACGCTCGACACGGGTACGGATGGTGCGGAAGTTGGTGAGAGTGCCGCCCAGCCAGCGGTTGTTTACAAAGTACATGCCGCAGCGCTTTGCTTCGGACTCGATGGACTCCTGAGCCTGCTTCTTGGTACCTACGAACAGAACATCCTTGCCTTCCAGAGCGATGTCACGGATGAACATGTAGGCTTCGTCGATCTTCTTAACGGTCTTCTGAAGGTCGATGATGTAGATGGAATTGCGCTCGGTGAAGATGTACTGAGCCATCTTCGGGTTCCAGCGACGGGTCTGATGTCCGAAATGGACGCCTGCTTCAAGCAACTGCTTCATGGAAATAACTGCCATTTTAGGTTTCCTCCTTGTTTTTACCACCTTCTGCGTCCTCTCGGCGCGGCACCCTTTGGGCAACGCCGCACAAATCGGCAGAAGTGCGTTTTCCGCATAAGTATAGCACAGGCCCCACTCATACACAAACCTATTTTGTGTTAATTTTTTCAAGGATGCAATTTTATCTCAAAAACAATTGACAACCCGCAAAAAACGGGCTATAATCTGCAATAATATCTTCCGTGGAAATGACGGGGACCAAGCGAAACGGGAACAGCGTCAGAGAGGGCGATCTGAGCATACATGTTCAGGCTGAAATTCGCCTCGCAAGTCTTTTTCGCGCACCAGCCTTTGATTCACGGCGCAGGATGCGATATCGTCCACATTGAGCGGCAGCATGCAAATTGGGTGGAACCGCGGGTCATAGCCCGTCCCAATCGCAGGCGCCTTTATTTTTTGGAAAGGATGACACTACCATGCAGGAAAACGTACACTTCGACGCAACTCTCTCTTCTTTGCGTCATACCGCCAGCCATATTATGGCACAGGCCGTTAAAAAGCTTAAGCCCGAAGCCAAGCTTGCCATCGGTCCTTCCATTGAAAACGGCTTCTACTATGATTTCGACGTTGACGAACCCTTCACTCAGGAATTTCTTGCCCAGGTCGAAAAGGAAATGAAGCACATCATCAAGCAGAATCTTAAGCTTGAGCGTTTTGAGCTTCCCCGCGCAGAAGCCATCGCCCTGATGGAGGAAAAAGGTGAATCTTATAAGGTAGAACTCATCAACGACCTCCCCGAAGACGCTGCCATCTCCTTCTATAAGCAGGGCGATTTTGTGGACCTGTGCGCAGGCCCGCACGTTGTATCCACCGGTAAGGTCAAGGCTTACAAGCTGCTGAGCGTTGCAGGCGCATACTGGCGCGGCAGCGAGAAGAACAAGATGCTCCAGCGCATCTACGGCACCGCCTTCGAATCCCGCGAGGAACTGGATGCCTATATCCAGCAGCAGGAAGAAGCCCGCAAGCGCGATCACAATAAGATCGGCCGTGAGCTCGAATACTTCACCACGGTTGATGAAATCGGTCAGGGTCTGCCGATCATCCTGCCCAAGGGCGCACGCGTTATGCAGATTCTGCAGCGTTGGATCGAGGATGAAGAGCAGAAGAGAGGCTATATCCTCACCCGTACTCCCATGATGGCCAAGCGCGAGCTGTACAAGATCTCCGGTCACTGGGATCACTATCTGGACGGCATGTTCATCCTCGGCGATCCGCACGACGAGACCAAGGAATGCTTTGCTCTGCGCCCGATGACCTGCCCCTTCCAGTATCAGGCATACCTCAACCGCATGCGTTCCTACCGCGATCTGCCCCTGCGTTATGCCGAAAACTCCACCCTTTTCCGCAACGAAGATTCCGGCGAAATGCATGGCCTGATCCGTGTACGCCAGTTTACCATCACTGAGGGCCATCTGGTTCTGCGCCCCGATCAGTTGGAAGAAGAGTTCAAGGGCTGCCTCGAACTTGCCAAGCATGTACTCGGTACTCTGGGCATGCTGGAGCACTGCAGCTTCCGCTTCTCCCAGTGGGATCCGGCAAACCCGAAGAACAAGTACGAAGGTACCGCCGAGCAGTGGAACGAAGCTCAGGCTGTCATGGGTAAAATCCTCGACAATCTTGGCGTAGAATACACCATCGGTATTGACGAAGCCGCATTCTACGGTCCGAAGCTGGATATCCAGTACAAGAACGTATTTGGCAAGGAAGATACCATCGTTACCATCCAGATCGACATGCTGCTGGCTGAAAAGTTCGGCATGGAGTATGTTGACTCTGACGGTCAGAAGAAGACCCCCTATATCATCCACCGTACTTCCATGGGCTGCTACGAGCGCACTCTCGCCTACCTCATCGAGCTGTACGCCGGCGCATTCCCGCTGTGGCTGTCGCCCGAACAGGTTCGCATCATGACCATCACCAGCCGTGCCGATGATGCTGCATGCGCACTGCGCGATAAGCTCGCTGCCGCCGGTATCCGTGTCGAAACCGATCTGCGCAACGAAAAGATCGGCTTCAAGATCCGCGAAGCGCAGGTTCAGAAGGTTCCCTATATGCTCGTTCTGGGCGATAAGGAAGCCGAAAGCGGCACGGTAGCCGTTCGTTCCCGCAAGGGCGATCTCGGCACCATGTCTTCCGACGAAATTCTTGCACATCTCCTGAACGAAATCGCAACCAAGGCGCTTTAATCCAAAGATACCCGCATATCTTTTGAACTAAAACGCATACCAAAAAGACCGTCATTCGGAACGCAATCCGATTGACGGTCTTTTATCATATGCAACTATATAAACGAACGTATAAAACTTTTTCTGTGATACGGGCAGGGACCGAATTCTTTCAGAGCGCGAATATGCTCCGCCGTGCCGTATCCCTTGTTTCTGGCAAAGCCGTACTGCGGATACTCTTTGTCGATCTCAATCATATAGCGGTCACGTTCGACTTTGGCGATTACGGATGCTGCCGCAATTGCGTAGCACTGGCTGTCGCCCTTAATCAGAGAAATGATTTCTCCCGGCAGGCTTAATCCCGTCACTGCATCCACAAAAAACACCGCGCCATTTAGCTCCGCAGCGCATTGTTCCATAGCCTTTTTCGTAGCATTTAGAATATTGATCTCGTCAATCTCTTCCGGCCATATCCATGCAGTTTTTGCATAGACTGCGCTTTCCAGAATCAGAGGATACAGTTCCTCCCTCTTCTTTTCGGAAAGCTTCTTGGAATCGTCCACACCAAGTACCCATGCATCAGACCGCGTTGCCACACATGCGGTCACAACCGGACCTGCCAGCGGACCTCGACCCACTTCATCAATTCCGGCAACAACTTTGCCCGCACGCATAAGAGGTTCTTCCGCTGCAATCAGGCGAAGCAGTTTTTCCTGCTTTGTTTCACGCGCTGCCATTACGGACGCTCCAGAGTAATCTTGCCGACCTTGCCTGCGCGGAATTCATCCAGAACCACTGCAGCTGCACGTTCGGTGTTCAGCCTGCCGCCGGAAAGCAGATAGCCGCGTCCTTTCGCTGCCGCTTCGAGAAGCTCGTAACTCTTCATGTCAACGGCCTCCTCCGGCAGTTTGAAGCGTGCACACGTGGGATTGGGCGCAATATCCATCAGTCTGCGCAGAAGATCACCGGCCAGTTCTTCGCCATCCATAATCTGATCGCGAATGGATCCCAGATATGCAAGCGTCTTTGCAATCTCCTGATCCTCCAGCTTGGGCCAAAGCATACCGGGAGTATCAAGCATTTCCAGATACGGGCCAACCTTAACCCACTGCTTCGTGCGCGTTACACCCGGACGGTCTGCGGTCTTTACCACAGCATTGCCGCGAAGGCGGTTGATCAGCGTGGATTTACCGACATTCGGAACACCGATAACCATCAGACGTACCGTCTTGTTTGCGCCTCTCTGACGCATACGTTCAACTGCCGGACGAGTCGCCTCTTCGATAAAAGAGAGAATTTCTTTCGTCTTGCCGCCGGTAGCGGTAAATTTCACCGCAAACATGCCTTGATTGCGGTAATAATCGATCCATGCTTTCGTCTGTGCATCAGAAGCCATATCCGCCTTGTTGAGAACAAGTACACGTGCCTTTCCCCTGCACAGAGGTCCCAGAATCGGGTTGCGTGTAGAAAGAGGTGCGCGTGCGTCGCACAGCTCGATTACGGCATCAATTCCGCGCATCTGCTCTTCGAGCATGCGGCGGGATTTCGCCATATGACCGGGATACCAGTTAATTTCGGGCATTGAGTTTCCTCCTGTAAATCACCGGGAGAATATCCCGGATAAAAAAGCTTACAAAAAAGCCGCTGTTGCAGCGGCTTTTTCGGTGTTCTTACCTATCCTTGACCTTAGCGGCCTTACCACTGCGCTCGCGCAGATAGTACAGCTTCGCACGACGAACCTTACCACGACGGATAACTTCGATGTGGTCAACGCGGGGAGAATGCAGCGGGAAAGTACGCTCTACGCCTACGCCATAGCTCGTGCGGCGAACGGTGAACGTTTCGCGGGAGGAGCCGTTACGACGGGCGATAACAACGCCTTCGAAAGCCTGGATACGCTCGCGGGAGCCTTCAACAACCTTCGCATGTACGCGAACGGTGTCACCAACGGCGAACTCGGGGATGTCTTTGCGCAGCTGCGCTGCTTCGATGGAGCGAATGATTTCGTTCATGGGGAATCTCTCCTTACTTCATAGGTGTTCATACCCAACCTGTGGATAGCGGACCACCCGATTACACAACTGGCATTATAACATAACTCCCACCCTCAAGCAAGGAAAGCCTCGGTTAAATCAATGCGTTTTTTCAAATATATCTGCGCATTTTGGTAAGCGCAGCTTTTTCAAGGCGCGAAACCTGTGCCTGTGATATTCCAATTTCCCCAGCCACCTCCATTTGGGTTCTCCCATCAAAAAAGCGGCTTTTAATAATGCTTCGCTCACGTTCTCCCAGCTTCGAAAGTGCCTGAGCGATGGATAGGTCCCGAACCCAGTCGTTTTCATCCACGCGAGTATCCTTTACCTGATCCATCACATAAATTGCGTCGCCGCCATCCTGATATACGGGATCAAACAGGGATACAGGATCCTGAATCGCTTCCAGAGCTACAGAGACCTCTTCTTCGCTCGTCCCCATCTCCTGCGCAATCTCGCGGATTCCCGGTTCCCTGCCAAGCCTGTACACCAATGCATCCCTTGCACGCAGAGCACGGTATGCAAGATCGCGCATGGATCTGCTTACCCGGATGGGATTGTTATCGCGCAGATACCTGCGTATTTCTCCGATAATCATGGGCACAGCGTAGGTTGAAAAACGCACGCCAAGCTCGGTATTAAAATTGTCAATCGCTTTAATCAGACCGATACAGCCTACCTGAAACAAATCGTCTACACTTTCACCACGGTTGTGAAAGCGCTGAATCACGCTCAGCACCAGCCGAAGGTTCCCCTGTATAAATTCGTGGCGTGCGCCGGCATCTCCCGTGCGGATTTGGGGAAACAATTCGCGCATACGCTCGTTTGTGAGCACCGGAAGCTTTGACGTATCCACGCCGCAGATTTCGACCTTATTGATCGCCATATACTCACCTCCAACGAGATGAGTATTGCCGCTAAAAAAGGCTCGTATGCAAAAAGGAAATCTGCTTATCAGTCGAAAATGCGATCTTTCGAGCCATCGGTCGCACATATGGCCCGATATTCGCAGAAATCACATGCGCTTCGGTTTTTCTGTCGAACCGGCGCTATTTCTGTATTTCCTTCCCGGATTTCGCTGACATACTTTTCGCAGTATCCAATAGTCGTTTGAATCAGCTTGTCAAACTCCTCAGCATCCGCAACCGGCGTTCCTTTATAAAAGCCACCCTCCTTTGTCATGCGTACTTTCATAACTCTTTCCGGTTCCGGTGACATAGCATACAGAATTTCCGGATCATTCGGGAATATACCGCTCAGGCGCAGTTTATCGCGCCGCATATCATCTGCAGCCGAAAGTTCGCGGCTTTCACATTCGAATATGGGATCTGCCACTGAAAAATAATACACGCCTGCACATTTTCCACCGCGCCTTTTCATAGCCGCCGCAAGATAGATAATAAGCTGCAGCTGCAGACCGGAATACACCTCATTGAGCTTCATTGCACGTCCGCCGCGTTTATAGTCAATCACGCGCAGATACCCTCGCTCCGGCCATTCGTCAATGCGGTCAATGCGTCCGGCGAGAGTACTCTCTCCTCCCTTGGGATGCAAGCGCACACACGGTTCTTCGTCCCCAAAATTGATTTCAAGTTCAACCGGAGTAAAGCTGCTGCCCTTAAGCTGCTCTGCCATCATCCAGGCAGCCCTGCAAGCCGTATCCCGCAGACGCCTGCGCTCGGCGCGGCTGACAGCACTGTCACCCAAAGGCCCATTCATCATGCCGTCAAGAAGTCTGTCGGCGATTCCTTCCATGCGCACAGATGCCTCCTCCGCAGGAAGCTCCTGAATCCCGGATTTTTCGGCTGAAAGAAATGCCCTTACCGCTTCATGAAAAAATCCGCCTTCATCCACCGGCTTAAGCTCATAGGGTTCGATAATCTGCGGCGAAAGCCCATAGGTCACAAAATGCCGGAACGGACACTGCGCATACTGTTCCAGTCGCGATGCGCTTACGCGCTTCAATTCTCCAAAAATTTTCTCAGCAAGTTTTTCTCCCAATTTGTCGCTGACAGCATTCCAGCTGAGATATTTCATAAATCTGTCAACCGCTGCCTGCCCGTCTGAAACCCTGTTTAACGCCGCCGATGCCTCAATACCCTCGCCTGCTGCCATGCGGTAAACCGCTGCATCCGGAGCAGCGGAAAGCATTCTTTCCGGCACGGTATCAATCTCCGGTATATCCGGAAATACGCGCTTAAGAGCCCCTATAATCAAACCAGGACGCAAAGCCGAATCATCCGCACCGCTCATGGGATATGTTATGTACACCGCGCCCGTTGCTGCACTCAGCGCACTCAGAATATACATACGTGCTATACGTGCAAGCTCCACGCCGTCAGGTCCAAGCCACACCTGCGTCTTTTCGCAAATCCGGGACTGCTCCGCATCTGTGAACAATCCTCCCGAAGCCATTCCCGCGCCGTCTGACATACCAATCATCATCAGAGCTTTTACAGGCGTTGTATAGGTTCTGGAAAGCGACTCCACGCTCACGGCATCCGCCGACTGTGGAAGACCCTTCAATTCCACCGCAGAAAGCGACTGTTCAAGCAATTCCGCGATTTCTTTCAAAGGTGCTTTCTTTTCATCCATCAATGCATGCATCTGATCAAGCGCGGATACAATCCTGTTCCACACCTGCGCACTTTCTCCCGCACGTGTTCTGTCACCTGCTTCAATCAGGCGCATCTGTTCCTGCTCGCATTTTTCATAGGCTTCTATCGCGCAGAGAAATTCAAATATCGCTTCAAGCTGCCCCGTCAGATTTTTTGCTTTCTTTAAAGAAGCTTCCAGTTCTTCCACAGGCGCAAAAAATGCACACCGGATCGTCTCAAGTGTTTCATCCGGAATTTCCTTTTTGAATTTGTTGCCGCGAAGTCCGTTTGCCAAGGCATAGTTAATAAATCTGTCCGCTTCATCCTGCGATATATTCATATAGCCGGCACGCGCAAGGCATGTAACGTCTTCCACCTTGTATCGCCCGGAAATCATTTTCATAACGCCTATCAGCGTTCTGCCGAGAGGATGTTTGTTTGCTCCCCGTGAATCGGCAAAATACAGCGGTACGCCATACAGCGAAAATGCCCTTTCCAACGCAATTCTGCGCGATTCCACATCCGGACTGACAATCAGCATTTCGCGATAGCGCCATCCTTTTGTCCGCGCAAGTTCCCGGCACAGGCTTGCAGCAAGCATGGCTTCCTCGTAAGGGTCGCGCATTACGGCAAGCCGCACCACTTTAGGGTTGCCTTTGGCCTCCACAGGCGTCCTGCTGAAAAGTTCTCTTGCAAGATGCGCAATTTCCGGATGCTGCTTTCTTGTCAAATCGCTTTTTACCGCACAAAATTGCCGCTGCACACCGCGCGCTTTCACTTTCTCATCCAGCCGCATAAGTGATTTCTTCATCGGCAGGAATACATCCGCATCTCTTGCAGAAGCGTCCATTTCTACAGGAAGAAGTACATTTACCTCGCAGCAAACACCTGCCAGCGCAGCAATCATTTCATGCAAAAGCGGCGGCATCATGTCAAATCCATAGAAACACACCGAACACCCGCACAAAAAAGCCGCTGATGGAATTCTGCTTATTGCTTCCAGAAGTTCACCTTCTCCATCCTGATACCTTCCGGAAATGATCTGTTCATACTCCTCCGCAAGAACTGCAAGGTCACGCAGTTTGTGCCGCGCAGCACCTGCAGGCATATCCTCCGCACATGCGGAAAGTGCCTCTGCATCCAGCCCCGCCTGCCTGAATAACTGCATCTGAGCAAGCGCACGTTCCGCAAAGCCTCTGCGATGATGCGCATCCTTATACCAGACGAGATCATCGCTGCGTTTTTTTGCGGCCCGGTACAAAGCCATTGCTCTGCCCTGATCGTCAATTCTTGCGCCCTCCGGAGAACCTGCCGCTTCAAATATGCGTGTAATCAGTTTCGCCGTAGAGCAAATCTGTAAGCGGAAGGAACCCTCTATGCCCAGCGCATCAAACATCGCAATTTCCGTTTCCAATGTCAGCTGTCGCGGCACAACCACAATCAGCTCCGTATCGCTCTCCAACGCACGACGTGCACACTTCAGCACTTCCGGCAGCATGCAGTCAGCTCTTCCAGTGATGTATTTAACCGGCATAATCCTTCCTCCCTCATCTTTTTTAACTATACGACATTTCGTCGCAAAACACAAGCAGAAAATCCCGGCTTCGGGTCATTTTTGCTTGCACACTATCTACATTTATTTCTTTATACTTTTAGCTCTTTGCACGAAAATCCAATCCAAATTTGACATTTTCCCCGTATTCGTATATAATTCTATCAGTATATTTTTATATTTCTTGCATATCAGGAGGGATCCCCAAATGGCTCTACCAGGAAATTTTGCTCTGGGCTATCTGGAAGAGGACAATCCATTAAAAGCGTATTTCCGGTTCTGTCCTCTGTTTTTGCACAATGAGGGGAAATATGTTCCGTTTGAAAACACAAAGGAGCAGTATCCGCTCGACGGCTTCATTCGCATAGTACCGGATAAAAATGAAAGCAATCATTTTAAAATCCGCATGCGCCAGCTCGGAAGATACTGTCTTTTGGATCTGCGCAAACATCTGGGTCCGAATGATAAAATCCGACCGAACAAAAACTATTCCCCCGAACGTTCCGAAAATAACGCTTACATTGTCTATTCCGATGTAATCTGCCAGCTTCCCGAAAATCAAATTGCAGAAATTGTTGAAACTTCCTTTGATGCAGATGCAGCCACCATTTCACTTGCTGCCAATTCTGTCTTTACGGCATGCGCGTACATTCTCAATGACGGAATGCTTACCGGTCCGTGGTCTGTTCAGAATGATGATGCTTCCTGCATTCTTACTAAAATTGACAACTGCACTTCCTTCCCTATGAAAGAAGCAGAGCAGCGTATCACCGAAATCCATTTTGTAAGCGGCGAATCCACCCGTATTTTCGTTCCCGAAAATGAAAAAGGATTTTATCCGGGCGCAGTAATCGAGCCTGCTGAAGCTCAGCCCGCAGAAGAACCTGCTGCAGTTCAGCCCGTTCAGGTTCAAGCACCGACAGCCGAGATTCCTGCACCTGTTGCTCCGGTTGAAAGCATTGACACTCCCGCAGCAGAAACACCCGCACCTGCACCTGTTGTTGAACCCGTTGCAGCGCCTCCCGTTGTACCGGCTGCAGCTCCTGCTCCCGCACCGGAAGCGAAACAGCCCGCGCCGTGGATTTCGCGCGATCCTTCCCTGCCCCGCACCGTTTCCATTCGGCAAGGCGGTCGTCAGACAGGCTTGAATCCCACAAGAGGCCTCAGCCTGAAGGAAATCGTAGATGATCAGTGGCGTAAAATCCGTTATGAAAACTTGGGGCATCCTATTCCCACAAACGTTTCTGCAGTTCCCGTGGAAAATCCGGCCGATGCCGCTATTCGCAGCATGCGCTGCGCATGGCAGCGTGCCGATATACGCGAAACTATCGTGAAGGAACTGGTGAAGCTTGATGCTCTTGATTCCATGGTCCTCAGCGCAACCGACATAGTTCCCCGTTCTGCCGGCACTGCTGACAGCATGACGGATATCGAAGCCGCACGCATGAAAATTGCCATGGAAATCGATGCGCTTAAGAAGAATCGGCAGAAGCTTCGTGAAGAAGCATTGGACGAATTGCGTGCTTCCCGTAATCGCGAACTTGCTTCCTTGGAAGAAGCATATCAGCAGTCCCAAAGGAATATTCTGGCCAAATGCAGCGACAACAAAGGCGCTCAGGTAAAAGTAGCCTCTCCCTCTGCCGGTCAGCTGATCAGCGATCTGCGAGCTCACTTTGCAGAAACCGGCTACATACTCGACAACGATGAAGCCGTAAACCTGCTGGCAATTCTCTCCACCGGTTCCCTTTGCCTTGTAACCGGACCCATAGGCTGCGGTAAAACTGCAATTGTTGAACTTCTGGCACAGTCTCTTGGATTGAAGGATCGCTTCCTTGCCATCCATGCTCCTGCTTCCAACTGGGATGAAAACAGAGATTATCATCGCCTGAACGATAAAGCGGATATGCTCACACCGCGCATGCTGCTCTTGGATGATGCAAATACCAAAGCTTCCCAGGCGTTCGATCCGGTAATGGAAACAAGCGCTCTGCATCCTTCTCTTTCCGTATTTGCAACTCTGCAGGATGGCGGACTCCCTGTAGAAGCGCGCGTATTCGACCGTGCCTTTACTCTGCGCCTTGAGCATACGCCTCTGAGTGCGAAACCCGCCTGCCGCAAGAGTGCGCCGGTTAAAGAAGAGGCAGTTTCTCTTTCCGCATTGCAGCTTCTCTTTGCTCCGACAGCGGATATTCCCGCCGAAATCGAAGAGCGCTTGCTTGCACTGCGTACTGCGCTTGCAAAAGTCGGCGTATATATCTCTCAGCGTGCTCTTAATGGAATGTGGGATTATCTTGCACGCATTCTGCCCTATGTTGATTGGGATGCTCAGACGGCTTTGGACCGCGCACTTTCTCAGCGTGCCATTCCCGCAATTCTTGCATCTGCATCTCTGGAGGCGCTCGTTGCCCTTCCGGATATCCTCGCTTCTTATCCGCGCAGCCTCGCCCTCATGAACGAGGTGCTCCCGCTGCCGCCGCTCTAAGTTCACAGTGACTTCACAAATTTTTACTAGCACTCGTCATTGACGAGTGCTAATTTTTGCTTGACAAACCCCGCTTACAGGCTTAAAATAATACAAAACAAAACCGGAGGATCTGTGTTATGGCTGAAAAAGGCAGTGTTTCCATCAATGCGCAAAATATTATGCCCGTAATTAAAAAGTGGCTGTATTCTGATAAAGATATTTTCCTGCGCGAAATCGTTTCTAATGGCTGCGATGCAATTTCCAAATATAAGCTCCTGGTTTCCGGCGGTGAGGCCACCGAAACCGAGTATGCCGTCCATGTTGTAGCCGACGAAGAAAAAGGTACCCTTTCTATTATTGATAACGGTATCGGCATGACCGCAGACGAAGTACGCAAATATATCGCTCAGGTCGCCTTCTCCGGCGCAACGGAATTCCTTGAGCGTTATAAGCCCTCTGAGGGCGAAAACGGCGGTATTATCGGCCATTTCGGCATGGGCTTTTATTCCGCTTTCATGGTATCTGAACAAGTTACCATTGATACGCTCAGCTGGCAGGA
Organism: Clostridiales bacterium; assembly: GCA_015056055.1. GTDB lineage: Bacteria > Bacillota > Clostridia > Christensenellales > Aristaeellaceae > Alectryocaccomicrobium. Next base: position 31,800 of record SVHC01000024.1, on the reverse strand, counting down.
AGGCGCTGAAGCCGTTCGCTGGACGAGCGTCGACGGTATGGAGTACGAAATGGAGCCTTCTGACCGTACCGAACGCGGCACAACCGTAACGCTTAAGCTCACTGAAGAAAATCACGAATTCCTGCATCTTCATCAGCTGCGCGAAACGCTTGATAAGTACTGCGCATTTATGCCGATTCCGATTTTCCTGAGCGAAACCGCCGCTCCCAAGGCAGAAGAAAATGCCGATGAGGCTGCTGCCGAAAAGAAACCCGAACAGATCAACGACACCTGCCCCTTGTGGATGCGCAAGCCCAGCGAAGTAACAGACGAAGAATATAAGGATTTCTATCACAAGGTATTCCGCGATTACCGCGAGCCGCTGTTCTGGATTCACCTGAATGCGGAATATCCCTTCAACCTCAAGGGAATCCTCTATTTCCCCAAACTTGAAAATGAGTTCACCGCCAGCGAGGGCGTAATCAAACTCTTCAACAATCAGGTATTCGTAGCCGACAACATCAAAGAAGTCATCCCCGAATTCCTGATGCTGCTTAAGGGCGCTATTGACTGCCCCGACCTGCCGCTGAACGTATCCCGTTCCTTCCTGCAAAACGATGGCTACGTTAAGAAGATGGCCGCCTATATCACCCGCAAAGTTGCAGATCGTCTCGTAACCGAGTTCAACACCAAGCGCGAGGATTACGAAAAGTACTGGAACGATATCCACCCGTTCGTAAAATACGGCTGCATGCGTGACGAAAAATTCTATGACCGCGTGAAGGATGCCATTCTCTTCAAAAAGACCACCGGCGAATTCGCAACTCTTGCAGATCTGAAAGCAAAGGAAGAAACCATTTACTATACCAGCGATGAAAAGCGTCAGGCTCATCTGATCGCTCAGTACACCGCACAGGATAAGGATGTTTTTGTTCTTGAAACGCTGATCGACAATAACTTTATCAGCTTCCTTGAATACTCCGCCGGCGAAAATGCTCTCAAGTTCCAGCGTGTCGACGCAAGCACCGATGGACTGACCGAAGGCGGCGATACCGATGAAACTGCCCGTGCTGCATTGGAAAAGAAATTCCGCGATGCACTCGGAGACAACGAACTGGACATTCAGCTTGCCAGCTTCAAATCCGATGAACTCCCTGCCGCCATCACCGTAGATGAGCAGTCGCGTCGTTTCTCCGATATGTCCCGTCACTTTGGCGGCGGCTTCCAGATGCCCGAAAAGCGCGTTCTTACCCTGAATCGCAAGCACGCATTGGTGGATTATCTCCTTGCCAATGGGGAAGAAAGCGAACTTTCCTCCATGATTTGCCTGCAGATTGTAGACCTGTGCGAAATGGCTCGTCAGCCTCTGATGGCTGAGCGCATGGTTGAATTCCTCAACCGCAGCAACAAGCTTCTCTCCCTGCTTGCGCAGAAATAATTCTTCACATCTTCGGCTCCGTACAAAAATACGGAGCCTTTTTTCTTGCAAATGCATTGAATACACGCCTCATATGTGTTAAAATAATATACATGTAATGGTATCATATTGTTATTCCCCGGGAGGCGTTGGTATGCAAAAGTTTCTTGCTGCGTTTCTTATGATCTGCATCCTGCTTACTTTTTCCGCCTGCAAAAAAGAGGATGTCTACGTCAAAGTAGGCGTCGTCGGCGAAAACAACGAACAATGGGAGCAGGTCATAATCCCTACGCTTGAAAAAGAGGGCATCCACATCGAACTGGTTCAGTACAATGATTATGTCATGCCCAACCGCAAGCTTGCAGACGGCGAAATCGATATGAACGCTTTCCAGCACTACAATTTCCTGAACAACTGGAATGAAGAAAACGGCGAATATTATAATGTCACTCTGGCGGCACTTTGCGATACATTGATTGCCCCGCTGGGAATATATTCCCTTCACATTTCCTCTTTCACCGAGCTCAAGCAAGGTGACGGTGTTGCCATCATGAATGACGATGCCAACAGGTCACGCGCATTGCGTATGCTGGAAGATGCCGGAATTATTACCCTCGTTGATACCGAAAATACTTTTGTATCCCTTTCCGATATTGCAGAAAATCCCTATAACCTCAAATTTTTTGAAATGGAAGCCTCCCTTACATCTGCCGCCATGCGTGATCCGGCAATCGCTATTGCCTTTCTGAACGGAACACACGCAAAAGATGCCGGCTTTACCAATAGTCGTGCGCTTTGGGCCGAGGAACTTGATTTACACAATCCTCTCACCCGTGGTTTGATCAATGTTATCGCAGTTCGCTCGGATGATTTGAACAATCCGGTATACCGCCGCATTGCGGAAGTATATCACTCCGATGATGTTCTCGCTCTATTTGATACCGTGTATGCCGGTATATATCTGCCCGCTTGGGAATAACCTATTTTCTCTGCCGTCCACAATGTGGACGGTTTTTTTATTGCGTTTGCCCCTGCGTTAAATGGACGGATTCCCTCGGGCGTTTCTTGCAGCCCTCCCGCGAATATGATATAATCGATTTACTGTAGCTCTGGAGGTATATATGAACGAGCATTACCGCATACTTACCGGTGAAAATGTAGCCGAAGAATATCTTGTCTCCCGCGGTGCAAAGGTACTGGAACGAAATTTCCGGACACGCGTAGGTGAAATTGATTTGATTGTTGAAATGAACGGATGCATTGCATTTGTGGAGGTCAAACGCCGATCTACGCCCCGGTTTGGTCGTCCGGCAGATGCCGTAACGCCCGCCAAACGGCGCAAAATCATCCTGTGTGCAAAGCAGTATATCGCAATGCACCACATAACTTCGACGCGTTTGCGCTTTGATGTCGTGGAGCTCACTCCCGGCAGTATTAATCACATTCCCGGCGCTTTTGATGCGACCGGCATGGCATAAATAACCGAGAGGAATATCGATATGCGAAATAAATTCTTGCTGTTTTTTCTGACACTGCTTTTTTTCCTGCCTACTGCATTTGCCGATAATAACCGAAATCTCATTTCAAACGGAGATTTTTCGCAGGTAACCGAAAACGGTCTTCCTGCCGAATGGTCTACATACGCCTATTTCACCGACTCAGGCGTTACCCATTTTTCCTGTGACGGTGAAACGGCTGAAATCTATAACCTTGATCGTAACGATGCGCGGTTCTGCCAGACTGTTGCAGTAGACCCCAACTCCTATTATCAAATTACCTGCCGCGTTAAGGTTGACGACGCCAGCCTTAACGGTGAAGGTGCAAATATTTCCATTGACAACACATTTACTCATTCAAACACCATCCGTGAATCCGACGGTGAATGGATGAACCTTACCCTTTGCGGACTTACCGGCACTGACCAGACAGAAGTAAACGTACTTTTGCGTCTGGGATTTTATGGTGCAGAAAATTCCGGCCGTGTCTGGTTTGACGATGTTTCCATGGTAAAACTGGATTCCGCCCCTGCAGATATTTCCGTTCAAAGTTTTGCCACCATTGCGCCGTCCGGTTCCACCAATAACGAAGAGGAAGAAAACTCTGCAAACTACGAAACACAGAACGAGCTTATTCTTCTCCTCACTTCTCTTGTACTTTGTGCCATGTTCGCCGTTTATAAGCAGATGAAATGGCAGCGTCCGGAACTGACTGCATCTTCTGCCCGATCTTTCCTGTGGATTGCACTTATATGCGCACTTGTCGTTCGCTGCATTATTGCCGTAAGCCTCCGCGGCTTTTACTGGGATATTAACTGCTTTGAAGCGTGGTCTTACCGAATTTTCCATACGGGTGTTTTTGATTTCTACAGTGCCGATTATTTCTGCGACTATCCTCCGGTATATATGCTGCTTCTGTGGCCTGCTGAGGCCCTTCGCAGCCTCTTTGGCATCGGATACGATTCAGCAGCTCACTGGCTGCTTGTAAAAGCAATTCCCGTGCTCTGCGACCTTGGCGGTGCAGTTGTTCTTTTCCGCTTCGCACGCAAGCACGCAGGCGAACGCATTGCATTGATGCTCGCAATGCTCTATGCATTTAATCCTGTCGCAGTAATCGACAGCGCCGCATGGGGCCAGGTTGACAGCGTATTTACTCTGATGCTTGTAGTTGCAGTGACACTGTTGGTGGAAAAACGCTTTTCTGCCGCATTGCCCATATACGCCCTGGCAGTGCTTACAAAGCCGCAATCTCTGCTTTTTGCCCCGATAGGTCTTTGTGCAATTGTTATTCTGATCATGCGCGCCGAAAAATCCGACCGCAAAAATCTTCTGAAAACTTGCGGTATCGGTATCGGAGCTGCATTTGCGGTTCTCGTCCTGATCGCCGCATTCTTCTCCGGCGGCACCAATCCAATTACCTGGCTCTGGAACCTGTATTCAGGCACTGTTTCCGGCTATAAATATGTCACCATCAATGCAATGAACGTATATGAGCTGTTCTCGCTGAACTGGACTCCTGTTTCCAGTGCAGAAACCGTTACAATTGTTGCATCCGTTTGCATGGCACTGTCGTATCTATACGCATTCTTCCTCGCAATCCGTTCCAAGAAATCGCACCATCTGTATCTTGCTGCCGCATGCTTTATTTCACTTTTATTTGCTTTCGGACCCATGATGCACGAGCGCTATGCCTTCCCGGCAATCCTGTTGCTTCTGTTTGCATTTGCGATCTGCAAAGACAAGCGCATTCTGTATATCCTCGCCGTATTTACCGCTGGCCAGTTTATCAATATCACGTTGATTCTGCAGGACGGTCTGCATGAGGTTTCCCGCATCATCGGCGGCAGTGATCGTTTCTACACCTGCACCGCAGCTGTTGTAAATGTGCTCAGTGCAGCTGCACTTGCGCGTGTCAGCTACGATATTATTGTACGCGAGCGCATAATCACCTTTGAAACTTCGCCTTTGCACGAAGTAAAAATTGATGCTGCTCCGGATTATAAATTGAATCTGAAGCGCGGCGAATATCTGGCGATGGCAGTCGTAACGCTCACCTATTCCGCGCTTGCATTCACAAATCTCGGATCCCTTAAAGCTCCCGAAACTGCCTGGATTGCATCAAAACCCGGAGAAAGTGTCGTGTTTGATCTTGGAGAAGAACAAACCTTCCATATGACGTATTACGGTGGTATATGCTATTCCAGTTTTACGGTAGAGCTTTCCTCCGACGGCGAAACCTGGTCAGAACCGCATAGCGCACTGTACAATCAGGGCGAATGTTTCCGATGGCTGTGGTATCAGCCGGGCGAATACGATTCCTCCGGGCAATTCACGGCTCTGCAAAGCGGTTATCCCATGCAAACTGCACGCTATATACGCCTGCGCGCACAGCGTGTCGGCCTTACGCTGCACGAGGTTTCGTTCCTTGACGAAAACAGCAATCCGATCACGATCGCCTCCATCTCCCGCAGCGGTTCCGCGCCGGAATTCGAAACGGATTATACTTTGCTGATCGATGAACAGGATACCGTTCCTCCCTATCCCTCTTACTATAACGGTACCTATTTCGATGAAATCTATCACGCCCGCACCGCATATGAACACGACCGGGGACTCACCGCCTACGAATATACGCATCCTCCGCTCGGCAAGGTGCTGATCATGGTCGGAATACGCATCTTTGGTATGAATCCGTTTGGTTGGCGCTTTATGGGTGCTCTGATGGGCGTTCTGATGCTGCCCGCAATGTATATGCTTGTCCGTCAGCTTACAAAGCGTGCGGATCTTTCGCTCATCGCCATGCTGCTGATGGCGTTGGATTCCATGCATTTCACGCAAACGCGCATTGCAACCATTGACAGCTATGTAGTGTTCTTCATCATGATGATGTATATCTTTATGATCCGCTACATGCAGATGAGTTACCTGCGTGAAAAACTCTGGAGAACGTTGATTCCGCTTGGTCTCTCCGGCCTGTTCATGGCTTTTGCATGGGCAAGCAAGTGGACCGGTATCTACGCTTCCATCGGTCTTGCACTGCTTTTCTTCATCACAATCTGGCAGCGTTCAAAGGAATACCTCGCCAACCGTGAAAGCATACAGTCCAAGTGCTTCTGGCACAATACGGTTATCACACTGGCATGCTGTCTGGTGTTCTTCATTGCCGTGCCCGCTGTCGTATACTATTTTTCATATTACTGGCACATGCTCCCTCAGGGTGGTCTTTCCGTAAAGGGCGTTCTGCAGATTCAAGAAAATATGTTCCGCTATCATGCCGACCTTGAAGCGACTCACGGTTTCCAGTCTCCCTGGTACGAATGGCCGCTGATTGTCCGCCCGATGTGGTACTATTCCGGTACGTCGTTCATGCCTGCCGGCGTAATATCCTCCATCTCCTGCATGGGAAATCCCGCAGTCTGGTGGTCCGGAATCGTTGCCATGGTCACGGTTGTATTCCTTCTTGCTGCCGAAAAACACACGGATAAAGATATGCTTACCGTAGCAATCGGCTTTGCATCGCAATACATGCCTTGGGTACTGATCTCCCGCTGCACATTTATCTATCACTATTTCACCAGCGTGCCTTTCATAATTATGGCAATCGTGCTTGTACTGAATCGTTTTATGAAGCTCAATGCACGTATCGCACGCCGCGCAGGCATCATGCTGGTATGTGTCGCTGCAGTCCTGTTTGTGATGTTCTATCCGCTGGAATCCGGCATGCCGGTGGCACGCGCCTATGCACAGCTTTTGAGATGGTTTAACTGGTATAACTTCTAGCTTCGTGCTTCGCTTATTCGCACCGCACAACCATTACTTTTCTTACTCAACAAAAGGAGGTAGCCGCATGCTTCACATGGTAACAAGCTTCGGCGTTGCCGGAATCGACAGTTTTCCCGTTCGCACAGAGGTAAATGTAAGCTTCGGAATGCCCGCATTTGAAATTGTAGGCTTGCCGGATGCAACCGTACGCGAATCGCGGGAACGTGTAAAGGCAGCCATTGTAAACAGCGGCTATAAGATGCCCGAGGAACGAATCACTATAAATCTCGCCCCAGCCGATCGCAAAAAAGAAGGCCCCTGTTTTGATCTTCCGATCGCGATAGGCCTGTTGGCATGCAAAAGAGATGTTCCGGGCGCTTCTTTGGATGGGGTTGCTTTCATTGGCGAACTTTCTCTGAACGGCGCTATCCAACCGGTACGCGGCGCACTGCCGATGACATTGGCTGCGCGTCATGCCGGATTAAAGGCGATTGTTCTTCCTGCCGGAAATGCCATGGAAGTACGCTGCGTGGACGGAATCACAATCTTGCCCGCATCGCATATCTCGCAGGTAGTGGATCATCTCGCAGGAAAAAAGCCGCTTGAGTCCATCACACCTGTTCCTTACACACAACTTCTTTCCGAGCGTACTTTCGCTTCAGACTTTATGCATGTAAAAGGGCAAACCGCAGCCAAACGCGCACTTGAAATCGCTGCTGCAGGCGGGCACAATGTTCTTTTAATCGGCCCGCCCGGTTCGGGTAAAACGCTGCTTGCCCGCTGCATGCCCTCCATTCTCCCGGATATGAGCTTTGAAGAAGCACTGGAAGTTACCCGTATCCATTCAGTTTCCGGAAGCATCCCGGAATCCGGACTTATTACCGAACGTCCCTTCCGTGCGCCGCACCATACCGCTTCGCAGCCCTCTCTTGTCGGCGGCGGCAGCAATGCCATGCCCGGCGAAATTTCGCGCGCACACAATGGAGTTCTCTTTCTTGATGAGTTGCCGGAATATTCCCGTTCCGTTCTGGAGACCCTGCGCCAGCCTATGGAGGATGGATTTGTAACGATTACGCGCGCAAATGCGACGGCTGTATATCCTTCTTCGTTTACGCTGGTGTGTTCCATGAATCCCTGTCCCTGCGGAAATTACGGTTCCAGAACACAGACCTGTCGCTGTTCTGCAGTTGATATCCGTCGCTATCTGAACCGCGTATCCGGCCCTTTGCTTGACCGAATCGATCTTCACGTAGAGGTTGTTTCCATGGAAGCCAGTGAAATCGCCGCCCCCACGCTTTCCGAGTCTTCCGCTTCCATTCGTGAACGTGTCTGCGCCGCACGCAGCATTCAGGCAGAGCGTTTCAAGGGTACTTCTATCCGTACAAATGCTCGTCTTGATGCCCGCTCCCTCTCCGTTCACTGCAAACTTACTCCGGGCGCAAATGCAATTCTGCAGCAAGCCTGCAGCGTAATGTCGCTCTCCAACCGCGCCGCAACCCGTGTTATTAAGGTCGCACGCACAATTGCCGACCTTGCCGGTGCATCTACAATCAGTGAATCACATCTGGCAGAAGCAATTCAATATCGCTCTCTGGATCGCAAATACTGGAGCTAGTTTGATTGCACAAAATTTTATCTGCATGTTGTGTTTTGGCTATTTCTGTGGTAATATGGAAAACAGCTTAAATTCTTTCTTATAATGGCTTTTCGGAGGTACGCATGGATAAGTATTGGATATGGCTTTCAAGCGTACCGGGCATGAACGCCGTCGCATTTGACCGCCTTATAAACGCTTTCGGTTCGCCGCAGGCTGTTTGGACAGAAAAACGCAGCTCGCTTGAAAGATTTCTTCCCGCTGCACTGCTGAACGCTCTTTTGAAAGCACGAAACCGTGAATGGGCAGAAACGCTTTTTGAATCGCTTGAAAAGCACCGCGTCACCTGCATAACCCGTGCGGATGAAGGGTATCCTTCTTTGCTGCTTGAAATCTATGACCCGCCACCAACCCTGTTTGTGCGCGGAAACTGTGAATTTTCATCTGAACGCAATCTTGCTGTGGTGGGTACCCGCCGACCTACACGCGATGGGCGCCGCGCAGCACGTGAATTGAGCCGGGCAATTGCCGCTCATAATATCACGATTGTAAGCGGTCTTGCAATGGGAATCGATGCCGAAGCGCATCGCGGTGCTCTGGAAGCCGGCGGACGCACAGTCGCCGTTTTGCCATGCGGAACAGATAATATCGTTCCCCGCGAAAACGCCGATCTCGCCATGGAAATTCTTGAAAACGGCGGCAGCCTTATTACGGAGTTTCCTCCCGGCACCCGCGTATATCCATCGAGTTATCCCATTCGCAACCGTATTATCAGTGGACTTTGCCCCGCATCGTTGATTGTTGAAGGCGGCTTTAAGTCCGGCGCAATGGTTACTGCCAATTTGGCTCTTGAACAGTCAAGAGAGGTTTTTGCCGTTCCGGGAAGCATTTATTCCGAAACTTCTCACGGTCCAAACTCTCTGATCGCAGCCGGCGCACCACTTGTTGAAAACGAATGGAGCATCCTTGAACCCATGGGCTGGGCTTCGCAAAGCACAACGCCAAAGGCAGCAGCCCCCGTAATTCCCCTGAGTGAAGAGGAAGAATTGATCGTTTCTCCCCTGAGAAATGAATTTATGAATATCGAAGAGCTCAGCGAATACACAAAAATTCCGTATGAAAGACTTAATTTTCTCTTGACAATGCTCGAATTGAAGGGAATAATAATAAAGGTAACCGGAAACGGCTATCGTGCAGTTCAATAAGCCGGCGCGTTCCCAGCGCGCATTGCATAAATCGGAGGAACATTCATGGCACAGCATAAGCTGATTATTGTAGAGTCCCCTGCAAAGGCAAGGACCATCACCAAATTTCTTGGCCGCGGCTACAAGGTTGAAGCCTCGCAGGGCCATATTCGCGACCTTCCAAAATCGCAAATCGGTGTAGACGAAGAAAACAATTTTGAGCCCAAGTATATCACCATTCGCGGACGCGGCGAAATCCTTACCCGCATCCGCAAGGAAGCCAAGGCTGCCAAGGCCGTCTTCCTCGCGACAGACCCTGATCGCGAAGGCGAAGCCATTTCCTGGCATCTGGCAAATATTCTGGGTATCGATCCTTCCACACCCTGCCGCGTAAAGTTCCACGAAATCACCGAAAAGGAAATCAAGGCTGCCATTAAAAAGCCTGAGCCTTTGGATTTGAAACTTGTGGATGCACAGCAGGCACGCCGTGTACTGGATCGCCTCGTAGGCTACAAAATCAGTCCGCTTCTCTGGCGTAAAGTTCGTCAGGGACTCAGCGCAGGCCGTGTGCAGTCCGTTGCAACGTCGATGATCGTAGAGCGTGAACGAGAAATCGAATCCTTCGAAACGGAAGAATACTGGACTATCGGCGGCGAATTCAAGGGCTTTACAGCGCGCTATCAGGGTATGAACGGTGAAAAGGCCGAACTCAAAAGCAGCGCTGACTGCGAAAATTTGGTCGAACGTCTGCGTACCGCTTCCTATACTGTGAACAATATAAAACGCGGTGAACGTAAAAAGCATCCCGCACCTCCGTTCACCACCTCCAATCTGCAGCAGGAAGCCTCCCGTAAGCTGGGTTTCACTACTTCAAAGACCATGCAGATTGCACAGCAGCTGTATGAAGGTGTGGATATTCAGGGCGTTGGTACGCAGGGTATTGTAAGCTATATCCGTACCGATTCTACCCGCATTTCCGACGAAGCGATCGCCAGCATACGCGACGCTATCTCCGCACGTTTTGGTGAAAACTATCTGCCCGCCGAGCCCAACACCTATAAGAGTCGCAAAAGCGCGCAGGATGCCCACGAAGCAATCCGTCCCACCAACACGGAATACCGTCCCGAAGTTCTTAAGGCTTCCCTTACCCGTGATCAGTACAGACTGTACAAACTGATTTATGATCGTTTTATTGCAAGCCAGATGACCCCTGCGATTTACGATACACTTTCTGCTGAGATCGTAGCCGATACCGGCGACAGATTTACCTACTCGGGTCAGCATAAGCGTTTTGCAGGCTTCACCATTGTATACGAAGAAGGTCAGGATGACACGCAGGAAGAGGCTGACACCGCACTTCCCTTGCTGGAAAACGGCGATTCCGCAACTCTTGTAGATGTTCATGCGGATCAGCATTTTACCCAGCCCCCGCCGCGCTACACGGAAGCATCTCTGGTACACGCGATGGAAGATCTGGGAATCGGTCGTCCTTCCACCTATGCCCCCACCATTTCCACTATTACCATGCGCGGATATATCACGCGCAAAAATAAGCGTCTTGAACCCACGGAGCTCGGCATTGTGGTAACGGATATGATGAGCAGTTATTTCCCGGATATTGTCGATACCGAATTCACGGCCGATATGGAACGCGATCTGGATGATATCGAAGCCGGTTCCAAAGATTGGCACAACGTCATCTCCGAATTCTACGGTCCTTTCAAAAAGACGCTCGAAATTGCCGATCAGTCTATCGAAAAAGTTGAAATCGAAGACCAAGTATCCGATATTCCCTGCGAAAAGTGCGGTGCCATGATGGTATATAAGACCGGTCGCTTTGGTCGCTTCCTCGCATGCCCGAATTTCCCGAACTGCCGCCATACGCAGGCTCTTTTGAAAACCATCAGTACCCCCTGCCCCGAATGCGGCGGAAAGCTGTTTGAACGCGTCAGCAAGCGCGGACGCCGTTTCTACGGCTGTGAACATTATCCCGAGTGTCAGTTTGTTTCCTGGGATCAGCCCGTGGAGGATAAGTGCCCGGACTGCTCCAGTCGCATGGTGTTCAAGCGTACCTCCAAGGGCGATACGTATCACCTGTGCACCAACGAATCCTGTAAAAAACGCGTGCCTGTGGCCGCTCCTGAAGATGAATAATACGAAGAAAGTTACAATTGTTGGCGCCGGTCTTGCCGGCTGCGAAGCCGCATGGCAGCTTGCCAAGCGCGGCATTCCCGTAAAATTGATTGACATGAAGCCCGCAAAGTATTCTCCTGCTCATACAATGGATAGTTTTGCGGAGCTTGTATGTTCCAATTCCCTGAAGGCCGAGCAGATTTCCAATGCTTCCGGCCTTTTAAAGGCAGAGATGAAAATCGTCGGTTCGCTGATTCTGGACTGTGCCGAAAAAGCGCGTGTACCTGCAGGCGGCGCTCTGGCAGTTGACCGCGAGGTATTTTCCAAAGAGGTAACCGAGAAAATCGCTTCCCACCCGCTGATTGAAGTTGAAACCGGCGTGCTGGTAAGCGAGATTCCCGAATCTCCTGCCATTATTGCCACCGGTCCGCTCACAGATGAAGCTCTGACCGATGCTATTATGAAGCTGCCCGGAATGCAGGACCTGCATTTCTTCGATGCAGCCGCACCTATCGTGACGCTGGAATCCATCGATATGAACAAGGTTTTCCGCGCGTCGCGCTATGAGCGTGGTTCGGATTATCTGAACTGCCCTATGACCGAAGAGGAATACAACCGCTTTTATGATGCCCTTATGTCCGCTGAAATGGCCGACCCGCATGGTTTTGAAAAATCGCTTGTATTCGAAGGCTGTCTTGCGGTTGAAATTCTGGCTTCCCGCGGACGGCAGACGCTGGCTTTTGGCCCGCTCAAACCCGTTGGGCTTGTAGACCCCAACACCGGAAAAATGCCCTTTGCCGTTGTCCAGCTCCGTCAGGACAATGCAGCCGGCACGCTTTATAACCTGGTCGGTTTCCAGACCCGTCTGAAGTGGAGCGAACAGAAGCGCGTTTTCTCCATGATTCCCGGCCTTGAAAATGCGGAATTCGTGCGTTACGGTGTCATGCACCGCAATACCTACATCAATTCCCCCGATGTTCTGGGAGCCAACTTTGCATTGCGTACAAATCCCGAAATTCGCTTTGCCGGTCAGCTTTCCGGTGTTGAAGGCTATATAGAATCCGCTGCCAGCGGTCTTGTTGCCGCCATCGGTCTTGCCGCCCACCTTAAGGGACAGCCCGAGCCGGATTTCACCACCAAAACAGTTCTCGGCGCTCTGGCCAATTATGTCACCGTTCCCAACCGGAATTTCCAGCCCATGAACTCCAATTTCGGCATTTTGGAATCGCTGGAATATCGCGTGAAGGGCGGCAAACGCCAGCGCTACGAAAAGCTTGCCGAACGTTCCCTGGAAGTTATGGCAGGAATCTCTATTCCCGAATAGTATCCGGAGGTATTTTATAATGATCAGAGGAACCACAATCTGCGCCGTACGCCGTAACGGCATGTGTGCCATCGCAGGCGACGGTCAGGTTACCATGGGCGAATCCACCGTAATCAAGCATGGTGCAAAAAAGGTTCGTCGTATATTCAACGATCAGGTTGTCGTAGGCTTCGCAGGTTCTGTTGCGGACGCCTTCGCCCTTAGCGAAAAATTCGAAGACAAGCTCAATCAGTTTGCCGGCAATCTTCAGCGTGCCGCTGTGGAACTTGCGCAGGAATGGCGCATGGACAAAGCAATGCGCAAGCTGGATGCGATGCTGCTTTGCGCCGATAAGGAGCATACGCTTCTCGTTTCCGGCACAGGTGAAGTAATCGAGCCCGATGATGGCGTTCTTGCTATTGGTTCGGGCGGAAATTACGCTCTTGCTGCCGCACGTGCACTGACCCAGAACAGCGATCTGCCCGCGAACGAAATTGCACGCAAGGCGTTGGAAATCGCCTCCCAGATTTGCGTATATACCAACGACCACATCACTGTGGAAATCGTGTAATAAGGAGGCGTACCATGGCAACACTTACTCCCCGTCAAATTGTAAACGAACTGAACCGCTATATCATTGGCCAGGATGATGCCAAGCGCGCCGTTGCTGTAGCTTTGCGCAACCGCTATCGCCGTGCACAGCTTCCTGAGGATATCCGCGAAGAAGTTACTCCCAAGAATATTCTGATGATCGGCCCCACCGGCGTAGGTAAAACCGAAATTGCCCGTCGCCTTGCAAAGCTTGTAATGGCTCCCTTTGTCAAAATTGAAGCCACCAAGTTCACTGAGGTCGGCTATGTAGGCCGTGATGTGGATTCTATTATCCGTGACCTGATTGAAGCTTCCATTCGTCTGGTCAAGGAAGAGCACATTGAGCGCGTACGCGAAGCCGCAAAGCGCAGTGCAGAAGACAGGCTCGTCGATCTGATCGTTCGTCCTGTCAAGAAAAAGACCAATCCCATCGACCTGATTCTTGGAAATACCCAGCAGCGCATGCCTGCCGAAACCCCTGAAGAAACCGAAAAGCTCAAGGCTTCACGCGGTGAAGTTCGCGCCGCACTGGCTGCCGGCGAACTGGAAGATCGCATTGTGGAAATCGAAGTTGAAGAAACCATGCCCCGCAATGAAATTCCCGGCACCGATATGAACATGGGCGAAATGCTTGGCTCCATTCTGCCGAAAAAGACCAAGCTGCGCAAGGTACCCGTAAAGGAAGCAAGAAAGATTCTCTGCGCTGAAGAAGAACAGGCTCTGATCGATATGGATGCCGTTTATACCGAAGCTATTGCACGCGCAGAGCAGGATGGTATCGTTTTCCTGGATGAGATTGATAAAATCGCCGGAAAAGCCGCCTCCAACGGACCGGATGTTTCCCGCGAAGGCGTTCAGCGTGATATTCTTCCCATCGTGGAAGGCTGCACCGTAAACACCAAATACGGCCCCGTAAGAACGGATCACATCCTGTTTATTGCAGCAGGCGCATTCCATGTGTCCAAGGTCAGTGACCTGATTCCCGAACTGCAGGGCCGCTTCCCCGTGCATGTTTCTCTGAAGCCGCTCACCAAAGAGGATTATCGCCGCATTCTGACCCAGCCCGAAAATGCGCTGATTCGTCAGTACCAGCTGCTTCTGAAGGTCGATAATGTGGAACTTGCATTTGACGATTCCGCACTGGAAGCCATCGCCGATCATGCTTTTTCTGCCAATGAAAACAGTGAAAATATCGGTGCGCGCCGCCTGCATACCGTTCTGGAGCGCATTCTGGCTGACGTTGCTTTCAACGCAGGCGATGGAGATGCTCCGGAAATCGTCTTCACTGTGGATGCAAATTATGTGCGTTCTCAGTTGGACGAAGAAATCCGTGAGAAAGATTTGCGGAAATATATCCTCTAAATCCTGTTTTTTGCATTTAAGTTGAATAAACCCCTCTGTATATGGATACGATATTGCATACAATGTGCAATATCGTATTTTTTGTACGCTTGTATGCAGCAAGGAGGGATATTCGGTGAAAGCCGTAATTATGGCCGGCGGAGAGGGTTCTCGCCTGCGTCCGATTACTTGCAGCTGTCCCAAACCGATGGTTCGCTTTATGGATAAACCTGTTTTGGAATACACGCTGCTCCTGTTGAAATCCCATGGAATCCGTGATATTGGCATCACACTTGGCTATCTGCCGGATCATATCAAAGACGCATTCGGAAACGGAGAAGAATACGATCTTTCCATCCGGTATTTTACCGAGCATTTCCCTCTTGGCACTGCCGGCGGTGTAAAGTTGGCAGAAGAAATGCTGGATGAAACATTCTGTGTTCTGTCCGGAGACGGCATCACTGATATCGATCTGACAAAAGCCTTAGAATGGCACAAATCCAAAAAGGCGCTTGCCACCCTGATTTTGAAGCATGTAGAAAATCCTTTGGAATACGGCGTAGTCGTAACGAATGCCGATGGACGAGTTCGTTCCTTCCATGAAAAGCCCGATTGGGGCGAAGTTCTCTCAGATACCGTAAACACAGGAATCTACATTCTGGAACCCGCAGTTCTCAGCCGCATTCCCTCGGGCCGCGTATATGACTTCGGTCGCGACCTGTTTCCTGAACTTGTTCGTCAAAAAGAGGCTATATACGCCCTTCCGATGGAAGGATACTGGTGCGATATCGGCGATACCGGCGCTTATCTGAGAGCACATTTTGACGCGCTGGATGGAAAGATAAATCTTCCAATTTCCATGCGACCCGGCGGCGTATATCGCGCAAAAGGTGCGCATGTAGACCGTTCTGCCATTCTGGAGGCCCCCTGTTTTATAGGAGAGCGTGCCGTTATTAACGCAGGTGCACACATCGGACCCTACAGCATCATCGGAAAAGGCGCAGTTGTTGAAGAACGTTCAAGCATCAAGCGCAGCGTCTTATGGAATGATGCACAGGCACAAGAGGGGTGTCAGCTACGCGCATGTATTCTTGCCGGACATGCCCGTGCAGAAAAAGACTCTTCCGCTTTCGAGGAGAGTGTTTTGGGCGAAGGTGCCACTCTTGGTGCACGCGCTGTTCTCCTTCCGGGTGTTAAGGTATGGCCCGGTAAATGTATCGAAGAAGGTTTCCGTGTAAACGAAAACGTTGTCTGGGGCGAAAATAATTCTGTACGCTTTGAAGGCGGCGCAATTCCCCTTTTCTCGCCCGCTACTGCTCTGCATGCAGCGCAGGCCTTTTCTGCGTATTCAAAGGCACGGGAGGTCATTTTAGGCCGTACAAGCGATGCTAATGCTTCCGCTTATGCGCGTGCAGTGTGCTCCGGTCTTATGGCGCAGGGCGTGCAGGTTATTGATTGCGGTGTATGCACATTGCCGCAAATCCGGCACACGCTTTTATCTTCCGGAACAGATGCAGCCATATGGGTAACCGGTTCGCATTTTTATCCCATAAATGCGTCAGGCTCATTTCCCGGAAAAAATGCTCAGCGTTCCATCATTACACTTTTGCGGCGCGGAGATTTTGCCTCTCCTTTTTCCGGCATCACACATCCCGTAATATCCGCCGGACGCACCGATCTTTTCTATATCGGCCATCTCGCCAACCGCCCCTTACCATGCGAATGCAAGGTTGCCGTATTTGCCCAAACAGAGCCGCTCATGTCCATTGCAGAGCGTGCATTCCACCGTGCAGGAATCTGTGCCCGAATAGAATGGGAAGAAGAAATGATGGAGCTTGCGCCGGACGAAATCGGTATATGGCTTAGCGAAACCGGCGAACAGGTTCGCTTTGCCGACACAAACGGTCCGCTGACCGATGCCGAAAATGAACTTCTTATTGCCTGGGTTGCCCTTGAAAGCGGAGCCGAAAAGATTATCGTGCCTACCGGTACAACACAAGCAGTCTATACTCTCTGCGAGGAATACGATGTTCCTGCCGTTTCATGCAAAAATACGCTCGCCGACAAAATGCATGCATGGATTCAGGAAAACCGATTCGAATTGCATTTCGATGGAATTTATGCGTCGCTTCGCACCATTGAAATGCTTTCGCGCGGCGGCTGGACACTGGCCGACTGGAAAAAGGCTATGCCGCCCATACACCGCAGCACACGCACAATCCCTGTCGAATCCCGCGTAAAAGGACGTCTGCTTCGTTCCCTGGCTGAAAGCGTGCCGGAAGCCGAGCTTGACGACGGCATTCGTATTCCCGCCGATAAAGGCTGGATATGGATATCCCCTTCTGCCGAGCATGCCGAATGCACACTTGTCGCCGAAGGCATAAATACCGAATTTGCTGATGAAATCTGCAATTTTTACGCAGATGAAATTGAACGGATCTTGAAAAATGAGTCTTAAAAAAATCAGCTGCGTATTACCGAAAATTCGGCAATGCGCAGCTGGTTCCTTTTTCCAAACGATCATCGGTAATACTTCGGTATCTCCGGAAACAAAAACTTGACAAAACTTATGCATACAGCTATGATAATACCAGTTATTTACAATAAAAATCGGAGGTACCGGCCATGTCAGTTTTGGATATCAATCAGTGCATCTCTTCTTTTTATTATGGCGATGCAAAAGTCAACCTGATTCCGGCAAAGATGAATAAAGTATCAGGCAACGTATTTGAACATTTGATGGACGATGGGCTGTGCGCAATTCTTGAAATTGCACAGACGGATAAATACTTTACGGTTCTTCTGAAATTCGAGCACCGAGGAAGCGCCGATTCCGGTCGCATTCATACCGTTCGTTCATTGGATTTCTCAATCCCCGGAGCCACTGCCTGCTGGCGCACCCTTACCGGCGACGACTGCGGCGCAAAAAGCTACAATCCGCTTGAAAAGAGCATGCTTCCGGGCGATACCATCCATGTAGAACCGAGCGGCGGTTGTTCCTGCAGCATAACAGGTTTCCCGTTCTTTGACATCGAAGCCGATGGCGCAACCTATATCTTTGGCATCGGCTGGTCCGGTCAGTGGTCGCAGGATATCACGATGGAACAAGAAGCTTGCCGCGTGGAAGTAGGACTTGTCGATGCAGATTTCTATCTCCATCCCGGCGAGAGTGTTCGTGCTCCCATGGTACTGTGCGTGCCCAGAAAGGAAGCATATCCCGCAGCGCGCCGCGCTTTCCGCAGCATTCTGCAGGAGTCTTTTTGCCCTGGAAGGGATCTGCTCCCGCCCGTTGCTCTGCAGCCGTTTGATCGCTATTTCAATTCGCTTGGTCTTCCGCCGGAGGAATACGACGCTGCCGGACTTACTTTTAAAGAATTCTGGACTTCCGAAAAAGGACAGATTATGTGCGTAGATGCCGCCGTGCGATGCAAATATATGGATACACTCTGGCTGGACGCAGCATGGTTCAAGGTGGGATTCCCTGAAGGCGTAGGCAACTACACTTTCTGTGAAGGTTTCCCGAACGGTTTGAAGCCCGTAACCGATTACGCACATGAAAAGGGGCTTAAATTCGTCCTCTGGTTTGAACCCGAGCGCGTAGATCGCCGCAGCGATCTTGCCCTTGAGCATCCCGAAATGCTTCTCTCTCACCCCGACGAGCCCAACAACCGCCTGTTCCGCATGGGCGATGATACCGCCCGCGCATGGCTGAAAGATACTTTGATCCGCGTAATCCGCGATAACGGCATCGACGTTTATCGTCAGGATTTCAACATTGCTCCCCGACGCATCTGGCTGCATAACGATGAACCCGGCCGTAAGGGACTTACTGAAATGCGTCACGTAGCCGGAATGTACGACCTGTGGGATACCTTGCTTGCATCCTGCCCCGGTCTTGTGATTGACAATTGCTCCGGTGGCGGCCGAAGGATCGATCTCGAAACCACCCGCCGTGCCATTCCGCTGTGGCGCAGTGATACCGGTTGCTTCCCTGTAACCAGCACGCACCGTGTACACACCTGGTCTCAGAATCACACGCTTGCACTTATGGAGTATCTCCCCTATACCGCAACAGCTACATGGTCCACGGAAGTATATCACATCCGTTCCGCTCAGTCCGGCGGTCTCGCATGCAATTTTGACATTCTGAATCCGGGATTTGATTTTGAAGCAACCCACGCTCCTCTCAAAGAGCTTAACCGCGTTCGTAAGTATTGGTCCGGTGTGTTCTATCCGTTGACGAAGGCTGACAATTCTGAAAAAATTTGGGCTGCATGGCAGTTTGACCTGAACGGCGACGGTGTAGTATATGCCTTCCGTCGTGACGAATGCCCGGACGAATCCTTCACCCTGTTGCTTTCTGCCATTGATGCTGCTGCCGAGTATTCTGTCAGCATTACAGATGAGCGCATGAATGAAAATATCATCCGCATGACCGGTACCCAGCTCGCTTCTCTCACGGTTTCCACACCCGGAATGCAGGAAAGCCTGCTTATTGAGTACAAGAAGCTTTAATCATCAAATATACGAAAGAGGAATTTGCTATGCAGAAAACCAGACTTCGCCGCTATGCCCGCATGATCGCACGTATCGGCGCAAATGTTCAGCCCGGTCAGGATGCCTTTATCTTTGCAAGCATTGAACAGCCTGAATTTGTTGCTCTTCTGACCGAAGAACTCTATAAAGCAGGCGCGCGCAAGGTTCATGTACGTATGGACTATCAGCCGCTTGGCAAAATTCACCACAAGTATTGCAGCCTTGAAACCCTCTCTGCAGTAGAAGAGATGGAACTCGCCGAGCTCCAGTTCATGGTAGATCGCCTGCCCTGCCGAATCGCTCTCGCCTCCGCCGACCCGGATGGTGGAAAGGGTATCGATGTGGAAAAGGCCAACAAGAGCGGTCAGGCCCGTCACCCCATCACCTATCCCTATCGTGAAAAGATCGACGGCAAGCATCAGTGGTGCATCGCTGCGGTTCCCGGCGTAAAGTGGGCGAAGAAAATCTTCCCCGGTGAACGTGCCGGCCGCGCGGTCGAAAAACTCTGGCAGGCCATTTTGGATGCCTCCCGCATCAATGAAGATCCGGTAGCCGCATGGAATGAACACCATGCCAATCTCGCCAGTCGCTGTGAATATCTGAATACCCTTGACATCGAAACGCTGGAATTCAAAGCCTCCAATGGCACCGACCTGCGCGTAGGCATGATTCCGGAAGCCATTTTCTGCGGCGGCGGCGAAACCACCAAGGACGGCGTATTCTTCACGCCCAACGTACCCACCGAGGAATGCTTTATCACGCCCATGCGCGGCGTTGCCGAAGGTATCGTCTATTCCACCAAGCCCTATCCCTGCGGCGGCGAGCTGATTGAACAATTCTCCCTCCGCTTTGAAAACGGCAAAGTGGTTGAGGTTCATGCCGACACCCCCAAGAATGAAGAAAACCTCATCAAGATGCTCGACATGGACGAAGGCGCACGCTATCTTGGCGAATGCGCACTGGTTCCCTTCAGCAGCCCGATCAATCAGACCGGTATCCTCTTCTATAATACGCTCTTTGATGAGAATGCCTGCTGCCACCTGGCAATGGGCCGCGGTTACGCCGATACCATCCGCAACCATCACAATATGACCCGTGAGGAAATCAATGCTCTGGGTGTAAACCAGTCCATGATTCATTCTGACTTTATGATTGGTACTGCCGATATGTCCGTCACCGCATACTGCCGTGACGGAAAGGTTGTCAAGATTTTTGAAAACGGCGATTGGGCATTCTAATCTTCAGTTCCCAAGCCGCATTTGGGCACAAAAATGCACAGCCATAATGGCATGTAGTAGTAAAACAGTTTCAGTCCCGGCAGAAATATCTGCCGGGACTGTTCTTGTATATATTGCAGCCATATGATAGAATAGATAAAATAGTGCCAAGCTTGAATTCGTCTAACTGTTTAAAACGTTTTGTTTATAAGAGGTGATAAAATGTTATTCCACGTTTTTGGTTCTCAAGAAGAGCGAAGAATATTTGGCGGTTCTGCCTTTGTTGAAATACAATTCTGTGAACTACCCGTCGGCACGAAAGAAAAGAAATTAGTGGCACTTACTAGCATAAGCCATTGGAAAAATGATTCTCTATATGTTGAGGAACTAGATACTTTTTCCCAAGAGTATAGTCATATTTTGAATTGCGATATTTATGGAATAAATTATTACGCCCCCTCATTAATCGATTCGATAATTGCAAGACTCCACGCAAACAAACCTGCAGATTACGAACAGTTCGCAGCTTGGCTTAATGAAGCAAAACGCCACAATGGTTTTTATATTTTAGGAATATAGTCGAATTCCAATATGACAAATAGATAAAGGGCGCATTTCCATATGCCATTCAGTGTAGCGCATTGGACCAAGCTTATAGCATATGAAGCGCAAAAATCCTCCCTATGAGAATTCTCATAGGGAGGATTAACTATTTTATGAAGCCAGCTCTAAAATCTGCGTATTTGGGGCAATTATTAGTTGAGCATGATCTGGCCGCCGGTTACCGGGATAGCCTGGCCGGTCTCGTACTTCTGCTCTACAGCATAGATGATAGCGCGGGCAACGTCTGCCGGGAAGCAACCGCGGTTCATGGGAACCTTGGACTCGTAGTGGCGCTTTACATCTTCAACAGTCTTGGCGCCCGGAACCTTGCCGGCGTTCAGGTACTGAACAAACAGGCCGCGAACCGGATCCATCCACAGCGGTCCTTCAAGGAAGTTGCCGGGGCAGATTGCGTTGACCTTGATGTTGTAGGGGCACAGTTCCAGAGCAAAGCTCTGGGTCAGGCCGATGCCGCCGAACTTGGAACCTGCATAAGCATAGTTCTTGTTGGAACCTTCAAGACCGCTCTTGGAGTTGATGGTGATGATATCGCCGTACCACTCCGGATCAGCTTCGTGCTGAGCCTTCATGATAACGGAGGCATATTTTGCGCACAGGAAGTATGCGGTGTAGTTGATGTTGGTTACGAAATCGAAGTCCTTCTTCTCGAGTTCTTCGAGGGAACCGGAGCGTACAACACCTGCGTTGCTTACAAAGATATCCAGACCGCCGAACTTTTCAACCGTCTGCTGAACCATGGAAGCTACGCTTTCCTCGTCGCTTACGTTGACCTTAATGCTGACGGCACGTTCGCCCATCTCTGCTGCAACGGTTGCGGCCAGTTCTTCATTCAGGTCGGCAACGATAATGGTTGCGCCTTCCTTGTACATTTCTTCTGCAATGCCCTTGCCGAATCCCTGGGCGCTACCGGTTACGATAGCAATCTTGCCAGCCAGACGGCCCTCGGTTGCCGGACGGTTATGAATGTTATTCTTGGCGATTTCCATCCATTTCTGCATATCAATCATGACAATTCATCCTCTCACAATAATCGTTATTTACCGGCTTTACGCCGGATGTTCCTGAATACTATTGTAGCGCAAATTGCGCATAAATTCCAGTCATAAACTCATTTTTGACAAAAAACGCATAGAAGCTTTACAGCGCCGCCTTTTCCTCTGCAATTTGCTGCTTCAAAATGGCCTTTGCCTTTTCAAGCGCGTCGCCTTCTCCTGCCATTCCCTGTGCAAAATCCGGCTTGCCACCGCCCCTTCCCACCTGGGAAAGAAGCTTCCCCATATGAACAGGAGCAGCATTCTTGGCAAAAAGCAGCTTTCCGTCCTCAGTTTCCAGAAGAGCGTAAGTATCTTCCCTTTCAATCAGATGCGAGGCCAGCGCACGCAGGGAATCAATTTCCGCATCCACTCTTTCCGCAACAATTCCAAATCCCATGCATTCTTCACGGTGCATGGCATTCGCACTTTCAATCAGCCGACGCGTATTCGCTTCTCGCAATTCATGCTCCAAGGCCTTAATGCGCTCGCTCATCTGCTCTACCAAAGACGGCAAATTGTCCGTAGAGGTAGACAGCGCATTTGCTGTACGTTCGGTTATCGCGTATCTGCGCCTGTAGTCCGCAAAAGCACGTCCGCCGCACAGAAATCCGAGCCGCATTTTACCTCTGCTGGGTCTTGCATCCACGATTTTTACAAGTCCGATATCACCAGTTCGCTCCGGGTGCGTGCCGCCGCAAGGTACAAGCTCATATCCGCCAATATCCACCACGCGCACATTTTCCTTCACATCACCGCGTTTGCGCAGAGGAAGTGCATCAACATTTTCCGGAAAATAGCACCGGATGGGCAGATTTTCCTGAATGTGCAGGTTTACATCATCCTCAACGCGTGCAATGTCTTCCTCTGTCAGTCGCATGCGCCCATCGGGCAGTTCGACATCAATCGTGGAAATTTCCAACCCAATGTGCAGTCCGATTGTATATCCGCCAAAGAAACGATGGACAGCATTGGCAATCATATGTTCACCTGCATGCTGCTGCATGTGATCAAAGCGGCGCTCCCAATCGATCGTGCAGTGAACCTTTTCACCTACCGCCAGTTTTCCCTCAATCGTATGCCATACCTCGCCATTTTCCACCTGCACGTCTATAACGCGTGCCTCTGCGATTCGACCGGTATCAAACGGTTGACCGCCCGACGTGGGATAAAACGCCGAACGGTCAAGCCTTACACGGTCGTCCTGAATTTCAAGAACCACGGCATCAAACTCTTTGAGATATGCCTGTTCGTAATACAGTCTTTCCGTCATATATTCGTCCTGTTTTTCGTTATCTGTCTTCACGGTCGTAGTTCAGACCGCAGCTCTTGGGCTGCATGCGCTCCGGACGCATGCGGATAGAGGTAATTACCAGCACAATCGCGGTTACAAGGAACGGCATCATCGAGAACAGCGGATCGCTGATTCCACGCATGAACGCCGGCTTATAGAACTGCACAACACTGAGCGCGCCGAATACCAGCGAGCCAAGCAGTGCGCGGTACGGACTCCAGCTTGCGAAAATAACCAGCGCCACCGCAATCCATCCAAGACCGCCAACGCAGTCCTGAATCCACATACCGCTGCAGGTGATGAAGGATACATACGCACCACCCAAGCCGCAGATGCCGCCGCCGATGAGAATGTGCGCATACTTGTATCGCGTTACATTGATACCTGCCGCATCTGCCGCACCGGGATTTTCACCGATAGCACGCAGATTCAGACCCATACGCGTGCGATTCAGATAAATGCCCATCACAACCGCAATGCCAATGCCGAGATAGACAAAGATATTCGTATTGAAAAGCATGTTTCCAATGACCGGAATATTCTTCAAAACCGGAATACCGATGTTGGTGATGCGCGCCATCAGTTCGTCCGAAACCTTTGCCGTCATGGACGGAGAATTCAGCATAATGTTTTCTCCGATGAAGTTGGCAAGGCCGGTTCCGAAGATGGTCAGCGTAAGACCGGTAACATTCTGATTCGCTTTGAGCGTTACGGTCAGTATCGCGTAGAGCAGTGCACCCAGCGCGCCGCCCAGGAATGCAAACAGAAGCATGGCAATTGCGCTGTCAAGATAGTAACCACCCATGAAGCCGAAAATTGCGCCCATGTACATCATGCCCGATACACCAAGGTTCAGGTTACCGCTCTTCTCAGTAAGAATCTCGCCCAACGTGCCGAGCAGAAGAGGCATACCGGCAGGAATCGCCGCAGCAAGAAAGCTCAAAAAATATGCAAATCCGTCACTCATTTTACCTTGCCTCCTTCCTTTTTACTGATAAAGCCTGCGAAGTGAACCTTGTAGCGGATGAAAAATTCGCTGCCAAGAACAAAGAACAGGATGATTCCCTGGAATACCTCAGCTGCCGCAGGAGAGATGTTGTAAACGGACTGAATCGTATCACTGCCCTTGGTAAGGATGCAGAACAGCGCCGTTACAATAACCATCGCACCGGGATTGAGATTCGCAAGCCATGCAACCGTAATTGCAGTGAAACCTACGTTGTTGGCAATGGACTCAGTCAGAGTCTTGTCCGCGCCGGAAGCCTGCAGCATACCTGCAAGACCTGCAAGACCTGCAGAAATGAACATTGTGCGAATCACAATCTTTCGCACATTCATGCCGGCATAACGAGCTGTGTTCTCGTTTTCGCCGACAACGCTCAGTTCATAACCCTGCTTGGTCTTGTTCATGTACAGATAGACCAGAAGAACCAGCGCAAGCGCTACAATCCAGCCAACGTGAACACCCAACACCATAGGCAGCTGTGCATTCGAGGAAAAACGTGCAATTTTGGGGAATCCCCACGCAGTCGGATCCTTCCATGTTCCCTGAGCCAGTGCCTGAATCGTATAAAACGCAACATAGTTCAGCATCAGCGTGAACAGCGTTTCATTGGTGCCGAATTTCGACTTGAAGTATGCAGGAATTACGCCGTACAGACCGCCTGCAACAAATGCCGCAACAGCCATCAGAATCAAAACCACCACTTTGGGCATTCCTTCAGAATGGAACAGCGCAATATAGCTTGCTGCAATTGCACCGATACCAATCTGACCTTCCGCACCAATGTTCCAGAATCGCATTTTGAATGCCAGGCCGACAGCCAGAGACGTAATCAGCAGCGGAACGCACAGACGCACCGTCATTCGCCTTGCCATCGTGGTTCCCACAGCACCTTTTATCAGTTCGCCGTATACCTCAAACGGATTGAAACCCAATGCCGCAAAAAACAGACCGCCGACTGCAATCGCCAGAATTACCGCAGCAATGCGCAGCAGCACCGCACGCATGCGGCTTTCATCATCAAGACGCTTAGTTACATGGATGGGCATATTTCCCTTAGCCATTTGCGCGCACCTCCTCCAGCGTATGTCCCGTCATCATAAGACCAAGCTGTTCCTTCGTAACCTCTTTGGTATTTGCAATACCGGTCAGCTTGCCGCCGCAAAGAACCATTACGCGGTCACACAATTCAAGGATAACATCCAGATCTTCGCCTATAAACAGAACGGCGACGCCCTTTTCCTTCTGTTCGTTGAGCAGCTTATAAATCGTCATGGACGAGTTGATGTCCAGACCACGAACCGGGTACGCCGTGATCAGTACAGACGGATTCGAGGAGATTTCACGACCAAGCAGAACCTTCTGCGCATTACCGCCGGAAAGCATTCTTACCGGGCTGTAAATGCTGGGAGTATACACATGCAGTTGCTCTACAACATCCACAGCCAGTTTTTTCGCCTGAGCTCTGTCAAGGTGAATACCGCGCTTCGTGTTATAGGATTTGAGCAGCATATTATCAATAATGTTCATCGACGGCAGCAGGCCCATACCGAAGCGATCCTCCGGAATAAAGCTCATATGCACACCCATTTTAATAATGTCGCGCGCACTTTTTCCCGCAATGTCTACGCCATCAACCAGAATCGCACCTTTTGAAGGAGTCATCAGACCTGCAATCGTAGAGCACAGTTCCTTCTGACCACTTCCGGAAACACCTGCAACGCCCAGAATTTCGCCCTGAGATACAGAAAAGCTTATATCCGTAAGCACCTGAACTTTATCACTGTTGAGCACAGTCAGCTTATGTACGTCCAGCGCATTCTTTCCTACGTTCACATCCGGACACTGGATAGAAATATCAATCGCTGCGCCTACCATTCTTTCAACAAGATCGCGTACATTGCTCTCCTTCGTGACAACAGTGCCCATGCCCTCGCCCTTGCGCATAATCATGACACGGTCAGAAATATCCATAACCTCGTTCAGCTTATGCGTGATGATGATAATCGCGCAGCCCGACTCGCGCATGCGGCGCAGAATATCAAACAGACGCGTGATTTCCTGCGGCGTAAGAACAGCTGTCGGTTCATCCAGAATCAATGTGCGCGCACCGCGGTAGAGCACCTTCATGATCTCTACCATCTGCTTTTCGCCAACGGACAGGGAATAAATCTTGCGGTCCGGCTCGATATTCATATCAAACTTCTGCGCAATTTCACGGATAATTTTATCCGCTTTTGATTTAGAGAGATTCCCTTTTGTGCCCATGACGATATTGTCACGCACAGTAAGCACATCCACCAGTTTGAAATGCTGGTGAATCATACCAACGCCAAGAGAAATAGCATCATGCGGCGACTGAATATTGGCAAGCTTGCCGTCTATATAGATTTCACCCTTGTCAGGACGATACAGACCCATCAGCATATTCATCAGGGTTGTTTTGCCCGACCCGTTTTCGCCCAGAAGCGACAATATTTCCCCTTTATAAACCGTAAGATTTACATTTGAGTTCGCCACAACTTTACCAAAGGTTTTGGTAAGCCCCCTCAGTTCTATCGCAGGTGCAGCCGTATGCTCCACACGCAATCCCTGCCTTTCTTACACTGTATAAAATTAAGCACATAAACACGCGATGCCATCCTGCACGTCAGGCAGCACAGCTTCATATTCTTTAATAATTATAGCATTTTTTTGCCTCATTTACCATCATTATCTTTTGTTATTCGAATTTTAATCTGCATTAATTCATTTGCATATTCACTGAAAAGCAGTTGATTCTGCAGCCTCGTCGTGGTAAAATATTTCTATATTATCATCGATACACTTCGATCATGAAAATCTCATTCTTGATTGCTCCTGCTGACATCTATAAACGAAAGGAAAGATTGTTTTGAAAGGCAATATCACACTCGCCGGCAATATCATTCTGGATAATCTGAAATATATCGATACTTATCCTCCCATGCTGCAGCTGACTGCCATTACCCGGCTCGACAAAAGCCCCGGCGGTGCAATCTGCAACGTAGGTCTCGCACTTGCTCACCTTGACCCTGAACTGCCGCTGCGCGCAGTTGGCTGGATTGGTCAGGATGATGCCGGTGATTATCTGCTCTCGGAATTTGCAAAGCATCCTTCCATGGACGTGTCCTATATTCGCAGAAGCGGAATCACCTCGTTTACCGATGTTATGACCATCTCCGCTACCGGTGAGCGTACCTTCTTCACGCATAAGGGCGCTGACAATCTGCTCACTCCCGAAGATTTCCCGCAGGATTCTGACACCGCTATTCTTCACATCGGTTACGCTCTGCTTCTGGATAAGCTTGATGCGCCCGACGAAAAATACGGTACGCAGATGGCGCGCGCTCTTGCCGAAGCCCAGGCTCGCGGCACTCTTACCTCTGTTGACGTTGTAAGCGAAAACAGCGAGCGCTACCGCACAATCGTTCCCCATGCTCTGCGTTATGCCGATTATATCACCATCAATGAGCATGAAGCCGGCCGCATTACCGGCATTACCCTGCGCGAAGGTGATAAACTCTATACCGAGCGTCTGCCGGAAGTTTGTCGTGCACTGCGCGAAATGGGTGCAAAGCGCTGGGTAGTAATCCATATGCCCGAGGTTGCCTGCGGTCTGGATGAAAACGGCGAATATGTTCAGGTCAGCGCACTCAAGCTGCCCAAGGGCTATATCATCAATTCCACCGGCGCAGGCGACGCCTTTGCCGCAGGAATCCTCTATTCCATCTACAACGAATACTCCCTTGAAGATGCACTTCGCATGGCAAATGCAACCGCAGCCTGCTCTCTCAGCGGTGCATACGCAACCGACGGCATCCTTCCCGCAAAAGAAGCAATTAAACTTTATGATACGATGGAGGTACAAAAATGAATCGCAGCGAAATCAATGCCGCACTCATCTGGGCTGAAGGTCTTCTGAAAGAAGCAAAGCTTGCTTTGCCCCCGTTTGCAAACTGGGATCTTAATACCTGGAAGCAGAACTATGAAAAGGCTTCCGTCATCCGCCGCACCATGCTCGGCTGGGATATCACCGATTTTGGTATGGAAGACTTCGCAAAGGTCGGCGCAGTTCTTTTCACCATTCGCAACGGCATCGTAAACGAACCCGGTGTTGGCGCTCCCTATGCCGAAAAATGCATCGTGCTGCGTGAGGGCCAGCGTCTTCCCTGCCACTATCATGCCGTAAAGACTGAGGATATCATCAATCGCGGCGGCGGAATGATGTATATGCGTTTGTTCAACAGCAATCCCGACGGCAGCGTTGACAACGTAAACGACGTTGAAGTATACATCGACGATATGCTCGTTCGCGTAGGCGCAGGCGAGGAATTCCTTGTTGGCACCGGCAGCAGCGTTCGCCTGACTCCCGGCATGTTCCACATCTTTGGTGCCAAGGAAGGTTACGGCCCGCTGATCGTCGGCGAAGTTTCTTCTGTCAACGACGATAATACCGATAACTATTTCTCCGAAAACGTAAAGCGTTTTGCCGATATTGTTGAAGATGAACCGGCATACCGTCCGCTTTGCGCAGAATATGAGGTGCTTTGCAAATGAAAAAGACTGCAGTAATGTACAGCGCCGGCAAAATCGGCCGCGGCTTTATCGGCGCACTGATGGCTGAATCCGGCTATGAAGTCGTATTTATTGATATGGTTCCTGCCCTGATCGACATGCTGAACGAAACGCACAGCTACAGCATCCAGTACGTCGACGGTGACAAATCCACCCAGACCGTTACCGGCGTTCGCGCTGTGAACGGCCGCGATGCCGATGCAGTTGCAGAGGAAATCGCAAATGCGGAAATCCTCGCAACCTCCGTCCGTGCCGAAAACCTTGTGCGCATTGCTCCGCTTCTTGCAAAGGGCATTCGTCTGCGCATTCAGAAGGGCGGCCGTCCGCTTAACATCCTGATTTGCGAAAACCTGATGGACGCCTCCAAATTCCTGCGCCCGCTTCTGGAAGAGCATCTCACTCAGGAAGAAATGGCCTATGTCGGTCTGATTGAAACTTCCATCGGCCGCATGGTTCCCGACCAGAATGATCCCTCTGTTATTCGCACGGAAAGCTATTGCCACCTGCCCGTGGATAAGGATGCATTCGTTGGTCCCATTCCCTATCTCGCACACATGGAGCCGTATTCCCCGTTCCGTTTCTGCGTAGAGCGCAAGCTTTTCATCCACAATATGATGCACGCCGTCAGCGCATACCTCGGCATGCGCAAGGGTTATTCCTATATTCACGAGGCACTCGCAGATGAAGAAATCCGCGTTGTCGCCCGCGGCGCTGTTCTCGAAAGCGCACATGCACTTGCTGCAAAGTACAACATGCCCGAAGATGAACTTCTCGCTCATGCGGAAGACATCCTTGTTCGCCTCTCCAACCCGGCGCTGATGGATACCTGCGAACGCGTCGGCGCAGATATTCCGCGCAAGCTCGCTTATGACGATCGCCTTGTCGGCGCTGCTCGAAATGTTCTTGAACAGGGCAATGAACCCAAGTGCATCTGCACCGGTATTGCAGCCGGTCTTGTTCAGCTGCTGAAGGAGAAAGACCTGCCTCGCGAAGAAGCCGCCAACCAGCTTTACGCCCTCAGCTCTCTCGATGCAGATCATCCCATCGCCCGCATGGCAATGGAAATCTTCGAAACGCTGTAATCGTCATTCCATCCAAATAGAAAAGGTGCTGCCGCAGATCGCTTTCTGCAGCAGCACCTTTTTGTGTTGCTCTTTTAGCCTACCGATTCCATGTTGAGCCAGCTGTATCCGGGAGCCAGCATGCGAATCTCACCGCTTTGAATATCTCCGCAGTAGAATTCCAATGCCGCCAGTTCATTGTTGTAGCTGACCCAGTATACCTTTCCGTCATCATAGACAATATCCGGATTGGCTTCGGTAAAGAACAGCATATCGTTGCGTCCTTCATTCAGCACAAAATTGGTGTCGTTTTCCGCATTGTAAATAATGATCTTGTCATTCTGAATGAAGTTGCCCGCGCCATCCTCATAGTAGGAATACTGTGCCAACACCATGCAGTCATCATCCACCGCGCAAAGCGCGGCATCGGATACCATAATTTCCGGCAGTTCTTCGCCCCTCATCGTAATTCGGCGAATAATTGTGGTGACCTCTCCGGTTTCCTCGTTGTATACATTGTTTGTGCCGTAAACGATACCGTTATCAACGTGGTCAAAATACACATAGGAACTTTCAGATTCGGTTTCAATAGTGGAAAGCTTTGTAATTCTTCCGCTCTCGGTATCATATATGAACAGGCCTTCATCCACCTGTACCTCATATATCGCATCCACTCCGTCATGCAGGAAATTCTGCTGAACAAATACAATGCAGTCATCCTCAATTCCAACCACACTCAGACCGGGACCACTGACTACTTCTGCTTCGCCACCGCGAAGAGGTACCCTGCACAGCGAACCGGTGCTCATGCTTCCTTCGCCGAACGTGCTGGGACCGTATTCGCGTTCGTCAATATAGTACAGGTATCCTTCCTCTACGCAAACCGGAGTTACGTAATACAGTTCCTCTGCTGAAACTTCAAACATTACCCTCTGCTGACTTCCATCCTCAGAAAGCGCAATGTTGCCCAGATAGAACCAATCGTCATCTTCAATTGCCGTGCCGTAATATCCACTCACCTGCGCAAGAACTGTTCCTTCTTTGCTCAGAAGAATTGCCTGCTCCGTGATGTAGTCCATCAGCAGAATGCTGGAATCGGATTCCTCCAGCAGCATTGCATCCGTATCGTAAATCTGCCAGGCAGAACCATCCTTCTCCAGGATATACACTCCCAGATTTTCACCATCCACGCTGCCGGAATAATAGATCTCTTTTTCCTCAATCAGCGCAACACCGCTGAACAGATTCTCAGCAACAGCAGAGCCGGAAATCAGCAGCATAACAGCAATCAGTGCAGCAATATACTTTTTCATTGATTCTCACACCTTTCAGTCTATTTGACGGATATTTTCCATTTGGGTTCCATCCGTCCCACTGCATATATTATATACGCTTTTCCATATTTTCACAAGGTCTTTTTCTGGCCGTTTTCCCATACTTTTAACCTTAAAAACTCCCACCCGAGTATTGCCTATTTTTCTCTTCTGTGCTATAATATTTTTTCGTTGGGATACTTCTTATAGCATATTATGGGGCATTAGCACAGTTGGTAGCGCGCTACGTTCGCATCGTAGAGGTCAGGGGTTCGAATCCCCTATGCTCCACCACCTCTGGACTCTAACTTTGATACGAAGTTAG
>SVHC01000069.1 GCA_015056055.1 Clostridiales bacterium | reverse complement strand
CCAGATTTCACTGAAATCATAAAGATTTCGGGCGTGAAATCTGCAATGTAGCGATTTTTTCTTCGGTTCGCTGGCTCACCTTCGAAAAAATTCGCTCCTCGCGCCGTACATGCCGCCGCTGCGGATTGAATTTTTCTTTTCTAGCTAAACGATATTCGCGTTTTTTGACAATCAAAGCCGATATGGATTTTATTCCATGTCGGCTTTTTATAGTACTATCCTTTCGGGTGAAGAAAAAAGCCTCCCTTGTGTAAAGGGAGGTGGCACGGCAGCGCCGTGACGGAGGGATTGTAACAAAGCAAAAAAATCAAGCGAAAACAATCTCTCAGTCAGCTTTGCTGACAGCTCCCTTTGCACAAGGGAGCCCTCTGGCGGCAAGTGTATATTCGGTTGCTGTCTTTTTGAACACAATGCCGGGATGTCAGGGCTTTTAAAGTGGTTACAGTTTTTCTTCCAGCAGGTCCACGCGGTACGCATCGCCGTTTTTCGGAATGCGCAGAGCGGCGATTTCAAAGGGATTCAGGCTGAGAGAGAATTCGCGGTCAAATACCGTGAGCCGGACTTCGGCCTTTTCGCCATTTGCCTCGTAGAGGTGAACGATGATATCGCCGCTTGCATCCTCTGCGCGCTTGAGGGCGGTGAGGATGGCGCCGTCAACCTTGACATATCCTGCCTGTGCGGGCAGCGGACCGTCGTGGAAGGTTTCGCGCAGCACGAAAGGCGGCTGATTGAGCATCAGGCCGCGTTTGCAGGCCTCCATGGGAGCAAGTGCGCGCGGGCAGATGGAGAATTTGATCGTCTGCCAGCCCTGATCGGTGTAAGGGAAGCGGTCTTCGGGCTTACAGACCATGGGACAATGGTTTGCAAAGCGCGGCGAACGCAGAATGGTTAGGCGCAGGCGGTTTTCCAGTGCGTCATAGGCAAATTTGCCATCGTTCATGACGGTGATTTCGCCGGTGCGAACCCAGTTCTGCATGGGATACTCGATGCCGTCAGTGGGGCGGGATGCCATTCCGTAGGGGATTTCTGCGCAGGTTTCAGCGGTGCTGCCGGCTGCGAGGTATTCCAGCTTGAGCATCTTATCGCCTTCCTGCCAGTTCACATCGAATTTGACCTCGATCTGATCGCCGGTATGCCACAGGGAGAAGGTCTGAATGATGGTGGACTTGCCCCATTCGTATTCCGCACAGATGGAGGAACGGACGGGGCCGTTTTCGGTGCGTTCAACCTTTTTCAGGGTGAAGCGGCCGATTTCCTCATCGAACTTCGTTACGCCGTGGGACCAAGTGTCGCTCGGGTCGTTGATAACGACCGGAACGGAGGATTCGCCGGAAAGGGCTTCTGTGCCGGTGGCTTTGTCGATAATGCTCTTGATAAAGCCGGTTTCGGGCGAAATCTCGGCGCGGATGAATTCGTTTTCCAGAATCATGGAATCGCCGATTTCAGGCTGCGCCGGAATTTCGGCATTTTTGCGGAAGGTCAGCAGGCGGTAACCCATTGCCGGAACATCCGTTTCGAAAAGCAGGGTTACCCGTCCTTCGGAGGGAACGTTGCCCACGCCGTGCTGGCAGGGGATGCAGTTGCCGTCCATGTCAAACAGCGGGCGCGGCAGCTGCGTATGATCCATATCGACGCGGATGCGAGCGTCAAATGCATGAGGATTGAATACGACCAACGGGAAAGTATCCTCTTCAAAGGGCACGTTGATGCGCCAGCTGAGCGTCTGCATGGCGGAATTGGCCGTTTCCTGCGCGATGCTCAGAGCTTCGCCGATGTGGTTGCGCGCGTCTTCGTACGCAACGGCGGAACTGGTGCCTGCGAGGATATCGTGGAACTGGTTAAAGAGGGTGCGCTTCCATGCCTGCGTGAGTTTTTCTGCCGGATATTTGCGGCCGAAAAGTTCGCCGGAAAGCACGTTCCATTTTTCGGCGGCGAGCAGACCGTTTTCGGCAAGACGGTTCCACTTTTTCACGCCGGAATGCGCGCTGTAGCAGCCGCTGGCGTGGTGGAAGAGTTCGCCCTTGACCACGGGCAGGGTATCTGCGTCCAAGGTATCAAAGAAACGATCGGGAGAAGAGAATTCCGCATTCATTTCGTCCTTCAGGCGCAGAATGGATTCGATATGCACCTTGGTGGGACCGCCGCCGTGGTTGCCCACGCCATAGTAAACCATAGCGTCGGGAGCGTCCTTCGGAAGCTCGTTCATGCAGTCGATCATGCGCTGGCGCAGGTCGTTTTCCCATGTGCAGTATGCCACAGGAATGCGGAAGGTTTTTACTCTGGAACCGTCAGGCGATTCCCATACAAAGATATTGGAGGGAATCTCTTTTTCATGGAATCCGGGACGCATGAAAACATAGTTATCCATGCCGCTGAGGCGGTGGATCTGCGGCAGCATGGCGCTTTGGCCGAAACCGTCCACGTTATATCCGGTTTTGCATTTTTTGCCGAAACGGCTTTCGAAAAAGAGCTGGCTGATCAGACCGTGACGCGCGAAGGATTCGCCTGCAGGGGCGTTGAGGTCGGGCTGTACCCACCAGCCGCCTACGATGCACCAGCGACCTTCCGCCACGCGCTGACGGATTTCCTCAAACATTTCGGGTTCGTCCTGCTCGATCCACTCATAATAGGAGGCGGCTGCGCAGGTAAAAATAAAATCGGGGTATTCCTTCATTCTGTCAAGCGCGGAGCGAAAGGTGGATTTGACTTCCTGATATCCTTCCGTCCACTGCCAGAACCATACGGGGTCCAGATGGGCGTTTCCAATCATATGAAGCTTCATAGATATACCCTTCCTTTGCTGAAGATGGTGATTCAATTATACCGTCACAGGGGAGAATGTGTCAATGGCACAAACGGTACGGGCGAAAAATAGACCTGCCACTTAATTTCTAATTAACAAAAGAAAATTCAAAAAAACTATTGACATTTTGTGCCTGGCGTATTATAATAAATCCCGTCGTCGAGCGAAAGCTTCGAATGATGTAGCGGAATGGTGTAACGGTAGCACCTGCGACTCTGACTCGTATTGTCTAGGTTCGAATCCTAGTTCCGCTGCCAATATGCCTCCATGGTCAAGCGGTCAAGACGTCGCCCTCTCACGGCGAAAACTGGGGTTCGAGTCCCCATGGAGGTGCCAAACGGATTTGCGAAAGCAAGTCCGTTTTTTTATACTTTCCCCCTATGCTTCCCTTTTTATAAAATTCAATATCAATTCTTGCGCTGATGATATCGCAGGAATCCATAAAAAAAGAAGCTCCCCGGTACGCCGGGGAGCTTCGTGCTGTTTACACCATCAGATTGCGGATCCAGGCTTCCAGATCGAAGATCTTGAAGGAACCCAGCAGATTGACGAGGTAGGAGCTTTCGTACATTTCGGTGACGGCGGGAATATTCACCACGTTGAGAACCATGGGGATAACTGCCATAACCAGCAGAACCAACAGATAGCCGCGAATCAGGCCGAACACGCCGCCTGCGAGGCTGTCCAGTCCGCGCAGAACCGGGAAGCGGAATACGCGGCTGAGCAGGTTGATTACCAGAACGGACAGTGCATAGAATACGAAGAACATCACGATGAAGCTTACAAGCTGGAACACGGCAACCCAGATGGTCTGATCCAGATACTGTGCCAGAGTGGAAATGCCGATGGATTCAAACGCCTGAAGCTGAACATTCTGCGCAAAAGCGTCGGCCAGGAAGGGAAGCTTTTCGCTGACGGCAGCTACGGCATTGGAAAGGATGGTGTTCGATGCAGCGAGTGCTTCGGTAACGGTGGCGCCGGCCAACTGAGCGTTTCCGAGGAACTCCCCTGCCTCAAGGTAATTTGAAAGCACATTCATAAGCGAAGAGTTGGACAGAATGGCTTCCGAGAGCATGGTGTAGGTTGCCTGTGCGCCAAACCACGCAGCAATGAAGCCAAGGATGACCATACCCGAAGAAATGAATCCCTTGTACATGCCGGAGATCAGGCAGACGCCGAAGACCACGAGAATGACGATGTCGATAATGTTCATGAAATGTCCCCCTCTTAACTTATGGTAAAGTGACGTAATAGACAACGCTGCCGGATTCAATTACCGCGATTTTGGAATCGGTTACGCCGATTACGCGGTCGATATGGATGGGCAGCTGATACGCAGAAACGATCGTGCTGCCGGGCGGGCAAATCATAACGGCGCTGTCGGCAAAACCGTAAAGCGTATCGTCCTGACAGAATACTGCATCGCACGGGAACGGCATTCTGACCACGCGCTCGGTATTCCCCCGCACGAGCTTCACATCGCGGATTTCGGCAAGCGCCTCCGCCTGAGCAACCGGAACCAGCGCCATCAGCGGATCAGCGACATTTTCTTCCACAGCCTGCACATACCAACCATAGATCAGCTTGCGCTCGCTTTGTATCTCGGTACCCGTGTAGTCATAGGTTTTGATGTGCGTGGTACCGATGGCCTTCAGGCGGGAATCCTGGAACTGCGTCCTGTAAAGGACCTCCTCGATTTCCGTGACGGAGCCGAGTGTGCTCTTACCGGGCTGATACGTGGTGATGGTGCTCATGGGAACGCTGCCGGAAGTATCCAGCGCCATTACCCACAGAAGAGCTCCGTTGGAGAAGAAACCGTAATCCAGCACGGTTTTGCCGGAAAGATCGATCTGATCGATTTCGCGGCCGGTGAGTTCGTAGATGCGCATCTGCGCGGCGCTTTCCGAGCCGAGCATGACGGCGGCGTACTGCGGACCGACCACGGCGCTGAGAACAGGCATCGTTGTGACGCTGGAATACAGCGTATCACCCGTGTACTTATTGATGAATGAGAGCGAGGAAGTTGTCCAGGTGGCGATGCCGCCGGGACCTACGTTATATTCGGCGTTGATACCCGCCGAATAGTTCCATTTTACCACGCCGTTTTTATCCAGAGCGCCAATCATGGCGCCGTCATAGTAAACAATACCTTCCCCCAGAATGCGTACGTCGCTGTCGACGCGCACGTTCGTGGGTGTGCAGGTTCCTGCAGATGTGCGGCCCGCATGCGTAATCAGATACGAACCAATCGCCGCTATGCCGACGCAGACCAGCACAATCAGAAGAACGACCGCCCAGGAAGTCGGAGACGTTCGTTTTTCCATTTTTTCCTCCTGTATTAAAGGCACCCTCGAAGATTGAATCTTTCTTTGCGTCGACATAAAATCTTTCTTTCTATCGACTTGAACGATGGCGCTATTCCTATTATAATAGAAGGCAGAGATTTCTGCAATAGTTTGCAAAGTTTCAAATAAAAATTTGCAGACGAAATTTTGTCTGCGGAAAATGCGGGAACGGTTTCTTCCCTGTTTTTCGGTTTGTTTCACGTGAAACAATGCCTTTTGAAAGGATGAAGCATGACAAAAAACGTGGCAAAACAAAAAGACCCCGGTGCCGCAAAGAAACCGGCGCGGAAGGTAAAAAAGAAAACTCCCCGCCCCGGGAAAATGGGCGGCAGGATAAAGGCGGTTTTTGCCGCTATTGTGGTACTTGGCATCCTTGGATGTATTCTTGGTGCTCATATCAATGCCGGTGTTGTCGTTGTGAAATACGAGGAAGTATATCTCCGGGATTTACCGGCGGCGTTTGACGGAACTACGGCGCTTTTTATTTCGGATATTCACCTTATGGGTGCCCATACGCCGGAGCGCGCGCTGGACATGATGGAATCGCTTGAAACGCTGGGCGCGGATATACTCCTTCTTGGCGGAGACTATGCAAGCCCAAGCATTTCCGAAACAAAAAACGGTTACGATGCGAAGAGTGCCATGGAAACGCGGCGAATCGAATTTTTCGCCGGGCTTTCGGATTTTTCGGCTCCGATGGGCAAATTCGGGGTTTACGGCAATCACGATATTGACGTTTCGGGTCTGCGCGAGGAAATGCAGCTGGGCGGAATCATGCTGCTGCAAAATCAGGTCGCGAAAATTGCAATCGGTGAAGATGCGCTGTATATCGCGGGTCTGGATGACTATAACGTGGGTCATCCCAATATTTCGGCGATTTCCG
>SVHC01000068.1 GCA_015056055.1 Clostridiales bacterium | reverse complement strand
AAAGGCTATTATGCGATAACCTTGATGATAACGCCGGAGCCTACGGTACGGCCGCCTTCACGGATAGCGAAGCGGAGGCCTTCTTCAGCTGCGATGGGGGTGATCAGGTTGATCTCCATCTCGATGTTGTCACCGGGCATAACCATTTCAACGCCTTCCGGCAGCTTGATGGAGCCGGTAACGTCGGTGGTACGGAAGTAGAACTGCGGACGATAGCCGTTGAAGAACGGGGTGTGACGGCCGCCTTCTTCCTTGGTCAGAACGTAAACCTGGCCAACGAAGTGGGTGTGGGGCTTGATGCTGCCGGGCTTGGCCAGAACCTGACCACGCTCGATTTCGCTGCGCTGTACGCCGCGGAGCAGCAGACCTACGTTGTCGCCTGCCTCAGCAAAGTCGAGGAGCTTACGGAACATTTCAACGCCGGTAACTACGGTGGAACGGCTGGACTCGCTCAGGCCAACGATTTCAACCTGGTCGCCCATCTTGATCACGCCGCGCTCTACACGACCGGTAGCAACGGTACCACGGCCGGTGATGGTGAATACGTCTTCAACAGGCATCAGGAAGGGCTTGTCGGTCTCGCGCTCCGGATCCGGAACGTAGCTGTCGACTGCTTCCATCAGTTCGAAGATGCACTTGCACTGTGCTGCATTGGCTACATCGCTGCCGCCGTTTGCAACGTACTCGAGTGCCTGCAGGGCGCTGCCCTTGATGATCGGAATATCGTCGCCCGGGAAGCCGTACTCGCTGAGGAGTTCGCGTACTTCCATTTCGACCAGCTCGAGGAGCTCTTCGTCATCAACCATGTCGCACTTGTTCAGGAATACGATGATGTAGCCTACACCAACCTGATGTGCAAGCAGGATGTGCTCACGGGTCTGGGGCATCGGGCCGTCAGCTGCGGATACTACCAGGATAGCGCCGTCCATCTGTGCAGCACCGGTGATCATGTTCTTAACATAGTCAGCGTGGCCGGGGCAGTCTACGTGTGCGTAGTGACGGTTGTCGGTCTGGTACTCAACGTGTGCGGTGTTGATCGTGATACCGCGTGCCTTCTCTTCCGGAGCCTTATCGATCTGGTCATAGCGCATTGCCTCGGCATTGCCGTAGCTGGCCAGTACCATGGTGATAGCGGCGGTCAGGGTGGTCTTACCATGGTCAACGTGACCGATGGTACCAACGTTTACGTGCGGCTTGCTGCGCTCAAATTTGCTCTTTGCCATTTGCGTTTTCCCTCCTGAGAAATTATCGTAATATTCTGTATGGAGCGGGTGATGGGAATCGAACCCACGTGGCCAGCTTGGGAAGCTGGAGCTCTACCATTGAGCTACACCCGCGCGGCCCCACATCATACATTCTCATACAGAAAATATTGTAACACGGATTTGCCTTTTGTCAACCGATACTTGCATTAGAACCCTGTTAATCTTTCGCGCGGTGCGCTTTTTCAGGGCTCCATAATCTTGGAAAGTTTGCGTTTCACACGCTGAAGCGCATTGTCCACGCTTTTGATCTGGCAGTCCATTTCCTGGCTGATTTCCTGATAGCTTTTGCCTTCCAGATACTTTGCCAGAACCTGCCTTTCCAAAGGCGAAAGCGACTGCGCAATCTGGGACTCAATCAGCGACATATCCTCGCGATTGATCAGAAGCTCCTCGGGATTGGCAAGTTCGCCTTCCGTGACCACAACATCCAAAAGCGTGCGGTCGGATTCCTCGTCGTAAATGGGTTTGTTCAGCGAAACGTACGAATTGAGCGGAATGTGCTTCTGTCGCGTCGCCGTTTTGATGGCTGTGATGATCTGGCGGGTAATGCAAAGCTCCGCAAACGCCCGGAAGGACGCAAGCTTATCTTCCCTGAAATCGCGTATGGACTTGAACAGGCCGATCATGCCTTCCTGCACGATGTCCTCGTGATCCGCGCCGATCAGGAAATAGCTGCGCGCCTTGGAGCGCACAAAGTTTTTGTACTTGTTCAGCAGAAACACCAGGGCAGTCTCTTCGCCGTCCTGTGCCAGTTTGGCAATCTGCTCATCCGCCATTTCTGCATAGCGTTTGTTGGTCACAGAATTACATCCTCCGTCATTCGCCGCGGCGCATTTGTTCCAATTTCTGCCTTACGTCCTCAGGCAGTCTGTCCATCAGCGAACTTTTCTTTTTTCCGGGCTGGGACAGCGCCTTGCGCGCCCCTCTTGCCCCTTCCAGTTCGTAAAGCAGCTCGCGTGCCGAAACGCGCTGCGCCCCGCGCCCCATGATGATCGTTTGCTCTACGCCGTCCGACGTGGCCACGCGCAGAATCGTATGCCCTGCACGCACGCGTTCGGAAAGCTCGTCGCAGACGCGCTCAATATAGTGGTCTGCCGTTTCCTTCTGCTGCGTGAACACCACGGTGATCTGACCGTTTTCCTCGATCGAGCGCATCGGCCGGTCCGACTGCCACGCATCGAAAACGACAATAACCTTCTGCCCGGTAGTGCCGGCATAATCGTGCAGCCTGGCGACCAGTTGATCGCGTGCATCCGCAAGCGACCGTCCCGAAAGGATCCCTTTCCAGGCGTTGAGCACATTATACCCGTCTACCAGCAAGAGGCGCTGTTTTTTCACGATTTTGCACGCCCCTCGTGCACTGCGCACATCAGGATGCCTGCCGCAACGGAAGCATTCAGCGAATCGATCACGCCCGTAGTCGGAATGGAAACAACAAAATCACACGTTTCCCTTACCAGACGGGAAATTCCCTCGCCCTCCGCGCCGATTACCAGGCAGATTGCTCCGTCCAGCTTTGCGGAGGAAAAAGCTTCTCCGCCGGCGTCAGCCGCTGCCAGCCAGACGCCCTTTTCCTTGAGTTCTTCCAGCGTGCGAGTCATATTGACAACGCGCGCCACCTTTGCATATGCCAGCGCACCCGCTGCAGCCTTTTCGCATGCGGGAGAAAGGCCTGCTGCGCGCCGCTGCGGAATGATCACGCCATGCGCGCCGAACAGCGCAGCAGAACGGATCACCGCGCCCAGATTGTGCGGGTCGGTCACGCCGTCAAGCGCCACCAGGAACGGCGGTTCGCCGGCATCTTCCGCGGCTTTGAGCATTTCTTCAACCGTCGAATAGGCAGCGGCGGAAGTATAGGCCAGAAGGCCCTGATGGCTGGGATAGACGCTGTCCATCCTTGCGCGTTCCACTTCCTGCACCACGATGCCTGCATCGCGCGCCATGCGCACAATATCCTTTGCCGCGCCGCTGAGGTCACCCTTGGCAACCAGCAGCTTTTCCAGCGGTCTTCCCGCCCGGATCGCTTCGCGGATCGGATTGCGACCCACGATCAGGTTTTCGGGCATTTCCTCCGGCGGAACCGGGGGGCGCCTGTCGCGGCGCACTTCGTCCTGTTGAGCCGCAGGACGTCTGTCGCGTCGTACTTCATCCTGCTGAGCCGTAGGACGTCTGTCGCGTCGTACTTCATCCGTGTATTTCACAGTTTCCTATTGCAACCTCCATGAGTTCCCGGAGCCTCTCCGTTTCGCCGGACAGATACAGTGCGCCCAAAAGCGCTTCCAGCGCGGTAGCCCGGTGATAATCGTGTATATCGGCATTTCTCGGCGGCGTCTGGCGCGCGTTCCGCGCCCGGCGCACAACCCCTGCTTCTTCTTCCGTAAGCATCGGCTCTATCCGCTCCAGCGCCGCACTCTGCGCACTGGCGCGCACGTAGCGCACGGCGGCGCGGTGAAGATCATCCACCCGCCCGCCTTCACGCACAAGGCGTTCGCGCACATAAAGATCGTACAGCGTATCTCCCAGATAGGCCAATTGCAGCGAACCCGGCAAATCCCTCAGCATATTACTTGCTCAGCGCAATCAGGCGCTCATATGCGGCATCCCACTGCGCGGTTTCGCCCTGCGGCTCGAATACGTCGGTCGGGAAGGAATCCGACACGCATACGCGCAGCTCGGCAAGATTTTCGAACTCGCCCAGCGCCATAGCCTGCATGAGCAGGTTGCCGATAACGGTACCCTCGGACGGGCCTGCAATTACCGGACGACCGATTGCGTTTGCGGTGAACTGATTGAGCATCTTGTTCTTGCTGCCGCCGCCGACGATGTGCAGCACATCGATAGGATTGCCCAGAATCTCGTTTTCAAGACGCTCAATGCACAGGCGATACTTGAGAGCGAGGCTTTCGTAAATCAGGCGGCTGAACTGGCCCATCGTTTCCGGAACGGGCTGGTTGGTTTCGCGGCAGTAATTCTGAATGCGGCCCAGCATATCGCCGGTGGGCATAAAGCGCGGATCATCAACATCGATGATGGAACGGAACGGCTCGGCTTCTTCCGCCATCACGACGAGTTCGGCAAAATCAACCTTCGCGCCCTTGCGCTCCCATTCACGGCGGCATTCCTGAATGATCCACAGACCCATGATGTTGGACAGAAGACGGGTCTTGCCGCAAACACCGCCCTCGTTGGTGTAGTTGTACTTTACGACAGCATCGCCGATCATGGGCTTATCCGTTTCGGCTCCGAGCAGAGACCAGGTACCGGAGCTGATATAGGCAAACTTTTCCTTCTGCGCGGGCACAGAGGCAACGGCGGAAGCCGTATCATGCGTGCCGATTGCAATGACGGGAACTTCGCCCACGCCGGTTTCATCCGCGATTTCCTTCAGCAGCGTGCCGCGCACGGTACCTGCGGGCTGAATCTCGGTGAAGATGTGCTCGGGCAGTTCGAACTTGCGGATGAGGTCCCATGCCCAGTCGCGGGTAACGGGGTCGATGAGCTGGCTGGTGGAGGCAATGGTATATTCCGTTGCCAGCTTGCCGGTGAGCAGATACATCAGAAGGTCAGGCATCAGAGCCATCTTGTCCGCAATCTGCATTGCCGGATCATTCTTCAGAGCCAGCAGCTGATAAAGCGTATTGAACTGCAAAAATGCAAGACCGGTTCTTTCGAAAATATCCTTCTTCGGGAGGATTTCAAATGCCTTTTCCATCATCCCGTCGGTATGGTGGTCGCGGTAGTGTACGGGCAGGGATACGAGATTGCCGTTTTTATCGATCAGGCCGAAATCAACGCCCCAGGTATCCACGCCGATTGCATCCAGCTTTACGCCCATATTGGCGATCTTTACCAGAGCCTGCTTCATCTCGAAAAACAGCCTCGGTACATCCCATACGAATCGGCCGTTCAAAATTACCGGATCGTTGGAAAAGCGATGCACTTCATTCAGCTCGATTTTACCGTTTTCAAGTCGGCCCAGCATTGCGCGGCCGCTGGATGCGCCAAAGTCAAAACCCAATACATTTATAATTTTTCCCATGCTTTCCGCCTCCAAAAAAATTCGCTGTGTCACCTAATATCATATATTATACCAGAAACATTTGCGTTTCGCAACGAAAAAACGCGCGCTGTTTTGATTTGTGAAGTAAACATTCACTATTCATATGCATGCCTGTATATGCAAAACAGAGTTTTCCACCGGAATTATCCACATTATCAACAACGTTATCCACAGAAAAACCCTTGAAATCACAGGATTTATCCGACTTATCCACAACCTGTGCGAATTGTGAGTTGTGGTATTCATGAAGTTATCCACAGGTATACAGTCCTATTCCGGATATTTTTGCAGACTCCGGTCGCTTATGCCATATTTTCTTCAACTTTTTACC
Organism: Clostridiales bacterium; assembly: GCA_015056055.1. Lineage (GTDB taxonomy): Bacteria > Bacillota > Clostridia > Christensenellales > Aristaeellaceae > Alectryocaccomicrobium. Next base: position 421 of record SVHC01000068.1, on the reverse strand, counting down.
GTATACTTACTCTGAAGCGGTGTTGAGGGGCTTGATTTTTTGCAAATTATGTGCTTTATAGCCCACTTATCCACAATTTCATTGCAAATATATTTCGTATATATTTCGTATATTTATGCATTTGTGTCCTATCTATCCACAAGCGCTGTTTCACGTTTATGCACACACGTTCCGGTGTGTAGTTTCACAGGCAGACTCCCCTGCACCTTACACTTTCGGGTACAAAAAGGCAGCGCCGTTTTTTCAACAGCACTGCCCAGTCTGTCAAAAAAGTATTTTTGCCAGACTTGTGGAGGGGAAGCAAGCTCCCCCGCCACTGCCACCCTCACCAGATTTCACTGAAATCATAAAGATTTCGGGCGTGAAATCTGCAATGTAGCGATTTTTTCTTCGGTTCGCTGGCTCTCCTTCGAAAAAATTC
>SVHC01000067.1 GCA_015056055.1 Clostridiales bacterium | reverse complement strand
TAAACGATGTAAACGTTTTGACCACAATTTTGACCACAATTCAAAGGAAAACATCCATCTTTTCCATGACATCGCGCTTCGTTTCCATCGTCGAGTGCGCATAGAGCTGCAAAGTCAGCGCAACCTGGGAGTGACCAAGGATTTCCGACAGGGTTCGCAAGTCCATGCCTGACTCCATTGCCCTGGTTGCGAAGGTATGCCGCAGCGCATGGACGCCTCGCAGCGGAAGCCCTGCTCTGCGCAGTGTTTGATGCAAAGACCTTGTCATGTTCCTGCCTTCGAAGGGCGTTCCGAACTCCGTGCAGAAGACCAGATCGTTATTCGTCCACTCTGGCCCTGCTGCCAACCGCATTTCCAGCTGCTCTCGGCGTTGTGCTGCGAGCAGCTCTTTCATTTTCGGCGGAAGAGGGATCATTCTGCGTCCTGCCCTGGTTTTCGGCGTGCTGGTTTCCAGGAAAGTTTTGCACTCTGCATTGTCGCTGAAGTCTCTGTTCCTGCGGATGGTCTGAGCGACGGTGAAATGGTTGTCCTTGATGTCAGACCAGCGCAAGCCTGTCAATTCCGCTGCGCGAAGACCTGTTCCCAGGATGAAATACAGGGCGCGTCCAGGCGTGTTGTCGGTCAAGGCGGCAATGAATCGCCGCTGCTCTTCTAGCGTGAGGAACTGGATCTCCTTGCGCTCCATTCTGGGCAGGATCGTGCGCTCTGCAGGATTATGAATCAGCATCCCATTGACGATGGCCTGTTCCAGCGCGCAGTGCAGCAGGGCTTGCGCCTTTCGGATCGTCGAAGGGGCCTTGCCTTCCTTCACCAGTTGGTTGATCATCGCCTGAACCTGCATGGGTTTTAACTCCTGGAGGGAAACTTTTCCCAGATGCGGCTTGATGTGCCAGATGATTGTGGATTCGTATCCTGTACAGGTGGAAATCTTCTTCGACGGAAGGCAGTAAATGCGCCACCATTCGTCCATCCACTCTCCAACAGTGATGCGCTTGGGAGGGACATACTCTTCCATGGCGATTTGCTGGAGGATCTCGCGAAGCTTCAGCGTGACTTCTCCGCGCGTCTTGCCGTAAACCGAACGCCGGACTGGCTGGTCGTTTGAATCGTAGCGAACTGTGTAGATAGCCTCCCATCGTCCGTCGGATCGGCGGCGGATGCAGCCATCATTGTTGCTTCGTTTGGTGGTTTTCTTGCTCTTGGATTTCTTCGCAGACATGTTGTCGCTCCTTTCTGTCATGTCTGCGGTGTGGGTTGGATCTTGACGGATCAATTATAGCAAAGGGGGTGACTGAATAACAAGGGATTGAGTGATTATGTAAAGGCTGGGGAGCGGTTTCATTGACAGAACAGTTATTTGCATCTTTTTTGATTTATCTGCATATTTTGAAGGCGAAAATGTGCAGAAAAAGAGGAACTCACATTATTGCAAGTTCCCCTTTTATATTCGTGTCATTTGAATTAACCGTGATACCTCACGCTATTATCTTTTTAGCAAGCTGACGCGCATCTTATTTGTCTAAAGCAGCACTTTTTAGCCTCAGCAACTTACGTATTTCCTTAGCCACATCATGATTTCGTACACTTTGCTCATGAAATTGATGTGTATTATACGGGCAGAAAAAGCTATTTGAAAGTGCAAACAGATTTCCAGAAGCTTCATTGATAGTCTTGACATTCGAAATCCCAAAGTTGTACCAATATCGCAATTCTGCAAATGCGCTTAGTTCGCATGCAAGTTTTCGCAGTTCATCTGATGCACATTTATATTCATCAATCTGCTTTTGATGTCCATCTGCAAGGTCTATAACATTGGTATACAGATTCCCATAATACGAAAGAGCGTATGCTACCCTGCTTTTCAATTCTTTGTATTTATGCTGTGGTTCAAGAAAATATAGTTGCATCAACTCGCCAATGAGGAATACCGCAACACCACTTACAACGGCAATTACAACAGAAAGAATATGTTCCATCTACTCAACTCCTCTTTATTATGTAATTATCTGTGGGGATGCAAGAGAAAAACGTTATTGCATTATGGATATGTGCCTGCAGCACCGTATGCAGCAGGCATTCTCATTGCTCTTTACCCTTCTTGAAGATTCTTTTCTTGATCTTTCCCATGTGCCGCGATGTGATACAATCCTCCAAATCGTCCTGCATCACTTTCTTGGCGCCATGGACATAGTCGAGAAAATTGCGTTCTCCATAAGATTCATGAATTGGTATTCGCTGTTCTTTTCTGAAATATACACTTCCTTTCATGCTATAACGTTTGTACAGCTTAGAACCGCTTGCACGAGTACCTTTTGAAGTCAAGCCATCGTTTTTGGCAATGGTACGTGCTTTTCGATATGCTCGGTTATAGTATTTGGAGATAGTCTTGTCACGAAGGCGGATATGGATTCCGTCGAAAGCGAAGCCCAAAAACTCCAATATATTCTTGCCGTTTTCCTGCTGCTTATCAACAGTGTTTGTGCAGCTCATCAGCTTCTGATTTTTGTAATGGAAGAATTTTGTCTTATCTTCCCTTAATTCTATACCTCCTGCTGCACTGATGAAACCCTGTACAGCATCGAAGTGAGAGCGGAATTCTTCAGGCGACGCATCAGGAATTACCAAGATAAAATCGTCACTATACCGCATATAGAAACCATTTCGAGCCAATGCGTAATCGTAAATTTCCTTGTCTGCTTTCAGCATATAGATATTGGCCAGTACAGCGCTTATAGGAGAACCTTGAGGAACACCTTTGCATTCAACTGCATTAGGATTCTTCTTAATCCACCCTTTATTCTGATGCAACTGCTGCGGGGTGACTGCTTGCCTTTTTTCATTCAGCGCTTTTTTGCCTTTTTCTGTACGCTCAAGGTGATGAAAATCAAGCAGATCATTTATGTCCACATACGAAAAGCGCGTAATATTCTTATACACAGCATAGTAATCTTCAGGAAGCTGTGAAACAGACAGCAAATCGCAAAGGCGCTCTTTCAGATAAGAATGATTGAGATTATCAAAGAAGCTTGTAAAATCACCAATCATGATGAAACATGATTGGCACTTCCTTATGAAATTGAGGGCCTGAAAAGAGAAATGAACATTGCTCTTGCCGGGATGGTTATTCCGATAGGCAACAGCTACATAATCAATTCCATCCTTCAGTACTCTGGCATTATATGCTTCATTGAGACGGAAAGCATAATAACGATAAATCCAACTGTCCTTATGCGCAGCATAAAAAATCTCGCGCTTTTTCGATTCCAATTTCTGCCCATTCTTCACTCTTCGAATGCTTTTCGTGTAGTGAATGAACGGAAAAAACCCGTGGGTTTTGACATATTGAGGTGAAGTAATATCCTCAAAACAATTCATAAGAGGCAGTCGCACATCAAAATGAGCGTAATACCCCTGCCGCGATTTCTGTTGCTCTTGCCATTCAGCGATGGTCATATGTATGCTCCTTCCGCCAAAAGCGCTATACCCGCCGGCATGGAGGATAGCATTCCTTAGCCGACGGGTAAACTTGAAAACGTGGTTGAGTCACACAGTGACCTCTGTGCGATGATCCTTGCGTGTAAACCAGCTATCCAAATGAGCAATGTCCAATTATGGTATAATTGAACGGGAGGTCATTGTCTTGCTTCTGTGCTTTATAATCTTGGCGGCTTTGCAGCTGGCCACAGATCACGTTACCCAGGCGTGGCAGGATCTCTTCATGGAAATCTTCGCCAACCGCTTGACAACAATCCTTCGCCTCCTCACCTACATGAGGAGTGATTACAGTATACCATAGATTGGGTGGAAAGTCAAAAACGGGAATAAGCATGAAGGTTTTACCCGGAAGAAGAGTAAGGCTTATAGGAGTTTGAGGTACTTATACACCGTCGGCCTACTCATCCCACACAACCTCGCGAACTCCGATATATTGAGCGTCCCGGCGACGAACGCCGGATAGTGCTTATAGAAAATCGGCGGAATGTTGTCCTTCGTAGTCTGCGGTCTGCCGACTTTCTTGCCCTTGGCCTTCGCGTTCTCCATTCCGCTGCGGACTCTGTCACGGATCATGGACAGCTCCAGTTCCGCAAAAACGCCACTCATCTGGATGAATGCCTGGCTCATGGGATCGATCTTGCCCTTCCGGCAATCCACCGTGATGCTGCCCACGATCACCAGCCGAAGGTGCTTGTTTTTCACGATATCCAGTATCTCACAGAGCTGCTGGGTGCTGCGGCTCAAACGGCTGACTTCCATCGTGATGATCGTGTCCCCACTTGCAGCCATTTCCAAGAGCATATAGAGGTTCTTTTTCACCTTGGCGTCGCCGTGTTCATATTCGAAGATCACTTCGTCTGCCCCTGCGGCTTTCAGCTCGCGGATCTGGCGGTTGATATCCTGTTTATCCTCATTGGTGCTGCATCTTGCATAGCCATATGTTTTCATTGTTTCTGCTCCTTCTGTCAACAAAAGGGTGGATCGCCGGATTTCGTTTCGTTTACCGGTTTTGTTTACGGATTTCGGCCCTATTTGACGGCGATCCAGCCCTCTTGTGGTTGTATAGTTTAACACATGTTTTCTTTGTCAGCCTTTGCGCGTCCAACGGGCTCTTGGAGCGCAGCTTTGTGGTGCGCCTCCTGCAACGATTTGATATGCGTCCTGAAGGCATATAAGGCCGTGCCGATATCATTAAGCGCTCTGTTGGCTTCGTGCGCTCCTTCGTCCCGTGCCAGTCTGCAGAGGCATCCAGCGTCATCTTCGAAGAGTGTGATCGCGCCTTCGACCAAGAGGCGCATTTCGCTGAAGGCGTTCCCGGCGATCCACATGAAATCGTCTTCCAGTTGCATCGTGCTTCCCTCCCATATGAGGGGAGGCGGACGTCAGTCCGCGCTCCCCAGAATCAGGTTCACTGCCTTCTCGGCCTTGCCAGCAGCGGAGACGATAAACCGCTTATCGTCCTTCAACACTTGCAGCCAGTTCTGCACATATGCCGCGCTATTGCGGAGACTGTGGGAGGTTTCCAGACCGACATGATTGACAAGGGCAGCAGCTCCAATCTCGGCGACAAGTTCTTCCTTGCTGTAATCCTCTGTACCGAAGAAGGAAGGACGATTCAGTCGATTCAGCCGGGAGGGATGGCCTGTGCTGTGGGTCAGTTCATGGAACACGGTGCTGTAATACTCTGCGGTGCTGACGAACTGCTTGCGGATCGGGAGGACAACTTCGTCGGTTGCCGGACGGTAGAAGGCCCTGTCGCCTTCGCTATGGGAGAGCTTCACACCTTCGCGACCAAGGTAGTCATATACGATCTCTTGGGCTGCGTCCAGCGTTTCTGCGCCGTCCGGGAAGCGAACTTCGTGGGTATGCTTGGCAGTTACGCCTTCACACTGGTCAATATGGAACACGTTGTAATAGCGCAGGAAGGGAACTTCCTTCTTTTCGCCTGTCTCTTCGTCTTCGGTTTCGATCCACTTCCAAAAGACGACCATATGGGACTTCTCGCCCTTGCGGACGCGTCCGCCAGCCTCTTGGCACTGCTTGAAGGTGAGGTATTCGCCGGGACGGCCCAAGAGCATCTGATTGAGGAGGCTGTACGCCTTGCCGGTCGCGTGGCTTACGGCCTTTCCGCAAGCGATCCAAGGCTTTTCCCAAGGGATGATACCGTTTTCCATCTGGTCAATGATTCGGGCGGTGACTTCAGCGTAAATATCCATGTTCTTGCTCCTTTTCTCTTGAGGGGAGCAAGGAATTGTGGTAGAATATCCTTGCTCCCCGGTTTTGTAGCAGATTCTGTGGGGCGTTTGCCGGAATGCTGTGGTAGGTGTTCCGGCTTTTAGTTTATCGCGAATCGACGGGACTTGGTCTGCTTGGTGAACTGTTCGGCGATCTCCGGCATGGCCTTCTTGAGGGCAGTGGTATCGACTCGGCTGCTGATAAAGTTCTTCCAAGAGACCTTGAACGCGCCAGCGGTGAGGAGTTCTTCGTCGCCCATGACCTTCTTGATCTCATCTTCCATGGCGGTGATTTCGGCTTCCAACTCCTCCTTCATGCGCTTCAGCTCCAGCAGTTCCTTGACGATAGATTCCATGTTGGGGTTAGACATTTTGTGTTCCTCCTTGTTTTTGTAGGCCGTAGCCTTGATTACATTAAGTATTATACTACGATATTCGTATAATGTCAATAGGAAATCGTATAAAATTAGACGAAAATCCAATAATTTTCTAAGAAAATAGAATAATTGATACGTTTTTCGTATTGCAACACGGGCCGAATTGTGCTAAAATGAAGCTCTGAAGGAGGCGAAAAGCATGATCAAGTTCCGCCTGAAGGTTCTTCTGGCTATGA
>SVHC01000066.1 GCA_015056055.1 Clostridiales bacterium | reverse complement strand
CGCAGCCTGCAAGTGCTGCTGACACAGCAAGCAAAAATCCTTACGTCTTTCCTTCCATTCGTAAGGATTTTTGCATTTGCAGGGTTTGTCAGAGGTCTGAATGTATGCGCTTGTCGCGCATACATTTTATCCCCTTCGCTCAGGCGATATTTACGCAAAAAAGGAGTTTCAGAGATGAAAAAAACCTTCTTTACCGAAGCAGCCTATGCTATTGGAATTGCAATTCTCGCTATCGGAACCGCTTTTATGGCGCTTGCAGATTTCGGCATGTCAATGATTGTAGCGCCCGCTTATGTTCTGCATCTGAAAATATCGGAGTATCTGCCGTTTTTTAGTTTCGGAATGGCGGAATATGTGCTGCAGTCTGTTTTGATTCTTGCCCTGGCTCTCATTCAGCGCAGATTTAAAAAAAGCTATCTTTTTTCCTTTGTGACCGCCGTTTTGTACGGATTTCTTCTTGACGGCGCTGTATTGGCAGTTTCTTTTCTCCCGTTCACCTCTATCATTTTCCGTGTTTTCTGCTATGTATTCGGCCTTCTGCTGTGCACCGCAGGTGTAGCTCTTTTGTTCAACACCTATATTTCTCCCGAAGCATACGAACTCTTTGTAAAAGAAATTTCCGAAAAACTCCGCATGCCTCTGAGCAAGTTCAAAACGATTTATGACTGCACCAGCTGCCTAATAGCAATTCTTCTCTCCCTCGCATTCTGGGGAATAAGCGACTTGCTCGGCGTGAACTGGGGAACCATTGTCTGCGCAGTAGTAAACGGATGGCTCATCGGCAGAATGGACGTGCTTTTCCACCGCACATTCGAATTCCGCGACGGATTACCGCTTCGCAAACACTTTGAAAGTTAGCCTTTATAACCAAAGAACACCGGCAGATTCACGGCAAGAATCTGTCGGTGTTCTTTTTATTCATCTCAGTACTTGTAAACCACCATGTTCCAGGAATGCTTTTTCAGCGTAACCGTGTGCTTCGTTCCGGAAGTATTTTCCACATCTACGGTTATCGGAGCAACCTTCTCCTCTTCCTCCGTATTGACTGCAAGCATATCATCGCAGTACAGCTGGATGTGCTCGGAAGCCACGCAGTCTCCGAAGTTTTCAAACCAGAGGTCTACCTCCATATCCTCTTCCATCGAGCGGTTGACGGCGAATACCACCAGTTCACGCTTTTCTTCATTGTGGATAACAGAAGTTTCCAGATACGGAATTTCCTTTGCATAGGATTTTTCGTAGCTTCCGCACTTTACGATTGCACGCATCGCGCTGCCTCTGCCGCGCATGGAACCGTACATATACGGGTAGAAAATCGTCTGCGCCCATACCTTACCGCCCGGCTGCGTCATAATCGGTGCAATTACATTCACAAGCTGCGCAAGGCATGCCATCTTGACCCTGTCGCAGTTATTCTGCAGCGTTATCAGCATACAGCCGGCAAGAAGAGCATCCTCAAAGTTATAGATGTCCTCCAGCTGTCTGGGTGCAACAGACCACTTTTCATACGGTGCACCAAGGCTATGATACCATACATTCCATTCGTCAAACGCAAGATTGATCGTTTTCCGCGAATGTTTTATGGTCTTCACCGCATCGCACATTGCCGCAACGCCCTTGATGAACGCGTCCATCTGAACAGACTGACCAATGAAATACGGAGTATCTACATGAGACTGTTTCCCGTAATAGGTATGCAGCGAGAGATAATCCACATAATCATACACATGATTAAGTACCGTCAGCTCCCAATCATCCGAACCGGTAGCTCCGCAAGCGATAAGCTCAATATTCGGATCCGCCATTTTCATCATATTGGCAGTTTCGGCTGCAAGGCGACCATATTCCTCGGCGGTCTTATGCCCCATCTGCCAGTTTCCGTACATTTCATTGCCGAGACACCATGTTTTGATGCCAAAGGGCTTGTCAAATCCGTTTTGCCGCCTGAGATTGGCATAATAGGTATCCGTATCCAGATTGCAGTATTCCAAAAGATTTCTGGCTTCATCCGCACCTCGCGTACCGAGATTGACCGCCATCATCACTTCGGAATTCGCACGCTTTGCCCATTCCTGGAATTCGTCAATGCCGACCTCATTGGTTTCCGTCACCTGCCATGCAAGTTCCAGCCTGCGCGGACGTTTTTCCTTAGGTCCCGTGCCATCCTCCCAGTTGTAGCCGGAAACAAAGTTTCCGCCCGGATAACGCACGATCGGAACATCGATCTTTTTTATCATTTCCAGCACATCGCGCCGGAATCCCTGATCATCCGCTTCCGGATGACCGGGTTCATAAATACCGCTGTAAACAGCCCTTCCGAGATGCTCTATAAAAGAACCATACAGTCTTTTATCAATTTCTCCGATGGTATAGTTTTTGTTGACAATTACTTCAGCCTTCATATATTCCTCCATCGAGCAATTTTTCGCAAGTACATTTTTAGCACAGGCTTAGAACTATTGATCTGCCATACAGCCGAATCAGTGTGCATCAATACTCAAATCAATCCACAGTACGGGCCGAACGGCATAATCATCGTTTGTAATATTTCTTCCGACATCGTCAACTATACCAATGCTCGTGATGCTTGAGGCACGACTCTGATCGCTGCCCGGAGTACGCAACCACCAGTGGCAATTAGCAGAGCTGGTCACTGTCGCCCCTTCTGCAACGGCATAGGCTGTTGGCTGACATTTTCTTGCATCATTAGACTTAAAGTATTTTTTCACCTGCGAAATATTCAACAAAAATACTTGATCCTGTGTTCCTTTGCCCGCATTTGTTCTGTAAGTGGAGTTATTACTGGCCGGTATACTTGAGATGCAAATCCATGCGCGTTCCACATCTGTAAACGCATTGTCTACAAATTCCCCATTCAGCCATTTGCGTAGATCACTGTTTTCCCATGTAATATCAGTGTCATTTTCATGATAAGGTTTGCAGTCCAGTGCATATTTACTGATCAGAAGCATCTTTTCATCCCTAATGTCCAATATCAGCCATTCAATGTCTTCTTTTCCATTTTCCACCTTATTATCCTGCTCATAGGAACCGAAGGTGACATATCCCCCTTTTTTAGCGCCATCCATCTTTATTGGTACATATAATGCATAGCATAAAAATGCTTTTTCAGCACTGTCTCTATACTCATCGAGGCTCATAAATGTTTTATAGGCACCAAGATAATCACCCGCATTCATCCGTTCCTGCGCCGCTTCATATTTTCCATCCAAGATAGCAGTCCTGCACTCTTCAATTTTGGCACCACTGTCTCTATGGTCTATAATTGCGGTAAAACCTTCGATCGCTGCATCATATTCCCCGGCATTCATCTGTTCCAGTGCTGCTTCATATTTTCCATCCAGGATAGCAGTCCTGCACTCCTCAATTTTGACACCACTATCTCTATGGCCTATAATCGCGTTAAAACCTTCTATCGCTGCATCATATTCCCCGGCATTCATCTGTTCCAGCGCTGCTTCGTACCTTGCATCCAAGATGGCAGTTGCACGACTCGTCAACATCTCTGCACGAGTTACGCTATCCATGCACTCATTCAGATCAGCATACTGTGCCGCAACAGTCATAATGGCATCTACATCCTCAGTTTTCCCCAAAGCATCTTCCGCTTTTCGAATCCAACAGTAACATATACAATTTACTGCATCGCTATATTTTCCAGCTTTTTTGTAAGCAGTAACCGCCTCATCCCACTGCCCCTGATTAATATACGCTCTGCCAATTGCATAATAATTTTCCGCCACACGTTCACTTCCGTATTTTCCAAATGTGGCAATCACTTTTTCAGCCTCGGCACATTTCCCTTCACTAACCAACACAACTATCTCGGCGTATTTGCTCTCCACAATCTCATCCGCTTTAGCTCTTAATGCATCAGCGCATTTAGCACAATCAAGATAACTTTCCATATCGTTTTGCTGTTGGGCAATGTCCAGTATTCTATGTTGCTCAGCAATACCCACAATGCCTTCTTCTGTATTAACATATGCCATAACTCTAAATCGTGCAGCCAGTGCTATAACCTCATCTGCATTATCATTTTCCAAACTACTTTCCTCTGTTCGCATAAAACAGTATCTTATTCTATTTTCCGCATCACCATATTTTTCCGATTTCTGATACGCGGCAATTGCAGCACCCCACTCCTCCTTCTTCAAATATTTTTCTCCAATTGCATAGTAGGTTGCCGGCACCTGTTCATTACCATATTTTCCAAACACCGCAACTATCTTTTCTGCCTCTTCACACTTTCCTTCATCGATCAGCGCTGCTGCCTCAGCATACTTATTCGCCACAATTTCATCAGCTTTGACCTTTAACAAAGCGGCGCGATCTGCACAATCAAGAAATTTTATTCTTGAATAGCGCGAGGCAACATCAAGCACGCCATCCTGATCAGCTTCAGCGATAGCAGTAGCTTCTTCCTCACGGATACCGTAATATTGATAGTACTCTCTGCTATCCTTGTAATCCCCCAACCGATCAAACGTACTTCGCGCTTCACTATAGCGGCCACTTTCACCATCCCTTACCGCAGCCTCGTACAGGGATTCTTTTGCCATTTGAATGCTAGTATCCAGCTTAGCAATGCGATCCAAGCTATCCAGGTACAGCGGATTTTGTCTGTAAATTTCTTGTGCACGCTGCATCCATTCATATTTAGTCGTACTCACACTACCATCATCCCACGAGCGGGCAGTATAGTAGGATATACGGAACTCGCAATCCTTGTAATCTCCCAATATTTCCAATGCGTCTATGCCTTCCTGGTACTTACCCTCCTCGCACAGTGCGCACGCTCTGCAATACATAGCCAGAAGGCTTGCATCCTCATAACTTCCCAAAATCGCAAACTTTTCAGCAGCCTTTTCATATTCACTTTGAGAAAGTAGTCTCTGTGCATCATTATAGGTAGCTTCATAATTGCCACAGGCGGTAAGCGTTACAAGCGCCATCATCATTATAAGGAATAAGCCTATTTTCTTGCCCATCTTTTCTCCTCCTCATCTGTAAATACCGCGTTGCTTATGCCACCGTCATGTTTTATGCATCCTAGTACAGCAGATGCCCCATAAATAGCAGGGCATCTGTTGCATTTAATCGACTCAGTTTTGTTTCGTATTCAGTTGGCATTATTAATGTCTAAAAACTTACTTTTCTACGGTATTCCCGCCTTTATTCACAGTGAAACGATAGTTTCCGCCACCAACACCCTTCTCATATCCTGGCAGACGAATAACCACTTCAGCCCCTTCAGGAATTGTAATGTCTACGATTGTCTCGTCCCCCTGCACTTTCCATGCGCTGGATACCATGCCCTGCGGCGTTTTGACGGAGCCTTCGGCAAAGTCAAGTCCGCATCCGATTTCCGGCGCTACAATAAAGCGCTTAAATCCGTCACGCACATTTCGGATACCCAGAATATGGCTGTACAGTGCCTCCTCATAGGTACCCAAGAAATAGTGATCCAGCGAACGGCTGCGCACTTCCCAGTGTTCCCACGCTGTAGTGGAGCCATTTGCAATCCAATATCCCCAGCTGGGATAGGTGGTCTGCGTGAGCACCTTCCATGCGATATCCGCACGTCCATAATCAAACAACACCGGTAATACCAAAGGCGTACCTACACATCCGGTATCCAAATGATAATCGCGGCTTTCAAAGCTTTCGACAAGGCGCGCAAAGATGCGTTCCTCTTCTCCCTCGGGTGCCATTCCGAATGCCAGCGCAAGCAGATTCGACGTCTGCCGGTAATGCGAACGGATACCGATTTCCTCCCAGAACTCGGTCACATATTCGCGCGTTTCAGGCCGGTAATAGCGCGCATTGAATGCAGTGCGGATTTTGGCAGCTGCGGCTTCGTATTCCTGTGCATCTTCTTCCTGCCCCATCAGGCGTGCAAGACGTGCCGCGGAATGCAGCATTGCATGAACATATACTGTACCGCAAATTTCAATGCCTTCGGACATTCCGGCATTCGGCGCGCAGAATTCGTCATTCATCGGCGCCACCCAGTCTGCCAGCTCAAACACGTCCCAAACCCAGCCGCGACTCTCGACAAACGCAATATCCTTTTGTGCCATGCGGCGCACTTCAGGATAGAGGCGATTCACAATATCCGTGTTTCCGTAATAATCATACAGTGCCTCGATTGTGAATACAAACACCGTATTCCATACCGGTGAATTGCGCCGTTTCCAGATGACGCTGGGAATCATGATGGTAATGTTATCGCAGTCATGCATGCAGTCAGCCATCATGAATGTGAAGTTGGAGAGAAACTCATTCACATCAAAGTTGTAGAGAATGGATTTCAATGCAACATTCAAATCCCCAAGCCAACCGTTCTTTTCAAAAACCGGCGTGTCCGTAGGCTTGCCCTGGAAATTATTCAGGAGGGTGCGCTTCATCAAATCGTGCAGCCTGTTGACCATTTCATTGGAACAGCGGAAAGTCGATATGGTTTCCACATCGACTTTCCGCTGTTCC
>SVHC01000023.1 GCA_015056055.1 Clostridiales bacterium | reverse complement strand
CGCTTCCGCCTCGCTGAATCGCCCACAGGGCGCGCTTCGGCTCCGCGCCCCATCGATGTTTCACATCTCGGGGTATATGAATGGAGTCCAGTAAGCACCACCACACAAAAAAACCACCCGTAAAGGGTGGTTTCTGTGTGGTGGTGCTTACTGGACTCGAACCAGTGACCCCATCGATGTGAACGATGTGCTCTACCAACTGAGCCAAAGCACCATACACTATCTCTGATAGTGTGGAACAGTATAGCACAGAAGGCAGAGAAAGTCAAGGGTTCGGGCGAATTATTTATGAGGGGCGCTGTTTTTGCTGTGGTAGGTTTCAAGGATAAAGCGCGGGCGGCGCTTGGTTTCCATATAGATCTTGCCGATATATTCGCCGATCACGCCAATGGCGATCAGCTGCACACCGCCGATGAGCCAGATGGACATGATGGTACTTGTCCAGCCGACGACTGCATGCCCGGTGAATAGGGAAACCAGCGCATAAAGGCCGAACGCTGCGCCCAGCAGGGCAAACAGTATGCCAAGCACGGTAATGAAGCGGATGGGCTTTACCGAGAACGACGTGATGCCGTCCATGGCGAAGGAGAGCATCTTTTTCAGCGGATATTTGGATTCGCCCGCAAAGCGCTCGGCACGGTCATAGTAGACTTTTTCGCTCTTGAAACCGAGCAGCGGCACCATGCCGCGCAGGAAGAGATTCACTTCGCCGAATTGCAGCAGCGCTTCCAGAGCGCGGCGGGAAAGCAGGCGGTAATCGGCGTGATTGTTCACAACCTCTGCGCCGCAGGCTCCCATGATTTTGTAGAAGGCTTCGGCGGTGGAACGCTTGAAAACGGTGTCGGTCGTGCGGCTTTTGCGCACGCCGTATACCACATCGCAGCCCTCGCGGTAGGCTTTCAGAAAACCGCGGATGGCTTCCGGATCATCCTGCAAATCGGCATCCAGACTGATGACTGCGTCGCAGTTTCGTTCACAGGCAAGCGTCATGCCCGCCCACACTGCATTCTGGTGACCGGCATTGTGCGCAAGCTTTGCACCTTCAAATCGGGCGTCTTCCAGCGCTTCGATCATGCTCCAGGTCTTGTCACGGCTGCCGTCATCCACGAAAAGTACGCGGCTGGCAGGGGAAATTTCGCCTTTTGCCGTGAGGTCGTCCATAAGCAGCCCGAGTCTGCGCGAGGTTTCGGGCAGTACGGCTTCCTCATTGTAGCAGGGAACAACGATATATAAAACAGTGTTCATGGTACCTCCTGTGAGGGTTATTTCAATACGATATTTCCTTCGCCCAGAAGAAGCGTGAGCGCATCCAGATCAAAGGTTTCAGAGGTGTTGAAGGAATCGGGCGCGCGCAGCGTGCGTCCTTCATCCGCCACGCGGATGGTAATGGGCACATTGCCCGGCGTTTTTGCAAGGATGGCAAGCGCATTGTCAAACTGTGCGCGGTTGAGCTTTAAGTACAGCATGCGCGGCTTTGCGGCGGTCTGTGCGGCTGGTTTTGCTGCCGGGAGAGCGCTGTCGATGGAGCTAACGGATTCCAGAAGGAGCTTCGGCGCTTCGTCCTCGCGGATGCTGAGCTTGCCGGATAGGATGACGATATTGTCGTTTACCAGCATGGAGCGGTATTTATCGTACACTCTGGGGAATACGATGGCTTCGGTCGAACCGTAAAGGTCTTCCAGCTGTACGAACGCCATGATCTGGTCATTCTTGGTGACCTTGGTTTTCACGCCGGAGAGGATGCCGCCCATGTCCACGTGGAGCTGATCGTATTTGAGTCCGCCGTCTTCGGAATCTTCAACCATAGACGCAATCGTCTGCGAATTGGTTTCAAAGGCGGAGAGCTTTTCGCGGTGGTCGTCCAGCGGATGACCGGAGATATATACGCCGGTGACTTCCTTTTCCATCGCCAGAAGTTCGCGGTGCGGCATTTCGGGAAGGTCCGGGAATTTCGGCGGTTCGGGTTCTTCCTCTTCAAAGGCATCGAACAGGGAGAGCTGACCTGCAAGGGCATTTTTGTTTCGCTTGCCGACAGCGTCCACAGCATGCTCGTAAACGGCAAGCTTCTGTGCGCGGGTGCCTGCAAGAGAGTCGAATGCGCCTGCGCGGATGAGGCTGTCGATGGCTTTTTTGTTCACCTGTTCGGAGGGGACGCGTGCCACATAGTCGAAAAGATCGCGGAAATCGCCTTTCATGCGGCGGTTTTCTTCGATACAGGCGATGGCACCTGCGCCGACGCTCTTTACGGCGAGAAGGCCGAAACGGATACAGCCGTTTTCTACGGAGAATTTCGCATTGGAACGGTTGATGTCCGGCGGCAGAATGCGGATACCCATGCGTCCGCAGGACTGGATGTAGAATGCGATTTTATCCGTATTTCCGGAAACGGAATTCATCAGCGCGGCCATGAACTCCACGGGATAGTGCAGCTTTAGCCATGCCGTCTGCACGGCAACATAGGCGTATGCCGCAGCGTGCGATTTGTTGAACGCATAGCTGGCAAAAGCGGTCATTTCGTCGAAAAGCTGCTCTGCCGCCTGCTCGCTTACGCCCATGCGAACTGCGCCGGGAATTTCAACAACGCCATCTTTTTCAACGCCGTGGATGAAATTCTCCTTTTCCTGTGCCATCACGTCATGCTTCTTTTTCGCCATGGCGCGGCGCACAAGGTCGCTTCGGCCAAGAGAATATCCTGCGATATCGCGGACGATCTGCATAACCTGCTCCTGATAGACCATGCAGCCGTAGGTCACGTCCAGAATCGGTTTGAGCTTCGGAGTGAGATAGGTAACGCTGGCGGGATCGTGCTTGCCGCTTACGTAGCGCGGAATCGAATCCATCGGACCCGGACGATAGAGAGAAACGGCGGCAATGATGTCCTCAAAATTTTCGGGGCGCATGGTCTGCAAAAACTGGCGCATGCCGCCGCCTTCAAGCTGGAAAACGCCGTCCGTATCGCCGTCCGCAATCAGCTTGTAAACGCCGGGATCGTCAATGGGAATGTCCTCCGGCTTCATATCGGCTTTGCCGGCGGCGCGCATCATATCCAGACTGTCGCCGATGACGTTCAGCGTACGAAGGCCCAGGAAGTCCATCTTGAGAAGACCCAGGGATTCCAGCGTCGTCATGGGGAACTGGGTGGTGATAACGTCATCGTTTGTCTGCAGGGGAACATAGTCCGATACCGGGTGATGCGTGATCAGAACGCCTGCCGCGTGCGTGGAAGCGTGCCGGGGCATGCCTTCCAGCTTTTTGGCGGTGTCGATCAACTCGCGCACGGTTACTTCGGTTTCGTATGCGGTGCGCAGATCGGGATTCTGTTTCAGGGCGAGTTCAAGGGTCATATCCAGCGCAAAAGGCACCAGCTTTGCGACCCTGTCGACCTCCTGATAGGTCATGCCGAGCACGCGGCCTACATCGCGCAGGACAGATCGGGCAGCCATGGTTCCGAAGGTGATGATCTGCGAAACGTGATCTGCGCCGTATTTTTCTGCTACATATGCGATGACTTCGCCGCGGCGTTCGTAGTCGAAGTCGATATCCAGATCGGGCATGGATACGCGCTCGGGATTGAGGAAACGCTCAAAGAGCAGGTTGTATTTCAAAGGATCAATACCGGTTATATTCAGCGTGTATGCAACAATGCTGCCGGCGCCGCTGCCGCGTCCCGGACCGACCAGAATGCCGTGATCGCGCGCATAGCGGATAAAGTCCCACGTGATCAGGAAATAATCGACGTAGCCCATCGAGCGGATTACGTTCAGCTCGTAGTCCAGTCTTTCCTGTGCGGGAGTATAATCGGCGGGGTATTTTTTGCGCAGGCCTTCCTCGCACAGGGCCTTGAGGGTTTCGAAGGCATCCTGACCTTCGGGAAGCGGGAATTTGGGCAGATGCAGCGTTTTGAAATCAAATTCAACCTGACAGCGCTCGGCGATTTTCTGCGTGTTTTCGATGGCTTCCGGGAAGGCAGGGAAAACACGGCGCATCTCCTCTTCGCTTTTTACATAAAGCTGGTCGGTGGTCATGCGCATGCGGGTTTCGTCCGCAAGGGTTTTGCCGGTCTGGATGCACATCAGAACCTCGTGGGCGCGCGCGTCGTCCGCCGTGAGATAGTGGCAGTCGTTGGTGGCCACAAGGGGAATGTTCATTTCGCGGGCAAGGGCGATCAATTCGGGCAAAATCTGCTTCTGTTCGGCGATGCCATGATCCTGGATTTCGATAAAGTAATTGCCTTCGCCGAAAATATCCAGATGACGCTGCGCGGCAATGCGTGCCTGTTCGCGTCTGCCGTCCAGAAGAAGCTTGGAAAGCTCGCCTGACAGGCAGGCGGACAAGGCGATCAGTCCGGAGGAATGCTTTTTAAGCAGCTCATAATCCACCCTCGGCCGGTAATAAAAGCCGCGGGTGAAGCCTTCGCTTACAATTTTGATCAGGTTGTGATAGCCTTCATTGTTTTCGGCCAGCAGAATCAGATGGCTGGAATCGCGCATGCCGCCGGTGCGGTCGTTCATATTCGCGCAGACATAGACTTCGCAGCCGATAACCGGATGGATTCCTTCTTTTTTTGCGGCCTGATAGAATTCTACTACGCCGTACATGGCGCCGTGGTCTGTGACGGCGCATGCGTTCATACCCAGCTCCTTCAGCCGCTTCATCAGCGGTTTGATGGAAGCTGCGCCGTCAAGCAGACTGTATTGCGTGTGCAGATGCAGATGGGCAAACATGGCCGTTTCTCACCTCGTACAATTTGAAATGCATATATTGGTATTATACCAGAAAAGGCGGCTGTTGTATCGGTCCTGAGAAACTTTTTCGGACAAAAAGCTGTGAAGATATTTTTCGCTAATTCGAAAAAACTGTGAATATTACCAACGTGTGCTTTACAGGACGCGCAAAATGGAGTATAGTTAAAACAGAAACACTGGGAGGATTAGTATGTTTACGTCAAATGATTATTTCCGCGCACGCAAGGGCTTCTTTTTTCACCTGGGCGCGATGGCTTTGATTCTGGTTGGGATGGCGGCGGTGTTCGCGGTAATGCTTTCGCTGCGTCTGCGCATTGTCGGCAGCGCAGTTCTTCTGATCGGCGCCTGGGCGGCATATTTTTACGGCACGATGGTGTTTGCACCCTGGAAGCGGTATTACAGATTGATGAAGGATATGCATGGCGGCCTTTCCCGCACAAGCGAAGTGCTGTTTGTAGACGTTTCGAAGGAAGAACGTGTGCTGGAAGGCGTGGCAGTCAAGGATTTCATTGTTTGCGAAGAAATGGATGAGAGCGTGGAAATGCTCTATCTCTGGGATGCGGACAAGCCTGTTCCGAAGGATTATAAAAAAGGTCAGAAACTCAGAATCGAATCGTACGGAAATTATATCAAAAATATCGAAGTGGTGTAACAAAGGGGGCGATCATATGGAAGAGGCCGTACTGGTATGCGTAACGCGCCAGAAAACGTGCGAACGTCTGATCGTTGCGGGCGCGGAAGTTGCAAAGGAAAAGAATGCGCCGCTGCAGGTGATTCATATTGCACGCGTGGGGGACAGTCTTCTGGGCAATCCCAGCGAAAGCGAGGCGCTGGAATATCTGTATCAGATTTCCAAGGAGCATGGTGCAGATATGATGATGGTGCGTTCGGCGGATGTAGTTTCCACCATCGTGGCACAGGCTGAAAAGCTGGGTGTGGGCACGATTGTAATGGGGCGTCTGCCCCGAAGCAAAAGGGCTGCATTTGATATTGTGGACGATGTCATCTCGCGTCTGCCCGATGTTGAAATCAAGACTGTATACGACGAGGACTGAAAATAGTACGGAACCATCCCCGGAATACCTGCGTCAAAAAAGGAAACAACAGCAGGATTCCGGGGCGTTTTTTATTCGGCTTGCCTGCTTTTCGGAAACGGGGACGGTGTGGAATATGGCAAAGGGGATGCGGCGAATGAAAGCATTTCTTCTGATACTGATTATAGTGGGAGCACTGGTCGGAGGAACTCTTGTGGGCTGCGTATATGCAAGATCGCGCATGCAGCGCGAAGTGCAGGAGTCCGATTGCATGATTGTGCTTGGCGCCAGAGTATGGAAGGATGGGAAACCTTCCGATGCGCTGACCTACCGGCTGGACAGTGCGATTGAGGCATACGAAAAAGGGCTTTCAAAATACATTATCGTTTGCGGTGCGCAGGGTTCCAATGAGCCTGCAACTGAGGCGAGCGTGATGAAAAACGTGCTGCTGGATGCGGGCATACCGGAGAAGGCTGTTTTCACGGAGGAGAACTCCTTCAATACCGAGCAGAATCTGGAAAATGCAAAGGTTATCATGGATGAGAATGGTTTTAAAAGTGCCATTATCATTACTTCGGACTATCATGTCGAGCGTGCCCTGTGGCTTGCGAAGGATGCCGGTATAGAAACCGCATGGGGACTGCATGCCGCATCGCCCCGTCCGTTTTTTACGATATGGCGGCTGCGCACGCGTGAGGCAGCCAGCTGGGTGGTTTATTGTCTGAGAAAGCTGTTCTGAAGATTGCTTTTCCAAAATACTTTCACAAAAAAGCAGATAATTCTTGCGCCGCGCTTGCAAAAAGCGCGGTTTTTTTGTATCATTAAGAATGAGGTATACTGCTATGAGAATTGAAATACTGGATACAACACTGCGCGACGGCGCTCAGGCTGAACGCGTTGTATTTTCCATTGAGGACAAAATCAAAATTATCCGCGCGCTGGATAAGATGGGCGTGGATTTTATAGAAGCCGGGAATCCGGGAGCCAGTCCGAAGGATGCGAAGCTCTTTGAATTTGCGCGCGATAATATTGCGCTTGAAAATTCAAGACTGGCCGCATTCGGCATGACCTGCCGCGCCGGTGCGAAGGCGGAGGAGGATGCTCAGCTGCTTGCGCTTGCCGCATGTGGTGCAGGCGTGGTTTCGCTGGTGGGCAAGGCTTGCGCATTCCAGGTGCGCGAGGTTTTGCGCGTGCCGCTGGAGGAAAATCTGCGCATGGTGTCCGACTCCATACGGTTTCTGACGGAAAAGGGTATCCGGGTATTTTTTGATGCGGAGCATTTTTTTGATGGATTCGCGCGCGATGAAGAGTATGCCATGGATGTACTTGCCGCTGCGCTGAAAGCGGGAGCGGAGCGCCTGATTTTGTGCGATACGAACGGCGGAACGCTTCCGGAGACTACGCAGAGCGTGGTGGAAAAGGTATGCAGCCGCTTTGGAAATGTTGTGGGAATCCACACGCACAATGATTCCGGACTGGCTACGGCATGTACGATGTTTGCCGTGCGCGGCGGAGCGGTGCAGGTGCAGGGCACTATCAACGGATACGGTGAGCGGTGCGGAAACGCCAATCTGTGCACGGTGATTCCCAATCTGGCTTTGAAGATGGGGTACGATGTACTGCTTTCGGGAAATCTTACCGCACTTTCGGGTACTGCGCGCTTTGTGGCGGATATTGCCAATTTGCAAATGGACGAAAAGACCCCCTATGTGGGTGACAGCGCATTCGCACATAAGGCAGGCATGCATATTGACGGCGTAATGAAAAATCCTGCGACGTTTGAGCATGTTTTGCCCGAGGATGTAGGCAATCACAGACGGTATCTTCTGAGCGAGCAGTCCGGGCGCGGCGCACTGATGCTGAAACTGAAGCAGATTGCGCCGGATATTGACCGCGACAGCCCGGAAGTGGCGAACATTGTGAATATGCTCAAAAAGCTGGAGGCGGACGGGTATGCTTTCGAGGATGCGGATGCATCCCTTGAACTGCGTATTCTCGGTGCGCTGGGCAGGCGGCGGGAATTTTTCCGCGTGATAGATTTCAATGTAGTATGCCGTAAGCCGGAGGATGAAAAAAATTCGCAGGCATATGTCAAAATCGGCGTGGGCAATCAGGTGGAAATTACGGCTGATGAGGGTAATGGTCCGGTAGATGCGTTGGACAGGGCACTCAAAAAGGCGCTTCTGCGCTTTTATCCGCTGCTTGGCGGCGTGCGCCTTGTGGACCTGAAGGTACGCGTTGTGGAAGATCGCGGCACGGAATCAAGCGTGCGCTTTATGATGGAGTCAACAGACGGAAAACGCGTCTGGTCGACGGTAGGATATTCTTCCAATATCATTGAGGCGAGCTTTATTGCCCTTTCGGATTCGATAGAATACTTGCTGATGCTGGAAAGTTAGTGGGCACGGATATATGGGAAAGATTATTGCGGTAACAAATCAAAAGGGCGGCGTCGGAAAGACGACCACGGCCATCAATCTGTCAGCTTGCGTGGCGGCGAAGGGGAAACGCACGCTGCTTGTGGATCTGGATCCGCAGGGAAACGCCACCAGCGGAGTGGGTCGCAGTGCGAAGGGTCGTGCATCCGTATATAATGTTCTGATCGGCGAAACGGCGGCAAAGGATGCCGTGATGGAAACGGCGGTTAAAAACCTGTGGCTGATTCCGTCGGATATCGCGCTGGCGGGCGCAGAGATCGAAATGGTAGGCATGGAAGCGCGCGAAGGTCTTATGCGAGAGGCGCTTAATGCTGTGCGCGACGACTATGAGTATATCTTTATTGACTGTCCGCCTTCGCTTGGATTGCTTACGCTCAATTCCCTTACTGCGGCGGACAGTGTGATTATCCCGATCCAGTGTGAATATTATGCGCTGGAGGGCGTGGGGCAGCTGGTCAACACGCTCAATCTGGTCAAGAAAAGGCTGAATCCGTCGCTGGCGGTGGAGGGTGTTGTGCTCACCATGCTGGACGGACGTACCAATCTGGGTATTCAGGTGGTACATGAGGTCAAAAAGCATTTCAAGGGCAAGGTGTTCGGGTCGATCGTGCCGCGCAATGTGCGTTTGAGCGAGGCACCCAGCCATGGCAAACCGATTCACCTGTACGATGCAAAGTGTCCCGGTGCGGAGGCGTACAGGGGATTGGCGGATGAGCTGATTGAAAGGAACAAATAAGCGATGAGTATGGGGAAAAAAGGTCTTGGGCGCGGTCTTGGCGCGCTTCTGGGCGATGATATAGAAATTGAAGAGCAGAAAGACGCGGAAGTGGGGGACAAGGTTGTTCAGATCCCTGTGGCGAAGATCGATGTCAATCCCGATCAGCCCCGCCGTACGTTCGATGAGCATGCCTTGGAAGAACTTGCCGAATCCATCCGCAGCGTGGGCGTGATTCAGCCGATTGCGGTGGCTGAGCGCGCAGGACGATATACGATCATTGCGGGCGAAAGACGCTACCGTGCGGCGCGATTGGCAGGACTTAAGGAAATTCCGGCAATTGTGCGCGAATGGGATGAAACCATTCGGCTGGAGGTTGCGCTGATCGAAAATCTGCAGCGCGAAGACCTCAATCCGATCGAAGAAGCCATGGGTATCCGCAGTCTGATGGATCAGTGCGGCTATACGCAGGAAAACGCGGCGCAGCGTCTGGGCAAGAGCCGTCCGGCGATTGCCAATCTTTTAAGACTTCTGACGCTGGATGAAAAGGTCATTGCCATGGTGAAAGCCGGTCAGCTTTCTGCCGGTCATGCGCGTGCACTGGTTGCGGTTTCGAAAGAACGGCAGGTCAAGCTTGCCGAACTTACCGTGCAGCAGGGATTCTCCGTGCGGCAGCTGGAACGCCTCTGCGCACAGCCGGAGGAGGAACCCAAGAAACCGGAAAAGCCCCATCGTACAGGCGAACTCAATGAATTGGAACGCATGGCGCGCGAAATTTTCGGTACACGCGCAAAGATCGACGGCGATGAGCAGAAGGGCAAACTGGTATTGAACTATTACAGTCAGGACGATCTGCAGCGCATCTGGGAGGTTCTTGAGATGCTCCGGCAGAACGGAGCCTGAGTTCATTAAAACCATCGGTTATCGAATATTGAAAAAGGAGTGAGCAGAATGATTATTAAGCAGGTGAAAGATCTGAAGGTGCCGTTTGACGGCGAGTTTTTCCCGGAGAATCTTCCGGAAGCATGGCTTGAAACCGAGGAATGGAACATTTCCATTTATCCGTGGGGCAATGAATACCGCCCGGATACCCGCGGCCGCGTAGGTATGCGCGGGGACACGATGTGTGTTCTGATGTATGCCCGTGAAGAGGAAATTCAGGCAAATGAAAAGCAGACCGGCGGAATGGTCTGCATCGATTCGTGCATGGAATTTTTCTTCCAGCCCTTCTCCGCAGAGGAAGGCTATGTCAACTGCGAAATCAATCCTCTGGGCGTGATCCACATCGGCGTGGGTCCCAAGGGAAACCGCAAGGTATATACCACGCTGCCCGAAGGCGTTGCTCCCGTTACCAGCAAGCATAATGGCGCATGGTGGGCAGCATATTATGAATTGCCGGCATCCTTCTTTATCGAGAATTTCGGAAAGAAGCTGGGCGACAGCATTCGCGCCAACATGTACCGCTGCGGCGGCAAAAACGAACACTACGGAGCCATGCTCCCCATCGAATGGCCGCATCCGAATTTCCATTGTCCGGAATTCTTCGGTGACGTCAAAGTAGAGGTGGAATAATATGCGCTTCCTTCTGAACGGACAGAACGTCGAATTGGAAAAGGGACAGGATTACCGCGCGGCGGCAGAGCAGCTTGCCTATGACAGGCGTGCGCTGGCGATTCGCGTGCGCGGAAATACACTTCCTCTGACGGCGATGCCCACAGAAGGGGAAGAAGCACAGATCCTGACTTATGATGACGAAGAGGGACGCAGGGTTTACGAGCGTTCCCTTCGGTTTGTGTTCCTGTGTGCGGTGCGGCGTGTGATGCCGGGCGTTCACGTGCGGATAGAGCATTCCATCCGCCGGGGACTGTATATCCGTCCGGATGCGCCTGTGACGCATGCTACGGCGGAAGCCATTGCGGAGGAGATGCGCCGAATTGTTCGGGAAGATATCCCGTTTGAAAAACGTGCCGTCTCGCGTGATGACGCTATCGAGTATTTTGCCTCGCATGGCGAGGAAGATAAGGTACGGCTTTTGAAATACCGTGCATTTGAGCAGTTTCAGCTGTATGAATGCGACGGTATGCTGGAGTATCTTTACGGCGAAATGGCTCCGTCCACGGGATATGTGCCCGTGTTTGATGTGAAGCTGCTTTTGCCGGGACTTGCGCTGCTTCTGCCCGACAGACCGGACGCATCGAAGGCGAGCGAACTTGCCGAACTTCCCAAACTGATGCGCACATTTTCGGAAAGCGCAAGGTGGAACGAGATTCTGGGTGTTTCCAATGTGGCAGACCTCAATGAGATGGTGAAAAAACGCACGCTGCGCGAATTTATCCGCGTGAACGAAGTTCTGCATGATATGTCCATCAATGACATCGCACGCAAATTTCTGGAAAGCGGCGCAAGGCTGATTCTGATTGCCGGTCCGTCTTCTTCCGGAAAAACCACCCTGGCACACCGCCTTTCCATTGCGCTGCGCGCACTGGGGCACCAGCCGATGAAGCTGTCGCTGGATGATTACTATATCGACCGCGATAAGCTGCCGGTGGATGAAAACGGCGAGTGCGATCTGGAAACGCCGGATGCGCTGGATCTTGGACTGATTGGAGAACATCTGGTAGCCCTTCTGCAGGGCAGGAAGATCGATGCGCCGGAGTATGACTTTGTGACCGGAAAGCGCAAACAGCAGACGCATGAACTGTCGGTAGAACCCGGGCAGCCGATCCTGATTGAAGGCATTCATGCGCTCAATGAGCGGCTTACCCGCGATGTTCCCCGCAGCCAGAAATTCATGATCTATATTTCTGCTTTGACTACCATCAATCTGGATGATCACAACCGCATCCGTACAACGGACGCACGCCTGCTCAGGCGTATGGTGCGCGATTATCAGTTCCGCGGTACGTCGCCGGAAGAAACCATGAATATGTGGGATTCCGTGAGAGCGGGCGAGGAAAAGCACATTTTCCCCTATCAGGAGTATGCGGATGTGATGTTCAATTCATCGCTTGTGTATGAATTGGCGATCCTGAAAAAATACGCCTATCCCATGCTTATTCGCATCCCGCCCGAGAGCAAGCATTACACACTTGCGCGCCGGGTAGTGAAATTCCTGAACTATGTTCAGTCGGCAGATGTGGAAAACGAGATTCCGCTCAATTCGATTCTGCGCGAATTTGTCGGCGGCAGCTGTTTTTACAAGGCTTTGGATTGAAACATGGATTAAACTTCCGATTGCTGCGCATACTAGCGCTTGCAAGGGAGGTTTGAATCATGAAATTTCGAAAATCACAGATTGCAGCACTTTTACTCATCGTTCTGGCGCTTGTGGCAGGCGCATGCATGAACACCGCTTCACCCCAGGCAACGCCCGGGGCTACGATGAATCCCTTTAGCGGCGCACCTACCGCAACCGGTATACCTGCGCCCGTTGCGACCGTGGCTCCTGCCAATCAGGAGAGCACCGGCACTGCTGTACAGAACGGACAGAATGGTGTACCCGCGCAGAAGTATGACTGGATGACCAATGCGGATACGATCGAAAACCGTATCGGTCAGATCTCCGAAATTGCGGAATGCCGCATTGTTGTAAGCGGCAATACCGCGCTTGTAGGCGTGCGATTCACTCCGCAGTATAAGGGCGAGATGACCGAGCGCATCCGTGAGATGATCGCAGGCCAGATCAAGGCTGCGGACCCGACGCTTCAGATTGTGGCGGTCACCGCCAATGAGGAGGACGTCACTCGCATCTATGAAATCAGCGATGCGGTGAAAGCGGGTCAGAGCATTGACGAGTTGGACAGCGATATTGATACGATTGTCCGCAATACCACAACCATGAGATAAGAGCAATAGGTTTCGTCCTGCGTCTTTGGGCGCAGGACGAATTTGCAGGAGGAGAAAATGCGCAGACTGGAAAAATTCGGCGCATGGATGAAATATTATTTCTCCGGCTGGCGCATCACGCGTGTGGATGCGGCAGTCTTTCTGCTTTTGCTGATTGCGGGCTGCCTGATTGCGGGACGCGGACTGTGGAAAAACATGGTGCGCGGGGAGAATCTTTTGTCCGGCGTGCATCGCATCGAGGCGGAAGAGGCGGTCTATGCAAAGGGCAGGGTATACATAGATATCAATACGGCCGGCGTGGATGCTCTCATGTCCCTTCCGGGAATCGGCGAGGAACTTGCCGGACGCATCGTGAACTATCGCGAAGAAAACGGCCCTTTTGCATCCGTTGATGACCTTATGCGGATTGACGGAATCGGAGAAGCAAAGGTTGAAAAGATTCGCGGCCGTGCAATTGCAAAACAATAAAGAATAAGCCCCGGCGCAGGCAGTACGCCTGCACCGGGGCATGTTATTGAAATGACAAGAATAGCGGACGGGCGAGGTGAATCCCCTCCGTCACCTGCGGTGATACATCTCCTTGCTCCAAGGGGCGCCGGATTCAGTGAATTACAGGAGAGTTTCAAGCTTCCTGCGGTGTTGCTGGCAGAAAGCATGGAGTTCTTCGTGACGGCGCGGAAGCGCTTCCAGCAGCATATTTGCCGTTTTCCATGCAAAAGCATGCTGCTCCGGTGTGATGACGGACTGGGTCAGCGCTTCATCAAGTTCATCCTTGTCCAGAAGAATGCATTCGCCTCCGGGGAGCATGACTACGTCCAGAAACAAATCCAGGAAGGTGGAATTTCCGCCTGAAGATACGCGATTTTCCAGTGTGACATCAAAATAATACTGGAGCGCTTCGCCATCCTGTGTGAACATGGCGGTCAGCCACCAGTTGGCATCTTTGGGGGCAATCTGCAGCCAGCGGAAACCGTCATCCACAATTTTATACTGGCGTCCGTTTGTGGTCACGAAGAGGGGACTTTTGGTTTTATCAATTCGAATCAGTGCGATTTCTCCCGAAAGGTCCCGGGAAGAAAAGGATTCGGTCGCAAAGGAACGGCTTAAAATGCGCGTCCATTCGCTTCGGCGGATGTCTTTTTCCTGAATGAGCAGCATGGCAAGTCTCCTTTCCGTGACCGGTTTCTTAATGAAATTCGCCGCGAAGTGCACTTTTTCCTTGCGGGTAACGGCAGACGCCTGAAATTATTTGCGAAAAAGCCGTGATTATCGATGTAAAATCTCTTGCACTTCTGAAAAATTTGTGTATAATTATTGAGTATGGCATAAACACATAAGGAGTGTTGAAAAATGATCAAGAACAAAGATGGACTGCTGCCGGTATTTATTGCGATGGCTATTCTGATCGTTATCAGTCTGGGCTGCCTCGTGGGCTTTAACCTTTGGGCAAATCGTGAACTTAGCACGGAAGAAGATATGGCTCAGATCGCCGTAGCTTATGACGGCGGCGAAATCACCAAGGGCGAATTTGTTGCCCGCTATGCCGACAGTGTTGCGCTGTTCGAATCCACCTACGGAACCACCGAAGGCTATGAGAGCCAGATTCTGAATTATGCTCTTTACAATGTAATGACCGACAGGATCGTTCCCATGAAGGCAGAGGAACTGGGTCTTGCAGAGCTGTCTGAGGAAGACACCGCTAAACTGAACGCTGCTGTTCAGGAGCGCATTGACGCTGCAATTGAAACCTACAAGGCAGAACTTCTTACGGAAGAAGAAAAGGCTCTGAGCGAAGAGGAACAGAATCAGATTGTTATCGACGCACTTGCTGCCGAGGGCGTTACCGAAGAATTCCTCTTCAATCAGGAACGCACCACTCTGCTGGCTGATCGCCTGATCAATGTCGTAGCAGAGGATGTTACGGTTTCCGATGAGGATGCCAAGGCTTTCTACGATGAGCAGATCGAAACCGACAGACAGTATTATGCAGATGCATGGTACTATGCCATGATGAAGCAGGTCGGCGGCACCACCCCGCTGTACACTCCGGAAGGCGTACGCACCGTTCGTCACATCCTGCTCAAGCAGGACGAAGCAACCATGACGGAATATGCTTCCGCAGCAGCTGCACTGTCTACTGCAAACGGCAAGATCGCAACTGTCGAATCCAATATCGCTGATCTGAATGAAAAGCTGGCTGCCGCAGAAAACGGCGAAACCGCCGAAGATGCCGAGCCGATCGATGTCGAAGCCGTCAAGGCTGAACTCGCTGCCAAGGAAGCCGAGCTTGCTGAGCTCAACGCAAGCCTTGCTGATCTCCAGGCTGCCGCAGACGCTGCCGCTCAGGCAGTTATCGCTGCCGTTCAGCCCAAGCTTGACGAGATCAATGCCCGCATTGCAAACGGCGAGGACTTCAACGCTCTGATCGAAGAGTACAATGAGGATCCCGGCATGACCGATGCAGACGGCAATCCGGTAAGCTACTATGTATGCGAGGATGCATACCACCTCGTAACCGAGTTTATTGACGCAGCGATGGCCATCGAGGAAATCGGCGGCGTATCCGCTCCCACCGTCACCAACAGCGGCGTTCACATCATCTACTATGAGAGCGATGTTCCGGCAGGCGATGTAGCTCTTGAAGATGTTATGGAGTACATCACCGGTGCTATGAAGGAAGAAAAGGTAAATGAAGCATACGCTGCCAAGATCGAAGAGTGGATGCTTGATTACAACTTCACGGTTTACACCGACGTTCTGGGCATTCAGGCAGGCACTAGCGGACTTGAGTCTCTGGTTCACTAAAATCTGTTTAAAAGACGGTCGAAAGACCGTCTCAGACCTCTGACAAACCCTGCAAACGCAAAAATCCTTACGAACAGTAAAAGCGTCGTAAGGATTTTTGCTTGCTGTGTCAGCAGGACTTGCAGGCTGCGGTCACTTACGTCCATGTAAGCTCCCTTGACTGCAAGTTTGCTTCCTTGCCTTGCAGGCTTTTTCAGGCTCTGGCAAAGCGTCGACTTTGTCAACGATTTGAGACGGTCGAAAGACCGTCTTTTTTTGTGCGTGAAAACGCACACCGAGGTGCGGAGTGGGGCATAAAAACGGAATTTTGTGTTAAATTAAGAAGTGGGAAGGGATTTTTCCTGCCTGTGTGGTATTTATTTAAGCACCTGTTCATGGAATGCGCAGAGAGTGCTTTGCGTGTGCGCGGGTAAAAATTGTGTCGCATTTTCATGACGGACGGCAGGAATTACGGTTCGCTGTGGCGAATAAATTCAGAAGAATTATATGGAATTATAGATAAAGAAAGGCGGACGGCATGGCAGTTCAGTTCAGTGAATTTTTGGCGGATCTGAATGCGCGCGTGCACCTTGAGGATGTAGTGGGCGAGTACGTTCACCTCAAGCAAAAGGGTCACAGGTACTGGGGACTTTGCCCGTTTCACAGGGAAAAGTCACCGTCCTTCAGCGTGGATGCCGAAAGCCAGCTTTATTATTGCTTCGGATGCCATAAAGGCGGCAATCTGTTCCAGTTCGTAATGGAAATGGAGCGGATGGAGTTTATTGATGCGGTCAAGATGCTTGCCGAAAGGGTGGGCATGGAGCTTCCGGAACGCTCGGGTTATGAGCGCGACCGGCAGAGGACCGATACTGCGCAGCGTGAAAAAATATATGAAGCAAATCGCGCCGCAGCGATGGATTTCCACCGACGCATATGGACGAGCGAAGGCGCAAAGGCAAGGGATTATTTGTATCGCCGCGGACTGAATGATTCGGATATCAAGCATTTCGGTCTGGGCGTGAGTGCCGGCGGCTGGTGTGATCTTCTCGATACCCTTCAAAAGGAAGGACACGACCGGGAGACACTGGTGAAGGCCGGCCTTGTTGTTGAGAAAAACGGAAAGTATTTTGACATGTTCCGCGATCGCGTCATGTTCCCGATCATTTCGGCGCAGGGACGCGTGTTGGGCTTTGGCGGACGTGCGATGGGTGATGCGCAGCCCAAATACCTGAATACGCAGGAAACAGTGGTTTTTAATAAGCGACTGAATCTGTATTGCCTGAATCTGCTGAAAAAGGAGCGCAATATCGGGCGCACAATTCTGGTGGAAGGCTATATGGATGCGGTTTCTTTGCGTAAAAGCGGCGTAGAAGGCGTGGTTGCAACGCTCGGTACTGCGCTTACAACCGAGCAGGCCGATCTCATGCGCAGGTTTGCACCTGAAGTATGGGTCAGCTACGACGGGGATTCCGCCGGTCAGAAGGCAACGCTTCGCGCACTGGATATTCTGGAAGAACAAAACGCGCGCGCACGGGTTATACTGTATCCGGATGGAATGGATCCGGATGATTTTATCAAATCGCGCGGCATTGAGGCGTTCAATGCGATAAAACCGATGGATGCCTATGAATTCCGACTGCTTCGTGCAGCGGATGGGCTGGATCTTTCAACACAGGACGGGCGAACACAGTATGCCCTGACTGCGTGCGAGATATTAAAAAGAGTCAAAAATCCCGTGGAACTGGAAAACTATGTCACGATTGTTTCCGGGCGCACGGATTTTGATAAGGAAATCCTCTACCGCCAGATCGGCACAAGTCCTGTAACGCAGGTGAAGGACAAAAAGTCCCCGCGCATTCGCGCCGAAAAAACACCGCCGCAGATTTTGCAGGCGCAAAGGCGTCTGGTAGCGTTGAGGGCAGCGAAACTTCTTCCCGACGGGCTGGTCGATCCGAATGATTTCGATGATGAGATTTGCCGGGCGCTTTTTGAGGGAATGTGCGAAGGGCGCACTCCGGGCGAACTTGTAGGAGAAACGGATGGGGAAAAGCGTGAGGCGGCTCTGGCGGCTTTGCAATATGAGCAGCTGCCGGAAGATCGCGAGATTGCGCTGGAACTGGCGGAGGAATGCCTGGGCAGTATCCGGAAATACCGGTTGGAAGCCCAGATCGATGCACTGAAGCAAAGACTGAAAACCGCGCCGGATGGCGAGCGTGGGCAACTGATGAAGCAGTTGAATGGGCTGCTTGCGGAACTGGATCGTTTTTGACCGGTCGAAAGGAGTGATTCACTTGGGCAAGCTGAATGCAGAAGCGATGAAGACGCGCATAAACGATTTGATCGAGACCGGCAAAGCCAAGGGGATTTTGACGTATAGCGAAATTATGGAAACGCTGGGCGATGCTGAAGTCGTAGCCGAGCAGTTTGATAAAATTCTGGAAGCGCTGAGCGCTATCGGTATCGAAGTCGTAAAGGACGTCAATGCAGACGATGCCGAACCGGAGCCGGATATTATCAATATGACCGCGGAGGAAGAAATTGATATTTCCGTGCCTGAGGGAATTTCGATTGACGACCCCGTCCGCATGTATCTGAAGGAAATCGGTAAGGTGCCGCTTCTTTCTGCGGATGAGGAAATCGAACTGGCCAAGCGCATGGAAGTAGGCGATGAGGATGCCAAGCACAGGCTGAGCGAAGCCAACCTGCGTCTGGTTGTTTCCATTGCAAAGCGTTATGTAGGCCGCGGTATGCTTTTCCTGGATCTGATTCAGGAGGGCAACATGGGTCTGATCAAGGCTGTTGAAAAATTTGACTACCGCAAGGGCTATAAGTTTTCTACCTATGCAACCTGGTGGATTCGTCAGGCCATTACCCGCGCCATCGCCGACCAGGCGAGGACGATTCGCATCCCCGTGCATATGGTGGAAACGATCAATAAGCTGATCCGCGTTTCGCGCCAGCTTCTGCAGGAATACGGACGCGAACCGCAGCCTGAGGAGATCGCCGTTGAGATGGGCATTTCCGAGGACAAGGTACGCGAGATTATGAAAATTGCGCAGGAACCGGTATCGCTGGAAACTCCCATCGGTGAGGAAGAGGACAGCCATCTGGGCGACTTTATTCCCGATGATGATGCTCCCGCTCCGGCAGAGGCAGCTGCCCGTACCCTGATGAAGGAACAGCTGCTCAGCGCGCTTAAGACGCTTACTCCGCGTGAGGAAATGGTGCTCAAGCTCCGCTTTGGTCTGGAGGACGGCCGCCAGCGTACGCTGGAAGAAGTTGGCCGCGAATTCAAGGTCACTCGTGAGCGTATCCGCCAGATTGAGGCAAAGGCGCTGCGCAAACTGCGCCATCCCAGCCGCTCGCGCAAACTGAAGGAATCGTTGGATTGATGCTTACTTTGGATGAAAGATTGCGGGCTCTGGTTGAAATGGTGCCCGTCTGCCGCGAATTTGCCGATATCGGCTGCGATCATGGCCGCCTGGGAGCACAGCTGTTGCTCAGCGGGCGCGTGCAGCGCGTGCAGTTTACCGATATTTCCGCGCCGTCTATGGAAAAGGCGCGTGAGTTGATTCGCAAGCTTGAACTTAGCGATCGCGCCGTCTTCCGCGTTGGGGACGGCGCGCGTGCGCTTGCAGAAAAACCGGATGCCGCTGTGATTGCCGGTATGGGCGCAAGCACTATATCGAAAATTATCTCTGAGGGTGCGGATATTCTTTCCGATGCGGAAATTTTTCTGCAGCCGAATCTCGATGAGGCAGAACTTAGAGAATGCCTTGAAAAAAACGGCTATGCCATCACGCAGGAGCGCGTAGTGCGCGCAGCGGGACGCTGGTATGTTCTGATTGCGGCGCGCCGCGGAGAAATGCACCTGAGTGAAACAGAGCGTATCGCAGGCACGGCAAGCATGCGCGAAGATCGGCAGGCATATGAAGGCTATGCACAGTTCCGCCTGCGCGTAGCAAAAAAAGCGCTTGAAGGCGCGCGTGCAGCAACCGATGGCCGCGCAGAAGAATTGCAGCGGGCAATTGAAATCTGGGAGGAGGCCGTGAAATGAAGGTCAAAGAGGCGCTTAATGCGCTGAATGAAGCATTCCCTTTCGAACTGGCTGAGGAATGGGACAATGTCGGTCTGCTTCTGGGTGATCCCGAATGGGAAGTTACCGGTGCTGTGGTTGCGCTGGATGCAAGCGAGGAGGCACTGGACTGTGCTCTCGCATCGGGCGCGAATCTTTTGATTACACACCATCCGGGACTGTTCCGCGCACGCAAACGCTTTGCCGAAGTGGACGCAGAGGCGAAGCTTTTGTGCCGCATGATCCGTGAAAGCGTAGCTATGATTGCGGCGCACACCAATTATGACAATGCGCCCGGCGGAATGAACGATCAGCTGGCAAAAACTCTGGGCCTTGAAAACGTGTGTATGCTGGAAAATGGTCTGCGCATGGGTGAGTATTCCGGAAAAGATCTTTGCGAGCATGTGAAAAATACGCTGAATACGCCTGTGCGTGCATACGGTGTGCCCAAGGCGAGCCGCGTGGCTGTGTGCGGCGGCGCGGGCGGGGAATTCTGGAAGGTGGCTTTGGCCGCAGGGGCAGATGCGTTTGTTACCGGCGAAATCCGCTATCATGAGGCTCTTGATGCTGCGCGTGCCGGGCTGTATGTTTTAGAAGCCGGGCATGCCGCTACCGAAGAAATCGGTCTTGATGCAATTGCGCAGGTCATTGGCGAAAATATTGCTATTTTCCGTTAGTTGTGGTATAATAAAGGTTCAATATCGTGGGAGGTATGCAGAATGCAGCTTGAATTGTTGTGGAATTACATGCAGGTAGATATGGAGGCAGAGCGCTTTGAAGCCGAAATGCGCAATTCGCCCAATCGTCAGCAGCTTATTAAACAGAGGGATTTTCTGCGTGACCAGCAGGCAAATATGGCCCGTATCGAAGAGGATGTAGCTGGCATGCTTGACAGGCTGGAAGCCGTCCGCGATGAGGCAGCAAGACTTGAAACGCTTCTGGCTGCCGAAAAGGAAGAAATCGAAAAGAATCCGCCCAAGACCATGGAAGAGGTCGAGGAGAAGATGGCCAGCCTGCAGAAGCTGGTGGATTCCCTGCAGCATTATGAGCAGGAACTGAAAAAGACCCAGAAGGATGCGCAGACCCGCGATCGTCAGCAGAAGGAAGTTCGCATCCGCGCTGCACGCACCAAGGCTGAATTCGATGAGCTGAAAAAGCAGTATGATGCCGAATTCAAGCGCGACAGCGAAAAGCTTTCCGCCCTGCGTGCAGAGGCTGAAAAGGAAGCAAAGAAGGTGGATCCCGCATTGATCGCGCGCTATCGCCAGATCAAGCAGCATGTCAATCCGCCGATTGCCAAGCTGGTAAACAACCAGTGCGGCGGCTGCTTCATGTCCCTCCCGTCTGCAATTCTGAAGAAGCTTGCAGCCGGCGATACGACCGTAGAGTGCGATAACTGCGGACGCATTCTTTACCTGGCAGAAGAATGATCGAAACACTGAAGCTCAGGCCGAATCAGCGTCTGATTGCGATCAGCGATATTCATGCGCATGCAGCGTTGCTGCATGCGCTTTTAGCGCAAGTTCACTATTGTGAGGACGATGCGCTGGTAATTGTCGGCGATCTTCTGGAACGAGGCAATGAGGGACTTGCTGTCATTCGGGCGGTCATGGAACTGAAAAAGCGGAATCCGGATGTGCGCCCGCTTCTGGGAAACTGGGATTACTCCATGCGCAGGATTATCGATGAGGAAAATGTTGCGCTGATCTGGCGATATATCGGTACAAAACGCAGGCAGAATTGCAACACGATCTTTTCAGAGATGGCAGACGAGTGCGGAATTGCATTGGAGAGCGAAGCGGATGTAGCACTCTTTCTGCCGGTTATCCGGGAAAAGTATTCCGCGATTCTGGAATTTTTGCGCGCCCTTCCCGTGGTGCTGGATACCGGGGATATGATTTTTGTGCATGGCGGTATTCCGGATGAAGACCTTGATGGGCTCGACGGGGAGAATATATACCGCTATCTGAAGAACGATGAGTTTTATCGTGAGGATACCTGCTTTTCCAAAACGGTGATCGTGGGCCACATTCCGACGATGAATTTTCGCCCGGAAAGGCAATCGGCCAATCCGTTTTTTGATGCGCGGCGCAATATCATCGGAATTGACGGCGGATGCGGTATAAAGCGGGATGGTCAGCTCAATGCCCTGATCTTCCGGGCAGGAGAATTCACGTTTGAAAGCGTGTGCGACCTTCCGGTAATCCGTGCGCTTTCGGACCAGCAGGGCAGCGAGGGCACAGTGAATTCGCGCTATTTTGACAAGGTGGAAATAATGAACCTCGAAGGACCGGTCGCAAAAATCCGGCACTTACCCACGGGCAGCGCATTGTGGACAACGACGGATTCAATCCTCAGGGATGAAACGGGTTTTCATTCGGAAGCAACCGACGAGGTGCTGAATGTTTCTGCCGGGGAAGAATTTTTTCTGGTGGAGCGTACGCCGCGCGGTATTCTTGCCAAGAAAGACGGCGTTACCGGTTGGTATTACGGCGCGTGGGAACCGGTGCAGGCGTGAAAATTTACTTGACATGCGCCTTTACCTGTGATACTCTCCTTTGTGGATTGTGAGGACGCCGGGCGGTCGCGGGCACATTTCGTGTCTGAGGAAAGTCCGAGCTCCACAGGGCAGGGTGCCGGCTAACTACCGGTGGAGGCGACTCTAAGGAAAGTGCAACAGAGATATACCGCGACGGGCTTCGGCCCGGCGTAAGGGTGGAAAGGTGAGGTAAGAGCTCACCAGCGGCATGGCGACTTGTCCGCTCTGTAAACCCCACCTGGTGCAAGATTGAAAGGGGAGCATATGCGGCGGCCCGTCGCGCTCCCGGGAAATCGCTTGAATCCGATGGCAACTTCGGATCTGGATAGATGACCGTCCACGACAGAACTCGGCTTACAGGCGCCGCTCACAGTCCATATTTGTAAATGACAAGCAGAATGATATAACTAAAATGCAGTTATATCATTTTTTTTTCTTGAAATGACAAGAATAGCGGACGGACGCAAAGCGGCGTCGCGCGGGCCGACGGATTCATAAGAATTCGTCGGTATTCTTTCTTTTGGGATTCAACTCTTGTTGGAATAATTCTCTCTAAATGGGTTATCGTTTTTATGATAAGTGTGTTATGACGGTATCAGGATAAGCGCTGATCCAAAATAATTTGGGGGAATAGTTATAATGAAACTTGGAGAAAGGATAAAGGCATTAAGAAAACAGAAAAATATATCGCAAGAGGTTTTTGACGGCTATCCGGGCGTATCTTTTCAAGCAGTTTCAAAATGGGAAAATAGCGTCCTACATAATTAAGGACGCTACAACCCCACGCCTATATGAAGAACTGGGATGTATATCCTATAAAGCTGTGCGCTTTGTACCATCTTAATATCATTCAATGTATGCTCATACCTTTTTTATAGCCATTGTGTAATAATCTAACTGTAACAGATACACATGAGGATGATTTCACATGGAGAAAATCAATAGCAGATTGAACCTTAGTTCATTTCAAACAATCATTTTCGGGTTTTCCATATTGATTCTAATCGGCGCGATGCTGCTGATGCTGCCTGCAGCCAAAGCAGGAGGAGGCAACGCCGGCTTTATGGACGCCCTATTTACGTCTACCTCTGCCGTATGCGTTACCGGTCTGGTGGTGCAGGACACAGCGACCTACTGGTCTCCATTCGGACAGGCTGTCATCCTGTGTCTAATTCAGATCGGCGGCATGGGCGTAGTGACAGCGGCAGTAGCGTTTGCCATGGTTTCGGGCAAGAAAATTGGTCTGATGCAGCGGAGTACGCTGCAAGAGGCCATATCGGCACATCATGTGGGTGGCATCGTGAAGCTGACGGGATTCATTCTTAGAACCACGCTGGTAATTGAGCTTGCCGGCGCACTCCTTCTGAGTTGCGTTTTCATTGGTGACTTTGGATTTATCAAGGGAATATGGTACGGAATGTTCCACTCCATCTCCGCATTCTGCAACGCGGGGTTCGATCTGATGGGAGCCAATATGCACTATTCTTCCCTGACGAGTTATTTGTCAAACGCATTTGTCAATATCATTATCATGCTGCTGATCGTCATCGGAGGCATGGGCTTTCTCACGTGGGAAGATATCAAAACCAATCGCTGGCATCTCCGCGCCTACCGGATGCAGAGTAAGGTGATTCTTTCCTTCACAGCCGTTCTGCTGATCCTGCCCGCGTTGTTTTTCTACTTTGCAGAGTTTTCACTCCCGGAATGGGCAAGTCTTTCCGGCAGAGAAAAGCTACTGGGCGCAATGTTCCAGTCCGTTACGCCCAGAACTGCGGGGTTCAATACGTTGGATCTTACAAAATTGAGCGAGGTTGGACGCTTCATCATCATCCTGCTCATGCTCACAGGTGGTTCGCCAGGTTCTACTGCGGGCGGCATGAAAACCACCACGCTGGCAGTGCTGTTTTTTTCCGCCATATCGGTATTCCACAGACGCGAGACCATCAGATGCTTCGGTCGGCGAATCGAGCTGGATACTGTACGCAATGCGGCTGCGATTTTGCTGCTGTACATCGTGTTCTTTCTTGCGGGCGGACTTGCCATCAGCTGGATCGAAGATCTGCCGGCGCTCACCTGTCTGTTCGAATCGGCTTCCGCCATCGGCACAGTGGGCCTTACGCTGGGCATTACGCCTTCTCTGGGAATCGTTTCCCGAATCATCCTGATTCTTTTGATGTTCTTCGGGCGAGTAGGAGGGCTGACCTTGATTTTTGCGGCAGCCTCAGGAAAGAAGCCATACACCGCCATGCTGCCCAAAGAAAAAATAACTGTCGGATAAGGAGTGAATACTATGAAATCCATACTTCTGATCGGTCTTGGCCGATTCGGTAGGCATATTGCCATCAAGCTGCACGAACTACGCCATCAGGTGATGGCAATCGATCAGGTTGAAGAGCGAGTCAATGCCGTGCTGCCCTATGTGACCAATGCGCAGATCGGAGACAGCAAGAACAAGGAATTCCTTTCCTCGCTGGGCGTGCGCAATTTTGATCTTTGCATCGTCGCTATCGGCGAGGATTTTCAAAGCTCGCTGGAAACAACATCGTTGCTTAAGGAACTGGGCGCGCAGTTTGTTGTTGCTCGCGCCAATCGCGACGTCCATGCCAAATTCCTACTGCGTAACGGTGCCGATGAGATCGTGTATCCTGAAAAGCAACTGGCAAACTGGACGGCCATCCGCTACAGTTCGGACCATATTTTCGATTACATCGAGCTTGAAGGAGACAATGCCATCGTCGAGGTCTCCGTTCCGTCTCACTGGATCGGAAAAACGGTAGGTGCGCTGGATATTCGGAGAAAACATCATATCAACCTGCTGGCGACAAAAAACGATCGTAAGCTGGAAACAGCAGTTACAACCGAAACGCTGCTCACGCCTGACATGACACTGCTGGTGCTGGGCAGTCA
This sequence comes from Clostridiales bacterium, assembly GCA_015056055.1. Classification (GTDB taxonomy): domain Bacteria; phylum Bacillota; class Clostridia; order Christensenellales; family Aristaeellaceae; genus Alectryocaccomicrobium. The sequence continues at coordinate 22,003 of SVHC01000023.1, read as the reverse complement.
CAGTGATATTCATCGCTGTTTCCATATCTGATCTGAAAACCTGCTCAAGGAGGGATCCCGCATGAAAGAGATATTGGTTCTTGCCGTATTAGGAATCCTTTTCGCATGGGGATATCACCTGATGGGAAGGCTGGATCGCTTTTTGAATAACCATATCATGGAAGATGAAGAAGATGAAACAGAATAAAGTGGAAAATGAACCCCATCGGTGATATAATCTTACCATAAAATGTAGATGGGAGCATGAAATATGCTTAAGGAAACAGATGGAAAGCAAGAGCATATTTTGGTCTGTCTTTCCTCCGCGCCTTCCAATACCAAGATCATCCGTACCGCAGCCCGGATGGCGGAGGCATTTCAGGGAAACCTGACTGCACTTTATGTGGAAACGCCTGATTTTGCCGTCATGGAGGATGCCAATAAAAAGAGACTGGAGGCGAACACACACCTTGCCAAAAGTCTTGGTGCATCCATCGAAACTGTGCAGGGCGATGATGTTCCGTATCAGATAGCGGAGTTTGCAAGGCTTTCTGGCGTTACGAAGATCGTTCTGGGCCGCAGCGCTGCCAGCAGGCACAGGATTTTCCGGCGACCGACACTCACCGATCGGCTGATCGCCTCAGCTCCGAACGTCGATATCCATATCATCCCCGACAGAGCAACCAACAACTTATATCATCCCCGGCATGCCCGGAAAAGCATGCCTTCCTTTAAAATTACAGACGTCCTGAAAAGCACAACGATTCTGTCGCTGGTCACACTTATGAACATACTGCTGTTTGCCCTCGGCTTTACCGACGCCAACATCATTATGGTATATATTCTTGGCGTGCTGGTGACAGCGATTCTGACCACCCATCAGATCTATTCCATCGTATCGGCTGCTTTAAGCGTCATACTGTTCAATTTTATCTTTACGCAGCCGCGTTTTTCATTGCATGCCTTCGACGCAGGCTATCCCATCACATTTGCCGTCATGTTTCTCGCTGCGTACATTACAGGATCACTTGCCATACGACTGAAGGACAATGCGCGTCAGTCGGCTCAGTCAGCCTATCGGACACGTATTCTGTTCGACACTGACCAGCTCCTGAACCGCGCTGAAAATCAGGATGAGATCATCGCTATTCTCGCAGAACAACTGATTAAGCTGCTGAACCGGGATATCATAATTTATCGGAAGAACAGAGACTCGCTGGAAGCTCCTGCTGTATTTACAGTGGACGGACACGAAACCCCGGCTCTCCTTACCTGTGAAGAACGTACTATCGCAGAATGGGTTGCGCGAAACAACCAGCATGCCGGCGCGACAACCGACATATTCCCCGATTCTCCCTGCCTGTATCTGGCCATTCGCATCAATCAGCGTGTGTACGGCGTGGTCGGAATCGCAACGCGCGGTGAAAAACTGGATTCTTTTGAAAATAGCGTATTATTGTCCATGCTGGGCGAAGGTGCGCTGGCGCTTGAAAATGAAAAGAACGCCCGGGAAAAGGAAGAAGCCGCCATTCTCGCAAAAAATGAGCAGCTTCGCGCAAATCTTTTGCGTGCCATTTCCCACGATCTTCGCACTCCGCTGACCAGCATATCCGGCAATGCCAGTATTCTGCTCTCAGGAGAAGAATCCATCGACGAATCCGTCCGACGGCAGCTCTATCAGAACATTCATGATGAATCTCTGTGGCTGATCAATCTGGTAGAGAACCTGCTATCCGTTACGCGCATTGAGGACGGACGCATGAATCTGAATCCGTCCACCGAACTAATCGACGAGATTATTGACGAAGCACTTCGTCATGTCGGCCGCCGCAGTACGAATCATCGAATCATCGTAGAGAAAGAAAAAGATTATACCCTCGTCCATGCCGATGCCAAGCTGATCGTGCAGGTACTGATCAACCTGATCGACAACGCTGTAAAATACACGCCGCAGGAATCTGATATCCTCATCACCGTTGCCGAACACAGTGGCGTGGCGCATATCTCTGTTGCAGACAATGGTCCCGGTGTGCCTGATGATGCCAAGGAAAAGGTATTTGAAATGTTCTACACCGGCGCTGCGCATGCATCAGACGGCCGCCGCAGCCTCGGTCTCGGTCTTTGCCTGTGCCGTTCCATTGTCAACGCTCATGGCGGAACAATCTCTGTCCGGGACAACATCCCAACCGGCGCAGTTTTCGAATTCACCCTTCCGTCTGAGGAGGTGTCTATTTATGAATAAACCTTTGATTCTGGTAATAGAGGACGACAAGGCCGTCCGAACACTGATCACCACCACTCTGAAGGCCCACGACTATCGCTTCATCGAGGCAGTTAATGGAGAGGCGGCAATCATCGCCGCTACCTCCCACAATCCGGATATCATCCTGCTTGATCTTGGACTTCCGGATATGGATGGTGTGGACATCATCACACGCGTGCGTATGTGGTCGAACGTGCCAATTATCGTCATCTCCGCGCGAAGCGAGGATTTCGATAAAATCGGAGCGCTGGATGCCGGTGCAGATGATTATCTGACCAAACCCTTCTCCGTTGACGAACTGCTGGCCAGGCTTCGGGTCACACAGCGGAGACTCGCCATCATGAACGCCGAATCTGTAAGCTCTGAATTTGTCAACGGCAACCTGCGCATTGATTACGCAGCGGGATGCGCCTATCTGAATGGCGATGAAATGCACTTAACGCCTATGGAATACAAGCTTCTCTGCCTGCTGGCGCAGAATGTGGGCAAGGTTCTGACGCACACCTTCATTACGCAAAAAATTTGGGGGAACGCATGGGAAAGCAACATCGCCTCTCTCCGCGTTTTTATGGCCACCCTACGCAAAAAGCTGGAATCTGTTCCCGATTCCTCTCAATTCATACAAACCCATGTGGGAGTAGGATACCGAATGATGAAGCTATAAATTTGTGAACGGATGCCCCCATCTGACAGCGCACGCAATAACTAAGGCAGCTACTGTCCACCAAATCGGCGTTCAGGAGTTGCCTTATCGTGTGCATGCAGCTTTGCTGCATGAGACCGTTGACTTTCCTTTATCAGCTGCGCTTACAGGTCGCGGTCACTTATCTCTGTGTAGGATCCCTTATCTGCAAGCCTGCTTCCTTGCCTTGCAGTTTTTTTAGGCTCTGGCAAATCGCTGACTTTGTCAACGATTATTTTTTCTTTTCTTTTGGGATTCAACTCTTGTTAGAATAATTCTCTCCAAATGGGTTATTGTTTTTATGGATGAGTGTGTTATGATGGTATCAGGATAAGCGCTGATCCAAAATAATTTGGAGGAACAGTTATGATGAAACTTGGAGAAAAAATAAAGGCATTAAGAAAACAGAAAAACATATCGCAAGAGGTTTTTGCCGGCTATCTGGGCGTATCGTTTCAAGCAGTTTCAAAATGGGAAAATGGAAACACCATGCCCGACGTTACGATGATCCCTGCCATAGCCTCCTTTTTCGGAGTTTCCACCGACGAGCTTTTTGATTTTAATTTGTTTGAAATGGAAAAGCAAGTTGAAGCAATATGCCATGAAGCCTATAAATATCGTTTTACCGATAGGGAAAAATCAGAACGCATTTTGCGTGACGGTTTGCAGAGATTTCCCGGAAATGATATCATACTGAATAACCTGCTATATACGTTGGATTATCAAACGCGCGGGGAAGAGGTGATCACTCTTTGCAAAACACTCATTGAGTCCACGAAGGACGATTCTGTGAAGTATGATGCCTGCCGGATTCTTGCATCGTGCTACAAAGAAAACGGTCAGAATGATTTGATTAAACCCACTCTTGAAATCATCCCCGAGATATATTTTTCAAAATTGGAGTTGATGGCATCTCTTCTGGATGGGGACGACAGCTACGAGGCCGCACAGAAGCAGAAGAATATTTCCGCAGAAGACCTGATCGATATGCTGATTATTGCCGGTAAGCGTTTAAAAGAAACCGGTGAAACCGAAAAGGCTTATTCCCAGTTTAGGATAGCGCAAAAAGTGATGAATGCTTTTGCGGAAGATTTTGTTGAAGAACGGTGGTTTGAATCTACCGTTTATGAATGTACAAGCGAACAGCGCAAAGAAGTAGAAAGATTGCTTGCAGAATAATTTTATGCCCTGCCTCACGCAGGGCGTTGTTTTTTGTTCAAGTGCGGGAGAACACGGTTTTGCTTCGGGTGCGATAAAATTCGAAACTGTTCATGGTCGGACTCTCCGAAGCTGCTTTTTTGTTTGCCTTCATCCGCTGCAGGGCGTGACAATGCTTTTGCGGGGAGCATATCATAAAGCAACAGGCTTTGGGAGGTGGGCGTATGCGCCGGAATGCCGAGAAATGTCCCGCGAGCCGGCTTATTGGCATTGTTTTGATCGCGATGGGGGCAATTGTGCTCTTGTTCAGCATGCCGGAATGGTTGTGGATGTGGCTGATTGGAATTGCTTTGATCGTGGCGGGACTTTTGTTCTGGAAAAATTGCTGAGATTTCTCAGAAACATGAATAAAGCGTCCTGCTTCACGGCAGGACGCTTTGACGTAGGATAAAGAATTATGATGCGGTGGGATCGGAAATTGCCGCAGCAAAAAGGATGCTGTTGGTTTCCTGATCGTAGACAAGCATGATGTAGGGGCGATCAACTGTCATGTCAATCGGCAAATCTGCAATCATGGCGCCGCCGGCCATCATGCTGATGGCGGTTGCCGCAGCGGCACGCGTACCCGATTCATTCACGGTGAGGGTCACAGCCTGCGTGACGCCGCCGATGTACAGCGGGGTACCCTCTACCATGCCGGAAAAGTCGGCCATGGTCGTGAAGGGAAGCTCGATGCCGAGCGTCTGCAGGGATTCGGCCAGTTCGAGTGATGCACTGATATCTACCTTGGGAAGCGCAAGGGACACCCTTTTTTGCGCCATGCCTTCGAACAGGGACAAACCGTTTTCTACCAGTGTATCCAGCGTATCATACATGCAGCCTTCGTCCGGAAGGATTACCAGCATGTTCAGCGCCTCGTTTTCATAGGGGAGGTTTACAGCCTGGAAAGTATCGCCCTTTATGTAATGCAAAAAGCGGGTGGAGTGCATGAATTCGGTTTCGATGTCGCTGCTGACCGAATGGAAAACTCCGGTCGAAGTGGAGTCGGTGGAGAAAGGGAACATCCAATTTGCGTCCATTGCCAGTGCATTGATCAGAACCATGGCGAGACTGGGATCGGGTTTTCCATCCAGAATCGCATCGATCATGCCATCGGTCTTTTCGCGTGCCCATTCGTTGATTTCATAAAGAACGCTGTGCATCTGTTCAAAAAGAAAGATTTCGGCATCCAGGGAATTGACCAAGCTGGAAAGATACTCTTCTTTGGGATTGATGTTTTCATAGATAAATGCTGCGTTGGCAACCTTGACGCCGCGCACGGTAAGGGAGTCTGTTAATGCGCGCAGCTCGTCCATGGAAAGTTCTTCCACGTCCAGTGCATTCAGGATCTGTTCGCGGGTTTCGCCCTGCGCACCTGCAGCTGCCATGGAAAGGGCAAAGGTAAGGCTTGTAGGCGAGATAAGCGCCTGCTGCTCACATAAATAGGTGTGGCGAAGAAGCTCAAATCCAAGCTGATTTCCGATGCCGGTTTTCAGGGGACTTGTAGTTTGGTCGGCTTCGGCGTCCTCCGCCAGTGCTGCGCAGGAAAATACCATCATAAAAGCCATAAAAAGGGAAATAAATTTTTTCATGGTAACTCTCCTTAATTGTGTTACTACTATAATAGCACTTTTTAGACGGCAGAAAAATAAATATTTGTTCCCAAAAATCAACAATTCGTTTGCGGACGTTTGTAAAAATTTACAAATTCAAATTTCGACGGATTATGGAGAAAATGGTGATTTCGGGGAGGGGCTTGCACAATATGTTTTTTTGTGCTAGTATGGAAAATAGTGGCAGAGTGAACAATAAGAATACAGGGTGAGAAAAATGCTGATTGCAATCATTGGTGAAAACTGTGTTGGAAAGTCTACATTGGCTGCCAAACTAAATGATACGCTTAATGCCAGAATTTTTGCCGGAAAAGATTATTTAAGGCTGGAAAAAAATCCTTCTATGGCGGCAGAAACATTCAAAGCAATGCTGAAAACTTCAGTAACAGGGGAACATATTATTTATCTTATTACCGAAAAAGAACATCTGGATCTGTTGCCCGAGGGTACGTTTAAGATTGTACTCACGGCAGAATTAGAAGTTATTAAAGAACGGTTCAAAGAAAGAATGAAGGGGAACTTGCCCTTGCCGCTGGAAAAAATGTTAGAGGCCAGGCATGGAATGTATGATAAACTGGAATGTGACTTAAAACTGGGGAGCAATTACAACATCGACGATGTTTTAGGCGCATTGAACCTGTAGGAAGTAAGCCGTATTTTTTTCTATATAGCAAAAGCCAGACTGCGTTTTGCAGTCTGGCTTTTTGTGTTTTTTGTGGGAGCTATTACTGTGCCGCGTCGGTCATGTCGATAATGGGCAGGGGTTCGCTGCCGCCGTAGACATTGGGCAGTGCGCCGTCCCACTGAGAGATTTCCTTATAGCGGACGAGCTGTTCGGTCAGGGAGTCGGCAATCAGCTGGTTTGCTTCGGCTTCGGCTTCGGCCTGTACCTTAACGGCATATGCGGCGGCATCGGCCTCAATCTGTTTAACGGAAGCGTCTGCTTCGGCAAGAATAGCGCGTTCCTGTGCATCGGCATTGGCGGCAATGATGCGGCGCTGTGCGTCGGTTTCGGCGACGACGAGCTGCTGTGCCTGCTCGATTTCGGTCTTGAGCTTGGTCTGCTCGGCAACCTGCTTGGCTTCAACCGCATCGGTGAATGCGTCGGTGAAGTCGACATCTTCAATGGATACTGCAGTTACGACGATGCCGTACTGTTCCATTTCGGGGGCAAGGATTTCCGTTACCTGAGAGGCGAGCGTTGCGCGTGCGCCGATCAGCTTTTCGGCGCTGTAGCGGGCAAATACTGCCTTGACGCTTTCCTGTACTCGGGGCAGCATGATCTGCTCATAGTATGCAAGACCGACATTGCCGTACAGAGCCGGAGCGGCATCACGGGGAACGTTGAAGTTTACCGTTGCAACAACCTGAACCTGCTGGATGTCCGAGCTGAAAGCCTGCAGCGGTACGGACTGCTTCTGGGTGCGGTTGTCCATAATGATGACGCGGGCCATGGGATTCTTTACGTGGAAGCCTGCTTCGTAGGTATAATCCTCAACATGGCCGAAAATCGTGACCACGCCGGTGTGACCGGTGGGAATCGTGACAAACGGCGAGAAAGAAGCGAGGAAGATCAGAACCGCAATGACTGCTACAGCCAGCAAAACGAGAATGATAGTCTTCTTGGGCGAAGGGGATTTCTTGGGGGTGTGAGTGCTGCGATACTGAAAGCTCTGGGTTTCGGAATTGTATTCCACTGTGGTTACCTCCGTATATGTGATGGAAATATCCTATCACAGGCGGAGGGGTGTGTCAATGGATAGTGGCTGAAATGTCGGAATTCATGTCTGAAATGTCAGAATTCGCGTCTGAAATGACAAATGGCTGTTTTAAATCGCGGCAAAATACGGGCTATCGCCTTGCAATAATGGGCATTAAAAGCTATAATGAAAACAGTATAAGCGCTTTGGCGGCGCGTTTTATGGAGGGAATACTGTGGATAAGGTAATTACGAAGAAAAATCCCGTGATTTCCAAGCAGGGCGTTTGCGACCCGCATGTGCATATTTTCAATGACCGCGTGTATCTGTATGCTTCCCATGATGTTCCTGTAGACCCGAAGGTAAGCTTTTTCAGGATGAATGACTGGGAAATCTGGTCGAGCCCCGATTTTGTAACGTGGGAAAAGGAAAGCATCGTGCGTCCGGAGGAGACCTCCATGGGCGCTTCCAACGAATGCTGGGCAGTGGATGCTGCGGAGAAAAACGGAAAGTATTACCTGTACGTTTCCAATGGCATGTCGGAAACGTATGTTCTTTCGTCCGATGACCCGGGCAAGGGATTTAAGGATGCACTGGGCAAGCCGATTCTGCCCAAGTGGTTCACGAAGACCTGCTCTTATGACCCCACGGCGTTTATTGATGACGACGGAACGCCTTATATCCTGTTCGGTACTCCCGTATGGGCGGGCGGCGACAGCTACTATATCGCAAAGCTGAATGAGGACATGATCTCTCTGGCTGAAACGCCCCGCAAGATCGAACTCAACAATGCTGCGGACGATAAGTGCTTCCTGCACAAGCATGACGGCACTTACTATCTGACCTGGGCATCCTACTATGCAACCAGCGATAACGTATATGGTCCGTACAAGTTCCGTGGCAATATCAATCTGACCACGGACCACGGTTCCTTCTTCGACTGGAACGGTCAGAGCTATATGGCCTTCACTGTAAGCGAAACGCTGCGCAGCGCACGCCGCGCTACCGGCTTTGCCTATATCCACTACAAGGAAAACGGCGATATGTGCGCGGATGATATTATCCGCGAGTACGGCGTGGGTCAGTATGATGGTACCTGGAACCGCATTGAGGCCGAATGGTTTGCGAAGGGCCACAATGTGACCAAAAAGGAGAATACCTACGGCGGCTTTGACGTGGTTATGAAGGATGGAAGCTGGGTGGAGTTCTCCAATATCCGCGGCATTCCTGCACAGGCATATATGACGCTCTGGTATGCCGCAGCCGAAAAGGTTGAAATCGAGGTATACGAGGGCGATAAGCTGCTTACCACGGCAATGCTCAATGATGCCCAGATGCGTATGGACTGCGGATACACTGCATACACGCATGCTGTACTGCCGCTGTTCCTGCCGGAGGGCGATCACAATATCCGCATCGTCGCAAAGGGCGATCTGAAGCTTGACTGGTTCAATTTCATTACGGAATAATATATAAGGCGGAGAATACAATGAAAATCGGATTTGGTAACGATCATGCTGCACGTGGTGAAATCCGTGCAGAACTGATGGAGCATCTGAAAAGCCGCGGTCATGAGGTAGTTGATTTTGGCTACGCAGGCGAAGGCGCGGCGGATTATCCTGTTTATGCCCGCAAGGTGGCACATGCGGTTCTCTCCGGTGAGGTGGAGTGCGGCATTCTGGTATGCGGCACGGGCATCGGCATGTCCATCGCTGCAAACAAGGTTCACGGCATTCGCTGCGCAGTTTGCCCGGATGCATACAGCGCCGAAAAGGCCCGCGAACACAACAATGCCAACATGATCGCCATCGGCGCCCGCGTAGTTGGTCCGGAATCCCTCAAGGTAATCATGGACAGCTATCTCGGCGCAACTTACAATCCCAAGTATGATCACCGCATCGCACAGATTGCAGAGATCGAACAGGCCGGGGAATAATTGAAGAAAGTATAAGAAAGCCCGTTTTCCGAATCGGAAAACGGGCTTTGCTGTGTATTATTTTTTCTTTTCCAGTACCATTGCGGTGCGGCAGGGGGAATAAATCCGGAAGCCGGTTCCGTGTTCGGTACTTTCGCTTCGGTAGATGGTTTTATGGCTGATGCGGTCGTAGCCGCCGAAGGCAGAATCGTCCGAGGAGAATATCACGCGGTATTCGCCATCGCCGGTCGCATGCGTATGAAGGAAGAAATCGTCCAAGCTGGCATAGGGATGGAAGTTGAACAGGTAAATCAGGCCGCCCTTGGCATATGCAAGGATCTTTTTCTCTTCATCAATCCAGAGATTGGTCGCGTCTTCCTTGGAAAGCACACGGTATTTGCGGGCGAAACGGATCATGGCTTCGTCAAAGGCGCCGAGCTGACTGTAGCGCAGGAAAGGATTGTCGGCAAGCGACCACTGACGGCGCGCGTACTGATAACTCCAACCGTTGCCCTCGCGCGGGAAATCGATCCATTCGGGATGGCCGAATTCGTTGCCCATGAAATTGAGATAGCCGTTGCACGCAAGTGTAAGGGTGACAAGGCGGATCATTTTGTGCAGTGCGATTGCGCGGTCCACGGCGATGGAATCGGAATTCTTGGCCATGCCGGTGTACATTTCCTTATCCGCAAGCCAGAAAATCAGCGTTTTATCGCCTACAAGCGCTTGGTCATGCGATTCGGCATAGCCAATCACTTTTTCCTGCGGGCGGCGGGTGGTAAGCTCATACCACATGCGGCCGATGTTCCAGTCTTCGTCACGCTTCTGTACGGTACTGATCCAGTAATCCGGTACGCCCATACCCAAGCGGTAATCAAATCCGATGCCGCCGTAGCGGGGATTGATGCACATGCCCGGCATTCCGCTCATATCTTCGGCGATCAGCACGGCAAAGGGATTTACGGCGTGAACAAGTTCCGTGGCAAGCGTCAGATAGGTGACTGCGTTGGAATTGGTATTCAGGCTGAAATATTTGTGATAACCGTCAAAACAGGTGCCAAGACCGTGATCATGATACAGCATGGAGGTAACGCCGTCGAAGCGGAAACCGTCGAAATGGTATTCTTCCAGCCAGTATTTGAGGTTTGAAAGCAGGAAGTGGAGAACTTCGTGCTTGCCGTAATCGAAAAGCTTTGTTCCCCATGCGGGATGCTCGCCGCAGGTGTACTGATGACCGGACATATCGAAATCCGCAAGGCCTTCGGTCGTGTTGGGCGCAAGATGCGAATGCACCACGTCCAGCAGAACAAAGAGGTTCAGTGCATGTGCGCGATCGATCAGGCGCTTGAGTCCGTCCGGATCGCCGTACCAGTTGGAAACGGCATAAAAGTTTGCTACCTGATAGCCGAAGGAGGCATAGTACGGATGCCCCTGAATGGCCATGAGCTGAATGGTATTGTAACCGGCGGCTGCGATGCGCGGCAGCGTATTTTCGATGAACTCATCGAAAGTGCCGATGCGGGCTTCTTCCTGCGCCATGCCGATGTGGGTTTCATAAATGAACAGGGGATTGACTTTGCGCTTTTTATAGCCGCCGTCGGTCCAGGGGAAGGGTTTTTCGGGCTCCCAGATCTGGCCGCAGAAGGAACGTGTTGCCTCGTCCTGCACGGTGCGGCGGATATAGGCGGGAATGCGTTCTGCGCGTGCGCCATTTTTGGTAACAATGGTTTTGACCAGCTGCTTATGGGCGAGGGCATTCGCGCCTTTCAGCTCAATTTCCCAAACGCCGCCGTCAATACGCGTCATGGGGTGAGAGTTCGGGTTCCAGCCGTTGAAGTCGCCCATAAAATGGAGTTCGTCAGCCTCCGGCGCCCATTCGCGGTATACCCAGCCGTCTTCGGTGCGGTGGATTCCGTAAAAAAGGTAACCGTTGGCGAAGGATGAAAGGTCGGTGCCATCATCCCCCAGAAGCGAGCGCAGCGTCTGCGAATGATTGTGCACTCGCAGCTGAATATCCTGCGCATACGGGCCGAGCCAGGGGTCGATGGAGAGAATCTTGTACGATTCCGGCTTGGTACGTTTTTTCACGATAATCCCTCCGTATAGTATGATAGTCTAATTATACTGAAAAACATGACCAAAAACAATTGCAAATCGGCATATTTTGGTTGATTGTTTGAAAATACCATCAAACTTAAAATAAACACGGATTGTCCGCGACCATCGCAGACGCTGTAAAATCGTGACAAATTCCGTACGATTTAATTTGGTGTGCTTTACGGTATCCATGTATTGTGCTATAATGAAGAATGGAGGGATGTACTTGGATAAGAGGATAGTTCTAGCTTCCGCCTCTCCCAGACGCAGGGAACTGCTTGGGAAAATGGGTGTAAGATTTGATATATTGGTATCGGATGTGGATGAATCTTTTGATGGCGCGCCGCAGGATGGCGTGCGTGAGATTGCCTGCCGCAAGGCGCGAGCGGTTTTTTCCATGGCGCAGGATGCCGTTGTAATCGGTGCGGACACACTTGTAGTAATTGACGGATGCGCACTCGGCAAGCCGAAGGACCGCGCGGATGCCAAAAGGATGCTTCAGGCGCTTTCGGGTCGTGAGCATGATGTATATACCGGTGTGTGCGTGATTGATGCGGACGGTGAGCAGGCACGCGTGGAACGGACAGGCGTGGTTTTTCGTCCATTAACCGATGAAGAGATTGAAACATATCTCGATACGGATGAACCCTATGACAAGGCCGGCGCATATGCGATTCAGGGTCTTGCATCCGCTTTTATTGAGGGGTTCAACGGTTCTTACGAAAATGTAGTGGGCTTTCCGGTCGATACGGTTGCGGAAATGCTGGCGAATATAACGACGGATAAAAAATAGCGCTGCGGGAGGAAAACCTATGGCAATTGCAGGTGGAAATCTGGGAATCGATCTCGGCTCGGCCAGTACGGCGATATGCTTCCCGGGGCAGGGTGTCGCGCTGCGCGAGGCAACCTATGTGCTGGTGCTCGAACGGGATGAAAAGGAAGTTATCGCCCTGGGTGACGATGCAAAATCGCTTCTGGGACGTACGGATGAGGAAAGCTGCCTGATCGCGCCGATTATGGACGGCGCGGTGGCGGATACGGATATGGCAACGCTTTTGATGACGGAACTGGCGGAAAAGGCTGTCGGTCGTCGGCGCGTGATGGACAAGGCGCGCGTGGCGCTGCCCATTTCGCCGGGCGCAACGAAGGTGGAGCGCGCGGCATTGATGCGTGCTGCTGCCGGAACCGGCGCACGGCGCACCATTGCGGTAAAAACGCCTGTGGCGGCGGCTGTGGGCGCGGGCGTGGAATTCCATGAGCCCCGCGGCGTAATGCAGATTGTTCTGGGCAGTTCAACCACGGAAATCAGCGTGCTTTCGATGAACGGCATCGTGGCGGCACGTTCCATGCGTGTGGGCGGCAATGCTTTTGACGAGGCGATTCAGCGCTATCTGCGCCGCGAAAAGGGCGTAATTGTGGGCGCACGTACGGCGGAGGATCTGAAACGGGATCTGGGAAGCGCCATTGAACCGAAGGACGAAACGATTGTGCGCGTAAAAGGCCGCAGCACGGAAAACGGTCGTCCTGTATCCGTGGAGATCAACGCAAAGGATATTTATCACGCATTGGAAACGCCGATTGAAAATCTGGTGGATGCGATTCGGGATGCTCTTGCAAACACGCCTGCTGAGCTGGCCGGCGATATTATGGAAACGGGCATTCATCTCTCCGGCGGCGGCGCGCTGCTCGTGGGTCTGGATAAACGGCTGCGCAAGGAAACTTCCATTCCGGTAATGGTAAGCGAAAATCCGCAGGATGACGTCGCCATCGGTCTGGCTATGATCAGCGCGGAGGAACGCGTGATTGCGCGACTCAATGCGACCGGCGCATTATTCGAAGCATAAGATAGGGGATACGAACGATGGCCCGAAAGACACGTTACGCTGCCAGACGCAGAACTGCGTCGCCGGTGTCCAGAAGCCGCCGCATTATGCGGTGGATCATCGGCGCGGCGATTACCGTCGGCATTGCGCTGATTATTATGTTTGTTATTTCGCGCGGCTCCGGTCAGGTTACCATTGTGGAAAATGCCGCAGGTTCCCTCATTACGCCCGGTCAGGGTCTGTTCAGCTCGATGACGCTGCGCATCAAGGGCTGGTTCCAGAATCGGCAGGACTACAATGATCTGCTGGTCGAAAATCATGAACTGCAGATGGAGATTGACAGTCTCAGCATTCAGCTTCAGAATGCCGAGGAAGAGATGCAGGAAAATGACCGTCTGAAGGCGCTTTTGGACGTGGCGGAGCGATATGAATCGCAGGACCCCGTTTATGCGGCGGTTATCGCCAAGGATGCGGGCGTCTGGTTCGATTCCTTCACGATCAATAAAGGCACGCTGCACGGCGTATCGGTAAACAATGCCGTAATCACGGCGGACGGTCTGGTAGGCCGCGTGTACGAAGTGGGTCTGAACTATGCAAAGGTGCGCTCCATCATCAGCGCATCGTCAAGCGTGGCTTGCCTGGTTCAGCGCACGCGCGACAACGGCGTCGTTACCGGTCAGGTGGAAACCACGGCCGGGGATGAGTGCCGCATGAATTATCTGCCCAATATTACCTCCGTTGTGCCGGGCGATGTGGTTGTAACCTCCGGTGTGGATATGCTTTTCCCGAAGGGTATTCAGGTCGGTACCATTACGTCGGTCAGCCGCCAGACGGATACGGTGGACAAGTCTGTCATCGTAAAGCCTTCGGTGGATTTCTATCACATCGAAGAGGTTCTGGTTTTGCGCGTCGTATTTGAAACGGCGGATTCTCTCAAGCCGATTCCGACGCCGTCTCCCAAACCCATTGTAACGCCGAAGGTCACGCCTTCGCCTACGCCGGTTCCCGGAACTACGTCGGTTCCCACGGCAAACCCGAACTGGTCCTATCCGACGGCAACGCCCGCGCCTGAAACGATTCCGACGCCTGCACCGACGCTGCCTGAGGAAAGCTGGGCAAAGGGTTGATCTTTTTACAGTAATAGCTCTTTAAGGAGGAAACAGATTTGTTTCGCCGATTCCTTCCCTGGATTCTGGTATACCTTGCGGTAATGCTGGATATCTCGGTAATCCCGTTTCTTACAAGCAGTGAATATATCCCGCTGTTTTCCCTGGTGACGGTAATCGCGCTGGGCCTGCTTCTGGGCAGGCGGCGCGGTGCCCTTCTGGGACTGATGGCAGGACTTATGATTGACGTGCTTGTAAACGACCCGTACGGACTGATGACCATTCTGGTCACGCTGTCCGGTTTTACTGCGGGTTTTATCGGGCGAAAATTTATGAATCACATGTGGACTACGGTTGTGACCGCTCTGGGCATATTTTTCGTGGTGGAACTTGTGATGATGGGATACCTGGCGATGTATGCCAGCTCGTTTTCCGCGGCTCTCCTGGCACCGGCCGGCATCCGCGTAGTGATTCAGACGGTGCTTGTGCAGGTATTCTATCTGATATTTAATGCATGGCTGCAGCCCAAAGTGTCACGTTACAGCGTGAGGTAGACCGGAGGTGAGTGTGCGATGAAACCGAGGAGAGGCAGATGTGTGCTGTTTTGCATTCTGCTGTTTCTGGTATTCGGCGCGATGTTTGCGCGCCTTGGCTTTATGCAGCTTTTGAATCGGGACTCTTATGCAAGCAGAGCCGAAACAAAATCGACCAAAACCATTATCGAAACCGGAAAGCGCGGAACGATTTACGACGTGAATATGATTCCGCTGGCCTATGACCGGGAAAGTTTTGATATCCAGTTCTATCGCGACCCGTCGCGCACGTCCGCCGAAGCGCGCGCGGAATATACGCAGTCGATCATCAGCGCGATTGAGCTGATTGAATCGAACGGTAAATCGACTATTACTGATTTCTGGCTTGCGAAGGATGAGGACGGGAAATGGAGATTCCAAACCGGCGCAGCCACGGAAAGTGCAAATCAGCGGCGAATCAGCCAGTGGCGCAGCAACTTCATGCTGCGTACCGAACCGGAAGAAGAACTGTTTGACATCCTGTGCACAAACTATGCGATTCCGGAGGAACTTTCCGAGGAAATGAAGGTCAAGGTGCTGGCTATCTGGCAGGCATCCCGAATGACGAACTTTACGTCTAGCCCGGTTACGATTGCTTCCGATGTAGATTTCCAGACGATATCCGAAATCGAGGCACGCTCGGATGAACTGATTGGCTTTTCTGTACTGGAAAGCTATACGCGCGTCTACCCGCAGGGTTCCCTTGCGGCGCACGCCATCGGCTATACCAGTAAGATCAACAGCGCAAGCCTTGAAGAGTATCTTGCCAAAGGCTATCCGAACGATGCAACCGTCGGCGCCAGCGGCATCGAGCTTTCCATGGAGGATCAGCTTTCTCCATACATTGAATACCGCCAGGGTCAGAAATATGTGGAAATCGATACGCGAGGCAAGGCTGTGCGTGAACTTGCCTATCGTGCGCCTACGGACGGCAACTCCATCGTTCTGACCATTGATACCAAATTGCAGGCGGCGGTTGAGCAGTATCTGGAGCGAATCATTACCAAGATTTACAATGAGCAGCTCAAGATGATCGCGGATGAAAACTGGCAGAAGACCAATCGTACCACGCTGAACCGCTATATCGAGAAAAACATTGAAATGCAGCTTGCCCGAACCGGCGCAATCGTGGCCATGGACCCGTACACAGGCCGTGTTCTTGCGATGGCAAGTCATCCCACATATGATCTTTCCCTGTTTGAAGGAACCATTGATCTGGGTTCCTGGACAGAGATTATCTATGACGAGCGCAATCCCATGTTTAACCGTGCTATCGGTGCAAAGGACTCCCCGGGTTCCATTTTCAAAATGGTCACCGGTCTCGGCGCGCTTGCAGAGGGTGTGCTCACGCTGGATGAAATGATCACCGATGCGGGCGAATACGAAGGTACCGATACCGTGCATAAACCGCGCTGCTGGATCAGCAGCAGGAACATTGCCCAGCATGCGGATCAGACGATCGTAGAGGGATTGAAGAATTCGTGCAACTATTTCTTCTACACTGTCGGTGAACGCCTTGGCAGCGCGAATCTTACCAAGTGGGGGGCTGCGCTGGGATTGACCTCCAGGACAAATATCGAGCTCCCCGGCGAAACGACCTCCTTTATCGGCAACCAGAGCACGCTGTACGATTCCACGCTGACCATGAAAGAGCAGTACACGGATAAGCCCCGAATCGCATACAACGTTATCTACAACCGACTGAAAGAGATCGGTATTGCGCGCAATATCGAATACGATCCCGATCGTTTGAATGATGCTACCTTGAAGATCCTGAAGGTAGTTGAGATCGAAGGTCTGAAGGACCAGGTATGGCCGCCGGCCATCCGCGAGGTTCTCCTGTACGATATGGACATTCCTTCTTCGTACATCAGCCAGAACTACCTCGTCAACGAATTCTTCAGTTATCTCAACGACCTGAGATGGACGAGCAACGAAACCATCATGGCGGCTATAGGCCAGTCCATCACGCAGGTATCTCCCATCGCCGTAGCGCGGTATGTTTCCGCTATCGTGAACAACGGCACCGTATACGATGCGCAGATTATTGATAAGATCATCGCATCCGACGGCACCGTTATTATTGATAAGCAGCCGGTTGTGGCAAACCGCATTTCGACGGAGTATGCCTATTTTGCTGCGATCCGCGAAGGCATGGAGCAGGTTACCAGCACGGAAAACGACGGTACCGCAGCAGAGGTATTTGCCAACTGCAAATACAAGGTCGGTGCAAAAACCGGTACCTCGCAGCGTACCGAACTCGACGTGGAAAACAACGGCTGGCTGGTGGCATACGCCCCGGCGGAAGACCCGAAGATCGTCGTCGTGGTATACGTGCAGAACGGATATTCCGGTTCGCGCGTTGCTCAGGCGGCAAAGTACACTCTTGAATACTATCTTGACAACCTCAAGCTGGAGGAAGGCAAGGCAGTGCAGGTGGATTACACGATTGCGGAGTGATGCAAATTGGCAACGGTATATGCCGTGGTTTCCGGCAAGGGCGGCGTGGGTAAATCCACCCTTGCGGCAAATGTAGGCGCGGCGCTTGCACGGATGGGCAAGCGCGTGTGCCTTGTGGATATGGATATCGGCCTGAGATCGCAGGATGTGCTTTTCGGGTTGGAAAACAAGGTCGTTTACGATGTTGTGGATGTGCTGGAAGATGTCTGCGATCTGAAGCAGGCATTGATGAAGACGCAGGATGGAATTATGCTGCTTCCCGCTGCGCAGACGCGTGAAGCGGGCGCGGTTTCCTATTCCGGCATGGAAAATCTGGTGTTCCAATTGCGCCGTCAGTTTGACTATGTGCTGCTGGATGCACCTGCGGGCGTAGGACGAGGTTTCCAGAATGCCATCTGCGCGGCGGACAATGCAATTCTTGTGACTGTGCCGGATGTGGTTTCCCTGCGCGACGCAGAGAGAGTAAAGGGAATCCTGGAACGCGAAGGAATTGCGAAGCCTCTTCTGGTACTGAACCGCGTGACGCATGTACATATGAATGCCAAAGCGCCGGTATCGGTTGAGCGCTGCAGGGATGTTCTGCAAATGGAGGAACTGGGCGCCGTGCCCGAGGATACCGCCATCGGAGGGCTGGCTGCACAGGCACGTTTGCCGGTAAACGAAAAAACGCCGGCCGGACAGGCATTTGAGCGTATCGCGCGCCGCCTGACCGGATCAGCTGTGCCGATTGTCTATCCACAAAAGAAAGGCTTTTTTCGCCGGCTGTTTTCAAGGGAGTAGAAAATGCGGAAATTATTTCGAACAATCCTGCGATATGTACAGGAAAATAAATTCGAAGCACGCCTTTTGAGCAATATCGACTGGCCGATTCTGCTTATGGTGTGGGGAATATCGCTTTTCGGCGTGGTTTCGATTTTTGCTGCTACGGCAAGTTCCACGGCGGGTGTGGGCGAAACGCTGATGGAGACCATTAAGCTGCACCCGATCACATATGCCAGGCTGCAGCTGATTTGGATTCTGGTCGGCGTGGTTGCAATGGCTGCAATGTGCTATTTCAGCTACAGGCTGTATGGCGAACTGGCGAATATTATCTACTGGGCAAACATTGCGCTGCTGGTAACGGTTCTTTTGTTCGCGCGTGTAGGTCGCGGCGGCATGCAGGCGTTCTTTGAGTGGGGCGGCGGTGAACGCGGTATTCAGCCTTCCGAATTTGGTAAGATCGCAATTATTATCGCGCTGGCAAAACTGTTCAGCATGCGAAAAAAGCCCATCCGCACTCTGCGAGAACTTTTTCCGGTGTTGGTTTATGTAGGCTTGCCCCTGATCCTGATCGTTCTGCAGCCGGACGTAGGTACCGCACTGGTATATGCATTCGTTTTTGCACTGTTGATTCTGATTTCCGGCACGAACTTCCGCATCATCGGCGGCATTCTGATGATCGGTGCAATGATGATCGTAGTATTGTGGGGCGTTATGAATTCCGGTGGTGAGAACTTCCGATTCACGCGAATCCTGATCTGGCTGGAACCGGAAAACTATCCCGATGACGCAATGCAGGTTGTAAACGCACAGATTGCGTTGGGTTCGGGCGGCTTGTTCGGCAAGGGACTCGTATCGGAAGGCAGCTTTGCCTCGCTGGGTTACATCGCCGACGACCATACCGATATGATTTTTGCCGTCGTGTGCGAGGCATTCGGCTTTGTGGGCGGCGGTGCGCTGATTCTGGCATACCTGCTTCTGATTATGCGAATGGTGCGCCATGCGCTGCGCATGCAGGATGCGTTTGGCAGCTATATCATATTCGGCGTTGTGGGCATGCTGCTGTTCCATATCATGGAAAACATATGCATGGTTATCGGTCTTCTGCCGGTTACGGGCATACCGCTGCCGTTTGTAAGCTACGGCGGATCGAGTTATCTTACGAACATTCTGGGTATCGGTCTGGTCGAAAACGTAATCATGCGTCAGAAACAGCATGGCATGCCGGAAGGCAAGGTTAAGGCTGTAAAGATCTAAGAAATACAGAAAAGCTCTCCCGAAGCGCGTTTTGCGGAGTACATCGGGAGAGTTTTCTATGCGGGGAGACACTGACTGTGAAAATACAGCTTTCGGATCACTTTGGCTATAAAAAACTTATACGCTTTACGCTGCCGTCCGTCGCTATGATGATTTTTACCTCCATCTATGGCGTGGTGGACGGATTCTTCGTTTCGAATTTTGCGGGGAAAACGCCGTTTGCGGCGGTCAATCTGATCATGCCGTTTCTGATGATCGTTGCGACTGTGGGGTTCATATTCGGCACGGGCGGCACGGCTATCGTGGCAAAGACCTTTGGCGAAGGGGAGTCTGAAAAGGCAAACAGGTATTTTTCCCTGTTTACCTATGTGGCATTCGCACTGGGCATCGTGTTTGCGGTGCTGGGCATCGTATTCATCCGGCCGATTGCTGCGCTTCTGGGCGCGGAAGGGAAACTGTTGGAAAATTGCGTAGTCTATGCACGAATCATTTTGCTGGCTTTGCCGTTTTATGTACTGCAGCTTTTGTTCCAGAGCTTTTTTGTGGCGGCGGAAAAGCCGCAGCTGGGTCTCATTGTGACGGTTTCTTCGGGCGTTACGAACATGATTCTGGATGCGCTGCTTGTCGGTCTTCTTCCGCAGGAATGGAAATTGCCCGGTGCAGCAATTGCAACAGGAATGAGCCAGGTGGTGGGCGGCGGAGTTCCGCTGGTCTATTTCTTTCGGAAGAACAATAGCATTCTGCGTCTTGGAAAAACGCATTTTGACGGACGGGCGATCCTGCGGGCAACCGTAAACGGCTCTTCGGAATTCATGAGCAACGTATCCATGAATGTGGTGGGTATGCTCTATAATCTGCAGCTTCTGAAATATGCCGGCGAAAACGGAATTGCGGCTTACGGCGTAATGATGTATGTGAGTTTTATTTTTGCGGCTGCGTTCATCGGCTATTCTATCGGCACGGCGCCCGTCGTAGGATATAACTACGGCGCGCAGAACCTTTCCGAGCTGAGAGGCATCCTGAAAAAAAGCCTTATCATGCTGGGAATTGCAGGCGTTTTTATGGTTGGGGTAGCGCAGGTTCTGGCCGCGCCGCTTGCGAACATTTTCGTGGGCTATGATGCACAGCTTTTGGAACTTACCATATCCGGATTCCGGATTTTTGCGCTTTCATTTGTGTTCATGGGATTTGCGATCTTTGGCTCGGGATTCTTTACCGCACTGAACGACGGCGTGACCTCTGCCATCATTTCCTTCCTGCGTACGCTGGTGTTCCAGGCTGCATCGGTTATGCTTTTGCCGCTGATTTTTGAAATCAACGGCGTATGGATGTCCATCATTGTTGCCGAGTTTATGGCGGTGGTTTTGACGGCACTGTTTCTGGCAGGAAAGAGGAATCGATACCATTACTGGTAAGGGTAAAACAAAAAATATCGGAAAAACATTGGGTGCCATAAAACAGTTGCAGTCCCGGCAGGCATTTCTGCCGGGACTGTTCTTATACATGCGATAGCTATGTGATAGAATACAAGCAGGCAAACTTGAATTTGACGAAGGAGTGTGTTGCGTAGTGGTTTCTTCTAATCGAGTGGCATTGGACAATGAAATAAATAATCTGCTATCAGAAACTGAGACAAACATTCCTCATGAAATGCTTGCTGACCTCCCATATATGAAACAGTTCCCTGATGTCCACGAATGGCACGATTTTGAGGGTAAGATTTGGGATATGGGTGAACAAATCAGACAACTTGTTTTTACCTCCAAAGCTTACTTTAATAATGACCAGATAAATAGGATACTCAACATTTGCTTAGACAAAAGGGCAAAAAGAGGAAGGCAGAGTTTTGTAATGCTTCTTGGAAAATCGAAGTATTGCGAATATGCCCATGCGCTGATTCCTTTGCTGGAAGATGAGGATGTCAATGGACATGTTATTGATACGCTATACAAGATGCGTGCCAACGGTTGTGTTTCATTGATAACTCCGTTTTTGAAACATAAGCGAACTTGGATACGAAACACAGCAAAAAAGTATGTTCAGAAATTTAAAGATTCAGACTAACAAATTCCAATTTATCGATTGGATAAAGGGCGCATTGCACTACACATTTCGGTGTAGTGCGTAGTCTGCGGTGGTATACTGTTGCAAAATCAAAATCCTCCCTATGACAAATCATAGGGAGGATTAAATGTTTCACGGGCAAACGGCAAAAAGCCGCTGTTTTGCGTGTGAAATTATTTGCCCAGGATCTTGTTGATGAGAACTTCTGCGCAGCGGTAGGACATTGCGGCAGCCTCTTCCTTGGAGATCATGGTAGCGAGGTTCCAGGATTCGAACTCTACGGAATACCAGCCGTCGTAGCCGATATCGTCAAGCGCGGTGAAGAAGCCCGGCCAGTCGATCTGACCTTCGCCCAGCAACGGAGTGCCGAAGGGAGCATGGATAACGCCCATGGTGTCCTTCAGGTGAACGTGCTGGATCTTGTTGCCCCACTGACGGATGGTGTAGGGGATATCATTGCCGTACAGCTGATAGTGGGAGGGGTCCATGGTCAGGCACAGGTTCTTGGAATCTACCA
>SVHC01000022.1 GCA_015056055.1 Clostridiales bacterium | reverse complement strand
ACCGTCCGCAGGGTCAGTTCAACCGTCCCCAGGGCGACCGTCCGCAGGGTCAGTTCAACCGTCCCCAGGGTGACCGTCCGCAGGGTCAGTTCAACCGTCCCCAGGGCGACCGTCCGCAGGGCCAGTTCAACCGTCCCCAGGGCGACCGTCCGCAGGGTCAGTTCAACCGTCCCCAGGGCGACCGTCCGCAGGGTCAGTTCAACCGTCCCCAGGGTGACCGTCCGCAGGGTCAGTTCAATCGTCCTCAGGGCGACCGTCCGCAGGGAGATCGTCCGCAGGGCCAGTACAATCGTCCTCAGGGCGACCGTCCGCAGGGTGGATTTGGCGGCGGCAGCCGTCCGGCAGCAGGCGCCAGAAACAGCGCTCCGCGTGCCAGCAAAATTGATCTTACGCCTACTGTAGAAAAGGAACGCGTATCCAACTACGATCCGAACAAGAAGCAGTATGTACGTCAGAACGATCCCGAGCGTACCAAGAATCGTCGTGTACAGACCCGCGGCGGTTATGAATCGGATGATGAGGTAGTACGCGGCGGCAAGCGCAAGAAGAAGGTACAGCAGGAAGTCTATAAGCCGGAACCGATTAAGATTGAAAAGGCATATATGACTGCCGAAACTATCACGGTTAAGGATCTTTCCGAGCGTATCAGCAAGCCTGTCGGTGAAATTATCAAGAAGCTGCTGCTGCTTGGTATTATGGCATCCATTAACAATGAACTGGATTACGATACCGCACAGCTCATCTGCAGCGAGTTTGATGTTGAACTCGAACTGAAGCTGGCAGAAACGGCAGAAGATGCTCTCGAAGCAGAGGATACCGAAGACGTAGAAGAGGATCTGGAGAAGCGTGCTCCCGTTGTTACGATCATGGGTCACGTTGACCATGGTAAGACATCTCTGTTGGACTACATCCGTAAGTCCCGCGTTACTGCAGGCGAGGCCGGCGGCATTACCCAGCACATTGGTGCATATACGGTTAATGTAAACGATGAATCCATTACGTTCCTTGATACCCCGGGTCACGAAGCGTTCACCGCAATGCGTGCTCGCGGTGCTCAGGTAACGGATATTGCAATTCTGGTTGTAGCAGCAGATGACGGCGTTATGCCGCAGACTGTTGAGGCAATCAACCATGCAAAGGCTGCAAACGTGCCCACGATTGTTGCAATCAACAAGATCGATAAGCCGGTTGCAAATCCTGAGCGCATTAAACAGGAACTGACGGAATACAACCTTGTTGCCGAAGAATGGGGCGGCGATACCATTATGGTACCGGTTTCCGCACTTACCGGCGAAGGCGTGGATAACCTTCTGGAAATGGTTCTGCTTGTTGCTGAAATGCAGAATCTGCGCGCCAATCCCAACCGTAAGGCACGCGGTGCCATTATCGAAGCACAGCTGGATAAGGGTCGCGGTCCGGTTGCCACTGTTCTCATTAAGAATGGTACGCTGCAGATCGGTGATATGATCATCGCCGGTACGGCATATGGTCGCGTACGCGCAATGGTCAATGACCGTGGCGAACGCGTAAAGACTGCCGGTCCGTCTGATCCGGTTGAGGTTATCGGTTTCAATGATGTTCCCAGTGCAGGTGATATCTTCTCTGCCGTTAATGATGACCGTCTGTCCAGACAGGTTGCTGAAGAGCGTAAGGACAAGCTGCGCGCTGCTCTTATTAAGAATAGCTCCAAGGCTTCTTTGGATGATCTGTTCTCTCAGATTTCTACCGGTCAGACCAAGGAACTCAATATCATTATCAAGGCTGACGTACAGGGTTCTGTTGAAGCCGTTCGCCAGTCGCTGGAAAAGCTTTCGAACGAGGAAGTACGCGTGCGCGCTATCCACGGCGGCGTAGGTGCCATCACCGAATCGGATATTATGCTCGCAAGCGCATCCAATGCAATCATTATCGGCTTCAATGTTCGCCACGACAACACTGTGCGTGACATCGCTGACCGTGAAAAGGTTGACATTCGCCTCTACCGCGTAATCTACAATGCTATCGAAGATGTGCAGGCTGCAATGAAGGGTATGCTTGCTCCGCAGTATAAGGAGACTATCCTTGGCCGTGCTCAGGTCCGCATGACCTTTAAGGTTTCCGGCGCAGGCACGATCGCAGGTAGCTACGTAACCGACGGTAAGATCGTTCGAAATGCAACCGCCCGCCTGCTGCGTGATAACGTGGTTATTACCGAGGCAAAGATCGATTCCCTCAAGCGCTTTAAGGACGATGCGCGCGAAGTCGCAACCGGATTTGAGTGCGGTATCGGTCTGGAACGCTTTAACGATGTCAAGGAAGGCGACGTAATCGAGTGCTTCACCATGGAAGAAATTGCGCGCTGACCTGAAGGGATAAACTGAATTTTGCAACGGGGGATTCTTCGCTTCCGGTGGAGGGCGCGGACGCGTTCTTCCGCCCGAAACGGAGAATCCTTTTTGCGTAACGATAGGGAGGTAAAACAATGGGATATGACAGAATTGATCGAATCTCTGAGGAGGTTCGTAAAGGATTGGATCAGATTATCCGCGATGAACTGAACGATCCGCGCATTTCCGGAACTTTTTCCATTCCGAGCGCGGAAGTTACGCGCGATTTGAAATTCTGCAAAGTGCGCGTAAGCATTCTGGAAGAGGAAAAAAGAGATGACTTCATTAAGGCACTGAAAAGCGCAAGGGGATTTATTCGCCGCGAGCTTGGCCGGAAGGTAGACCTGCGCTATACGCCTGAATTGATTTTTGAACTGGACAAAAACATTGAATATGCTGCCCGCATTAATGCCTTGCTCAGGAATGGCGAACAGGAGGGCGAAGCGGATGGCGGCGAAAAATAAAGAGCTGATTCTGTGGCTTCGCAATGCGGATTCTCTGACGTTGATTGCCCATGTATCGCCGGATGGAGATACAATTGGCAGCACGCTTGCTCTGTATCATGCTTTGAATGGCAGTGCGCAGCTCGTTTGCGAGGATACAATTCCGCCGAAGTACGCATTTCTGCCTGGAGCATCGGATTTTCGCACGCCGGATAAGGCGCATCATACGAAATATGTGCTTGCGGTTGATGCTGCGGATCTCGGCAGACTGGGAACTGCAGTTGGAATTTTTGAAGCTGCGGAATATACTGCTGTAATTGATCACCACGGCACAAATCCGGGATATGCGCAGCTCAACAGGATTGAGTGCGATTACGGTGCCACCGGAACGATTGTGCACGAGCTGCTTTCCGAAGGATGTTGGCCGCTTACGGAAGAAATTGCACTGTGTCTGTATGTTGCGATTTCCACGGATACGGGCAATTTCAGCTTTTCTTCCACCCGGTGCCGTGATATGCAGGCGGCAGCTGTGATGGTCGAACTTTTTGATGTGGCAGACACGACACGACGCCTGTTCCGCTGCCGTAGAAGAGAATATACACTTTTGTTGGGCGCGATGCTCAGTGATGTGCGTTTTTATGCAGATGGTCGGATCGCCTGCGGATTTGTGACGGAAGAAATGCTGCAAAAATGCGGTGCAGAGTATTCTGACACGGAAGGCCTGATTGATCATTTGATCAACATGGAAGGTGTGGAAATTGCCCTTCTTGCAACTCAGAAAAATGGGGCAAAATTTTCGGTACGCACGCTTGAAGCAGATGCGGCTGCCATTGCCAAGCGGTTTGGTGGCGGTGGTCATACGCGCGCTGCAGGAATGACAGTGCAGGCTGCGGTTTATGAGGCGATGGATGAAGTTGTAGCCGTCGCATGCGAGGCGATGAAATGAGCGAGATCAAAGGTTTTTTGAATGTATATAAACCGTTGGGAATGTCATCCGGCAGCGTTGTGGCGCGCATAAAGCGTTTGCTTCCACCGAAAACCGCAATAGGTCATGGAGGAACGCTTGATCCGGAAGCAGAAGGCGTTTTGCCGATTTGTATCGGAAAGGCGACGCGCCTGTTTGATTATATCGTTGATAAGCAGAAAACCTACGTTGCGGAGCTTACTCTTGGTATAGTCACGGATACGCAGGATGCAACCGGAACAGTGCTGGAGGAAAATCCTGTGCACGTCGGTGAGGACGAAATTCGCGGTGTGTTGGGGAAGCTTACCGGCGATATTCTGCAGCGTCCGCCGGTATACTCGGCATTGAAGCGCAATGGCAAACCGTTGTATACCTATGCTCGAAAGGGTCAGGAGATTGAAATTGAGGAACGCCCCGTGCGGGTTGATGCCTTGACTTATATAGGGAAAAATGGCGAAAACCGGCACAGGATCCAAGTTGATTGCGGAAAAGGCGTGTATGTGCGCACATTGATGCATGACATCGGCGCGCTTGTTGGATGCGGTGGTCATATGTCTGCACTTGCAAGGACGCGTTCCGGTGTGTTCACTGCCGAAGAGGCGATTCCGCTTCCAGAATTGACAAGCGTGGAAGAACATCTTAAACCGCTGGATTATCCTATTGGGCACATTCCGCTTGTAAGGGTAAGTACAGACGAGATTGCGCGCGTACGCAACGGAAATCCGCTCTGGCCGCAGCTTTTGCTGGAAGCACCTCAGAAGCATACGGGAATTGTCCGCGTATATATAGGGGAGGAGTTCGCCGGAATGGGCGCATTTACCGAAGACGGCTGCGTGCGCTTCAAGGCGATGCTTTTATAAGAGATGATGCACATACTGCAGGATGAAAGGGAATTCTGCGGGGAACGTTCGGCGGTTGCGCTGGGCACGTTTGACGGCGTGCATGCGGGTCATCGTTCTCTGATTGCCAAGGCGATCGAATATGCCCGAAAAGATGGCGTTGAAAGCGTCGTTTATACCTTTGACAGAAATCCTCTGGAAGTCATTTGTCCCGAGCGTGCCCCCAAGCCACTCATGACGCTGGAAGAAAAGCTGGCAAAGCTCGAAGCGCTTGGCGTTCAATATGCTGTTGTGCGCAGGTTTGATTCTGAATTTGCAGCAGTTACGGCAGCGGATTTTTTGAAGAGTATTGCGGAAAATCTGCGCCCGATTGCGGTGATTACGGGATATAACAATACCTTTGGCTTTAAGGGAGAGGGAAATGCGCAGATGATTGCATCCTCTGCCGCAGAATATGGGTATGCACCGGTAATCGTTCAGCCGGTTATGGTTGCAGGGAAAACAGTTTCCTCTACGCTGATTCGTGCGCTTCTTGCAGAAGGCAAGACAGAAGAAGCCAAACAGTTCCTGTGAAATTTCGCAAAAATTCACGGAATTCACTCTATCATGCGTTTACATTTAATGGGTTGTATGGTAGAATAGTATTCGTGGCAAAATGGGCCACAAAATGACCGCCTGCGCGGTTTGCCGACACTCCGACGGCTTACCTTGCTTGCGGCAATTAAGGAAGGATGGAGAAAACCATGATGAACAACAAGTCCGAAATCATCGCCGAGTATGGCCGTCACGTTGGTGACACCGGTTCCCCCGAAGTGCAGATCGCTCTGCTCACCGCCCGTATCAACCACCTCAACGAGCACCTCAAGGATCACAAGAAGGATCACCATTCCCGCCGTGGTCTGCTGCTGATGGTTGGTCAGCGCCGTGGTCTGCTTGACTACCTCAAGAAGACGGACATCGAGGGCTACCGCCAGCTCATCGCTAAGCTCGGTCTGCGTAAGTAAGACGAGTCGGCGACCTGGATCCCGGAGTTATGTTGCCGTCGCTCGGGAACCCTACCGGGCGGCGGCAATTTTACGCCGCGGTGTATCAAAAGCAGAGGAAATGCAAAAACGTTTCTTGCGCTTTTGAAACAGCGCGGCGAACTGGCGCTACTGAAATGGGTAAAATAAAAGAAAATAGATAATATGTCCAGAGGAGGGACAAACATGTTCAAGCAGTATGAAATGGAACTGGGCGGGCGTAAGCTCGTTCTGGAGTTCGGCAAGTACGCCGAGCAGGCCAACGGCTCCACCTTTATCCGCTACGGCGATACTGTGCTGCTCGTTACGGCCACTGCAGCGGACAAAGCCCGTGAAGGCATGGACTTCTTCCCGCTGAGCGTTGATTTTGAAGAAAAGCTTTATTCCGTCGGTAAGATTCCCGGCGGTTTCATCAAGCGTGAGGGCCGCCCGTCTGAAAAGGCAATCCTCACCAGCCGTCTGATCGACCGTCCGCTGCGTCCTCTGTTCCCGAAGGGAATGCGCAACGATGTTCAGGTCGTGGCAATGTGCGTATCCGTTGACAGCAACAATGCTCCGGAAATTCCGGCAATGATCGGCTCCTCTGCCGCTCTGGCCGTTTCCGACATTCCGTTTGCCGGCCCCACCGGCGCAGTCAACATCGGTCTGATCGATGGCGAGTTCATCGTTAACCCGACTGATGAGCAGCGCGCCGTCAGCGAAATGGCTCTGACCGTTGCAGGCACCAAGGATGCCGTTATGATGGTTGAAGCAGGCGCTAAGGAAGTTTCTGAAGAGGTCATGCTCAAGGCTATCCTCTTCGCTCACGAAGAAATTAAGAAGATCGTTGCTTTCATCGAAAATATCCAGAAGGAAATCGGTAAGCCGAAGCGCGAGTTCCCGCTGTCCCTTCCGGCTGAGGAAGTTAAGGCAGACGTACGCGAATTTGCCCTTGAAAAGGTTCGCTGGATGTTCGAAACCTATGACCGCTCCGAGCGCAATGCCCGCGAAGAACAGGTTAAGCAGGAAGTCAATGACTACTTCGCCGAGAAGTACGAAGGCCGCATGAATGAAGTTGGCGATGCTCTCTACAGCCTCCAGAAGGAAGTTATGCGCCGCCACATCATTGATGAGGGTATCCGTCCTGACGGCCGTAAGCTGACTGAAGTTCGCCCCATCTGGTGCGAAACCAGCATCCTGCCCCGTCCGCACGGCAGCGCAGTATTCACCCGCGGCCAGACTCAGGTTATGACCACCGTAACCCTGGGCGCAATGGGCGATGTACAGATCCTCGACGGCATCAGCCCTGAGGAGACCAAGCGCTACATGCACCACTACAATTTCCCGCCGTATTCCACCGGCGAAGCCAAGCCGCTGCGCAGCCCGGGCCGTCGCGAAATCGGTCACGGCGCTCTGGCAGAGCGTGCTCTTGAGCCCATGATTCCCTCTGAAGAAGAGTTCCCGTACGCACTGCGTCTGGTCAGCGAGGTTATGTCCTCCAACGGTTCCACCTCTCAGGCTTCTGTTTGCGGCTCCACTCTGGCTCTGATGGATGCGGGCGTTCCGATCAAGCGCCCTGTAGCAGGCGTTGCTATGGGTCTGATCAAGGACGTTGAGAACACCGGTAAAGTTGCTGTTCTCACCGATATCCAGGGTCTGGAAGACTTCCTAGGCGACATGGACTTCAAGGTAGCCGGTACTCACAAGGGTATCACCGCTATCCAGATGGACATCAAGATCAAGGGCATCGACGAGCCGATCCTCCGCCAGGCACTTGCTCAGGCTTATGACGGCCGTATGCACATCCTCGGCAAGATGCTCGAGGCACTGCCGGCTCCGCGTCCGGAACTGTCCAAGTTCGCTCCGAAGATCATCCGCTTCACCATCAACCCCGATAAGATCCGCGAAGTTATCGGACCTGGCGGAAAGATGATCAACAAGATCATTGCTGAGACCGGCGTTAAGATCGACATCGAAGACGACGGCCGCGTATATATCGCTACTCCGGATGCAGAAGCAGCTGCCAAGGCTCGCTCCATCATCGAGGGTATCGCAAAGGATCTCGAAGTTGGCACCGTATTCACCGGTACCGTAGTTCGCATCATGTCCTTCGGCGCATTTGTTGAATATGCTCCGGGCAAAGATGGCATGATACACATATCGAAGCTTGCCAACGAGCGCGTTGAAAAGGTAGAAGACGTTGTCAACATCGGTGACACGCTGGAATGCCGCGTTGCCGAAATCGACAGCCAGGGCCGCATCAACCTCGTTCGCAACGATATCGAATACGATAACGAGGCAATGCCCGTTCGTCGTCCCCCGCGCCGTGAAGGCGGTCGCGATGGTGGCCGCGATGCCGGACGTCCTCCGCGTCGCCGCGACTAATCAGGACAACTAAAAAGCTTTTTACGCCCCGCTCAAAACGAGCGGGGCGAATAAGCATCATGGAGGAAATATGTTCGACGAATTTGTGTTGGACAATGGCGTAAGAATTATCGGTGAACGCATGCCGCATTGCAGATCAACCTCTGTGGGTCTGTGGGTGGCAAGCGGTTCACAGTATGAGCTTCCGCATGAAAACGGTATGAGCCACTTTATTGAGCATATGCTCTTTAAGGGAACGCAGAAGCGCAGCGCCCGTGCTATCGCAGAAGAGATGGATGCAGTTGGTGGCGCGCTGAATGCCTTTACCGCCAAGGAATGCACCTGTTTTTATGCCAAAACCGTAGATGAAGATTTGCCGCTGGCAATGGACATTCTGACGGATATCTTTCTGCATTCGCGCTTTGACCCGGAAGACATTGAGAGGGAAAAGGGCGTTGTTCTGGAGGAAATCGCCATGGCGGAAGATACGCCGGAAGATGTAGTCCATGAACTGATCATGCTGTCTCAGTATGGGGATCAGCCGATTTCTCGCCCGATACTGGGAAGCGAGGAGAATATCCGTTCGTTCACGCGCGAATCCATTCTGGAATATTACAACCGTCTTTACAGGCCGGAGGATACCGTTCTGGCGATTGCGGGCAACTATGATTGGGAAAAGGTGCTGGAAATGGCACAACGCTATCTGGGCGATTTTAAAGCTCAGGGAGAGCGTCGAAGCGATTTTGTTACCAATCCCGTAGAACCGACTGTTCTTTGGCGCGAAAAGGATATCGAGCAGATGCATCTGTGCCTCGCATTCCCGACGGCGCCCATGGGCAGCGAGGAACTGTATCCCACAACGCTGTTTAATTCCGTGCTCGGCGGTGCTATGAGCTCGCATCTGTTCCAATCCATTCGTGAGGAACGCGGCCTTGCATACTCGGTCTACAGCTATCCCAATACGTACACGGATTGCGGCATGCTGACTGTATATGCCGGTACAAATCCGGAGAGCGCAGGCGAAGTAGTAAAGCTGATTCGCGATGAGATTGCTGCCTTTGTGGAAACCGGTCTCACTGAGCAGGAGTTCCGCCAGGCAAAAGCTCAGCTGAAGGCAAGCTATATTCTCGGTCAGGAATCCGTTTCGAATCATATGAATGCTCTTGGTCGCAGAAAGCTTCTTTTGGACAGCACTCAGACGGAAGAAGAGGTGCTTGCAAAGATTGAAGCTGTTACCCGCGAGGAAACCAATGCGATTCTTCGCCGCGTGCTGATGAGCCCGTGTGCCTATGCCTTTGTCGGTAAGAATGCCGAAAAGCTGGCGAAGACCGTAGGATAAATGTGATAATCTAAATAAATGCAGCTCCAAGCCGATAAGGTGGCATGGAGCTGCATTTGTTTCGGAATCAACAGAATTCGTCGAATTCTTCTTCGGAAAAATTGATGTTTTCAAGAGCGGAAGAGATTACATCCCATGAGAAGCCGCGGCGGGCGAGGGCTTGAGAAAGTTTTGCACGGGCCTTTGGACGCGGTTCGCTGCTGTAGCGCGGCGCAAGCTTTTTTGCTAAGGCACTTGCTGCGGCAAGCTGTTCCTCCGGGTCGATGGCTGAAACGGCATTTTCAATATCGTCCTCTGAAATACCCTTGGCACGCATTTTTTGTTTGATGGCGTAAATTCCGCTTCCGCTGCGTCCGGCAGATTCCGTCATCCTTTCGGCAAAATGTCTGTCGTCAATCAGGCGATTTTCCGTGAGGCGGGCAATGACGCTTTCGATGGCATCGGTTACAAAGCCTTTTCGTGCGAGAGAAGAAGATATCTGCCATGCGGTTTTTGCGGAGCGGTCCAGCATCGAAAGGGCTGCTTCATAGGCATCTGCGAACTGCACAGATGCCATTTTTGCGGAATATTCGTCAATATCAATTTCGTCCCCTTCAAAAACAGGGTGCGATTCGAGGTCGCAGGCGCGCACAGTGATAAGCACAGTACCGTCTGCACACAGGGATACAAGACCGCGTTCGCGGCGAATTTCACAAATTATGTACATAAATGTGCCTCCAGTGCGTAAATTATATCAGATTTTGCGTGGAAATTCAATCGCCGCATTGACGGCAGGGGGCTTTTTGTGGTATTATAAGTAGACGAAACAAAGCAGGGGGCGTATTTATGTCCGGACATAACAAATGGTCTACCATCAAGCACAAGAAAGAAAAGACTGACGCACAGCGCGGTAAGATTTTTACCAAGATTGGCCGTGAAATTGCAATTGCCGTTCGTGAGGGCGGTCCTGACCCGGCTTCCAATAACAAGCTGCGCGACGTTATCGCAAAGGCAAAGGCATCCAACATGCCCAATGATAACATCAACCGCTCCATTAAAAAGGCAGCGGGCGAAGGTGACGGCGCTAACTATAAAGAGATCACCTATGAAGGATATGCTCCGGGCGGCGTAGCTGTTATCGTTGAGATCGTTACCGACAACCTCAACCGTGCAGCAAGCGAAGTTCGCCATATTTTCGATAAGAACGGCGGCTCCATGGGTGCTAACGGCTGCGTTGCATGGATGTTCGAGCGCAAGGGCGTTATCGAGCTGGATAACTCCAAGGGTCTGGATGAGGATGAGCTGATGATGCTCGCTCTGGATGCAGGCGCTGCAGATGTTGAGATTGGCGACGGTGTGGCTACGGTTTACACCGACCCCAATGATTTCTCCGAGGTTCGTGAGAATCTGGAAAATGCCGGCTGCACGTTCCTGAATGCGGAGCGCGCCATGGTTCCCAACAATACCGTGGACGTAACCGATCCGGAAACCGTAGAAAAGGTTGTCAAGCTGATTGACTGGCTTGAGGATTACGACGATACTCAGAGCGTATGGCACAACGCCAATTTGCCTGAGGAAGACGAAGAAGAATAATCAAAGAATATTTTGCAGGGTTCTCTCTCCGGAGAGGACCCTGTATTTAAACGCGTGGATACCTTCGAGAAGGGAGGCAGAGTATGGAGTATTTTGAATCTGTATGGAATGGCTTTAAAATGCTGGATTTTGTGCTTGATGGGCGCAAGGCCAAACTGGTTATTCCGGGAAAGCGCAATGCATGCAAAAACTGGCTTTTGAAAACCGAATACTTTGGTGCGTTTCCGCAGTTTGAACTGGATATGCTTGCGAGAGGATGGCACCTGGCATATATTGAAAATCAGACGCGCTGGCATGTTCCTTCTGATGACGATGCAAAGGAAATGCTCTGCAGGCATCTTGTATCGGAATTCGGCCTTGCGGAAGCATGTGTTCCTGTGGGCATGAGTTGCGGCGGGATGCAGGCAGTGTATTTTGCTGCACGATATCCGCAGCGAGTGGCGGCGCTTTATCTGGATGCACCGGTACTCAACCTGCTCAGCTGTCCGTGCAGTATGGGGCAGGCAAGGGAAGACAGCGGAATGTATGAAGAAATGGTGCAAGCCACCGGGCATACAAAGTCGTCTCTTATCAACTACCGAAACCATCCCATTGACAACATCGGGCCGATTCTGGAAAACCATATTCCGATTATTCTTGTATGCGGTGCAAAGGATCAGGTAGTTCCCTACGAAGAAAATGGAAAGATTCTATACGACATTGTGAAAGCAGCAGACGGAGAAATTGTGCAAATTGTAAAGCCTGAATGCGATCACCATCCGCACAGCCTTGAAGATACTACGCCGATTATCCGGTTTGTAGAGCATGCCGTGTGGGCAAAAAACAAATAAGGGGATAAAGTATGAATTTCAAGAGAACGAAGTGGGCATGTTTCTATACTTATCTGGCAATGTCTTCGGTATTCAGCCTTCCGCCGATTCTTTTTCTGACTTTCAGGGAGATGTATGGAATATCGTATACGCTGCTTGGAACGCTGGTAGTGACAAATTTTTGCACGCAGTTGGCTGTTGATTTGATCTTTAGCTTCTTTACGAAGTATTTTAATGCTCGTAAGACGCTTAAGATTATGCCGGTTCTGACTTCTATCGGTTTGCTTACATACGCACTGATTCCCATGATAGTACCTCAGCATGCTTATGCAGGATTGCTGGTTGGAACCATTATTTTTTCGATTGCGGCCGGATTGAATGAAGTGCTTCTCAGCCCCACTGTTGCTGCGCTTCCTTCGGATAATCCGGATCGTGATATGAGCACGCTGCATTCACTATATGCATATGGCGTTACGATGGTTGTTATCGTAAGCACGGTATTCTTAAAAGTATTCGGAACGGAAAACTGGATGTATCTGGCTATGTTCTGGGCAATGCTTCCGCTTGTTTCGTTCTATCTGTTTTGCACTTCGCCGTTGCCGGAGATGGAGCTTTCGCATGGAAGTGAAAAAGGAACGGCAAAAAAGAGAAATATTTCCCTTGCACTGTGCGTGTTGTGCATTTTCCTTGGCAGTGCAGCAGAAAACGGAATGACGAACTGGATTTCCGGCTATGTTGAAAATGCATTGGGAATTTCCAAGGCAATGGGTGATATCCTTGGCCTGTGCCTCTTTGCAGTACTGCTTGGCCTTGTAAGAACGGCATACGCAAAATACGGAAAGAATATTTCAAAGGTTCTGCTTTGGAGTATGTGCGGCGCAGTGGTGTGCTATCTGGTAGCAGCGCTTTCGCAGAATTCTGCGGTATCGATGATTGCATGCGTTTTGACCGGACCTTTTACATCGATGCTCTGGCCGGGTATGCTTATCCTTATGGAGGAAAAGATTCCTGCGCCCGGTGTTGCTGCTTATGCCTTGATGGCGGCGGGCGGCGACTTCGGTGCTTCGGTTGCTCCGCAGATGCTGGGCATCGTGGTAGACAATGTTGCGGCAAGCAGCTGGGCTGTAAGTCTTGCGGAAACCTTCTCCATGACTGCAGAGCAGATTGGTATGAAGGTAGGAATGCTGACGGCAGCAATCTTCCCGATACTTGGCGTAATTGCACTGGTATTCAGCCTGCGTTATTTTAGAAAGGCGAAAGGCGAATAGATTCATGGGAAATAAATCAAAAAAACGTCATATTGCCTGGCAGCAGTGTGCTGTGATGGCCGTATTTATTCTGATTGGCGGCTTGTGTGGAATGATGATCGTGGATATAATGAACAGAATTGCCATGAACGGTCAATCTGATGTGCCCGAATTGCTGCTCTTTTTGCTGATGATTATCGCGATGTATTTGGCAATGATTGTGCAGATTGTTGTCCATGAAGCGGGTCACCTTGTATTCGGTCTGGCATCGGGATACGGTTTCTGCTCTTTCAGAATATTCAGCTGGATATGGGTAAAAGAAGGAAATGCAATTCGATTTCGCAGGCTTTCCATTGCAGGAACAGGAGGTCAATGTCTTATGTCGCCGCCTGACATAAAAGACGGAAAGATACCTGTGATGCTGTATAATCTCGGCGGCTCCGTTATGAACGTTGTAACGGCTGTAATAGCATTGTGCATCTATTTTGCAATGCCTGAAACTGCATCTTTTGCGGCATTGCTGCTCATGTTCAGTGTAATCGGCTTCGGTTTTGCGCTTGTAAACGGCGTGCCTATGCGCATGGGTGGAGTCGATAATGACGGATACAATGCCTTTTCGCTGGGAAAGAATCCGGATGCAATGCGCGCATTATGGATACAATTGAAAGTAAATGAGCAAATTTCACAGGGTGTGCGTCTTTGTGATATGCCCGAAGAATGGTTTGCAGTTCCCGGCGATGCAGCAATGAAAAACAATTTGGTGGCTGCGCAGGGGGTATTTGCATGCAACAGGCTGATGGATGAAAAGAAGTTTGCTGAGGCAGACAGGCTTATGCAACATATGCTTGCAAAGGCTTCCGGAATGAATGGCATCCATCGAAATCTTGTCATCTGTGATCGTATTTATTGCGAAACGGTAGGGGAAAACCGCAGGGAAACAATCGAAGGAATGCTTACAAAAGAAATAAAAACATTCATGAAGCAGATGAAGACTTTTCCCTCCGTGAAGCGCGTGGAATACGCAGTTGCCCTGCTTTCCGAAAAAGACACCGCCAAGGCAGAAGCAATCAGAAAACAGTTTGACAAGTGCGCAAAGCGATATCCGTATCCGGGTGAAATGCGGTCTGAGCGCGAGCTAATGGTGATTGCAGACGAAAAAGCAAATTAAAGCTATGCAACAGCGCCCGGAACCATTAATAAGGTTCCGGGCGCTGTAATGCTTAAGGATGTTTATTTTGCAGAAACCGTTAAGGTGCATACGTCGGATTCGCCGTTTACTGTGATTGCGGTAATAGTGCAGCAGCCCTCGGCAATAGCGGTTACAAGACCGCTTTCGTCAACTGTGGCAATAGCGGGATCGCTGCTTTCGTATAGGACGGAAAGATCATCCGCCCACGAAGGAATTACCAGTGCAGACAGAGCGTACGTTTCGCCGGGAGCCAAAGAAAGCGACTGTGGGTCAATTTCAACGGCAACGGGTTCAATTGGCTCAAGAGAGATGATTTCAACGGAATAGGAAATCGTGGTTATTTCGCCTTCTACAGTGACGAGGCCGGAAATTTCCACTTCCCAGATTTGATTCTGCTCATAGCCGTGAAGACCTGCAGAAGAGAGATCCGGGCGGAAAATAAGGCAGGAACCCTCACCATAGCTTTCGTGATTGATTGCATAGTAATTTGCACGGGGTTCAAAAGAAGGAAGCGTAAATGCAAACTGTGCGCCGCTGACGGTTTCAGTGAGTTTGATGGAAGGCGAACTTGCTTCCATGTCAAACTTATCAGGATTTAATGAAACGGACCAAGGGGTTCCTTCCGTCATAAGTTCTGCGGGGAAAGCTCCTGCAGATGGCCAGTCAATGTGCAGATAATCGGGCTTTTCGGCGGAAAAATCCATTACATGCATAACCGTGTAACTTACGCCGGATTCGGAATTGGCAAGACCAAACCCCGTTTTTTGCAGCCGGGGAGAGAGTATCCAGCGGCGATGTCCAAGAGCCGGAAGATTGTAGTCAGCCTCGTCCTGCATGAAATAGTCAAGACTCACAAGCAACATATCGTCCGTAAACCAGTTGAATGCAGCAATGTTGCTAGTTGAGCAAGTGTAGTAAGCAGAGGAGTACAAGCTCTCCTCCATGCCTGCCGGCTTTTCGGGCGTATGTGAGAGCATATCCGTTGCAGCAAGCAGGAGAGCGGCATTTTGTGCTTTTTCAACAGCTATGTTATCAAGCGTAAGGTCATAGGGGAGATACGCTAGATAACGCATGAAACGGGTATAGTTCATTGCCTGCATCTGAGCATCCCATGTAAGTGCACCGGCAGAAAAGGCGGAAGCATCGGGAACAACCGCATAAGGCGTGCGTGCAGGCTTTGCGTACAATTGACTGTACATTTCGCGAACTTCATCACGCGAGTGATTTTCACACAGAGCGACCTGCGGAAGCAGAATCAGTACGATTGCAACAGTAAAAAGTCTGCACATAACATTTTTATAATATAACTTAATATTCATAGGTAGAATATTTCAACAAGAAAGCCTGAAATTCCTTTAATTTTGGGGGTTCACAATTGCAGGATTTTCTGTTAAAATATAAGATAGATTTTCATGCGAGCGCTGATTTACTGCGTTGGCTGTAAATCAGGCTTTCAATCACATTTATCTATATTGCGGGGAGGACTATCAATGAAGGACTATTGCACCAAAAACATCCGCAACATCGCTGTCGTTGGCCACGGCGGTGAGGGTAAGACGACGCTCGTCGAAGCTCTGCTTTTTGCTACCGGTACGATCGACCGTCAGGGCCGTGTAGAAGACGGTTCCACCACCACTGACTTCGATCCCGAAGAGACCAGACGAACGATTTCGATCTCGGCCGCGCTTGCTCCCCTGGAGTGGAAGGAAACCAAGATCAACCTGATCGACATTCCCGGCTACTTCGATTTCGCAGGCGAAATGGTCGGCCCGCTGACCGTGGCAGAAGGCGCAATCATTACTGTTGGTGCCGTTGGCGGCCTGAATGTTGGCGCTGAAAAGGCATGGGCAATGTGCGAAAAGACCAACACTGCCCGCATGATCGTTATCAACCAGATGGATCGCGAGAATGCCAACTTCGACAAGGCTCTGGCTACCATCACCGATAAGTACGGCTCCTGCATCGCTCCCATCCAGATCCCGATCATGGATAAGGGTCAGTTTGTAGGCGTTGCATCCGTTCTGAAGAATAAGGCTTTCATGGGCGAAGGCAAAAGCTTCAAGGAAGTTGATGTTCCCGCAAGCGCAGAGGATGCAATTGCATCTGCACGCGAAGCCATCATGGAAGCAGCTGCAGGCGCTGATGATGAGCTGATGGAAGCTTACTTCGAGAATGGCGAGCTCACTGATGAGCAGATCATGATCGGTATGCGCAAGGGTATTGCAGAAGGCACCGTAGTTCCGGTAGTTTGCTGCTCCTCCATCAACCGCGTTGGTCTGGCCAAGGTTCTGGACAACATCATCGAACTCATGCCCTCTCCGGAAAACAGCGTAGTTATCGGTACCAATCCGAAGAACGGCGAAGAAGTAGAGCGTGCATGCGACGTTTCTGCTCCGTTCTCTGCACAGGTATTCAAGACGCTGGCTGACCCCTTTGTTGGCAAGCTGTCCATCTTCAAGGTAATGAGCGGTGAACTCACCGGCGATACCGCCCTTTACAATGTAAATGCTGAGAAGGCTGAAAAGGCCGGCACCATCTATGTTCTGCGTGGTAAGAAGCAGAACACCACCAATAAGCTGATCGCCGGCGATATCGGCGCTCTGGCCAAGCTGGTTACCGTTAATACCGGTCACACCCTCGCAGATGCCGCCAATCCCATTCAGTATGCCGACATCCAGTTCCCGGCTCCCTGCATTTCTATGGCAGTTTATGCCAAGAAGTCCGGTGAAGAAGATAAGGTATTCTCCGGTCTCAGCCGCCTGATGGAAGAAGATCCGACCATCCGCGTTGAGAAGAACGTTGAGACCACCGAGAGCCTGCTCTCCGGTCTGGGCGAGATGCATCTGGAAGTTGTTACCAAGAAGCTCGCCAGCAAGTTCGGCGCAGAGTGCATCCTGCAGGATCCCAAGATCCCGTATCGTGAGACCATCCGCAAGACCCTTGACTGCGAAGGCCGTCATAAGAAGCAGACCGGTGGTCATGGTCAGTTCGGTCACGTTGTTATTGAATTCTCCCCGAATGCAGACGGCAGCGAAGAAATCCGCTTCGAAGATGCAGTTGTCGGCGGCGTTGTACCGCGTAACTTCATCCCCGCTGTTGAAAAGGGCGTAAATGAGAACGTTCGCAAGGGTGTTCTGGCCGGCTTCCCGATGGTTGGTATCACTGCAAAGCTGCACTTCGGTTCCTACCATCCGGTAGACTCCTCCGAAATGGCTTTCAAGACTGCTACCCGTCTTGCTTTCAAGAAGTTGGTTGACGCTTCTCCGGTTCTCCTCGAGCCGATCTATCACGTTGAAGTTCTCGTACCCGACGAGTACATGGGCGATATCATCGGTGATATGAACAAGCGTCGTGGCCGCATCGCCGGCATGGAGCAGGAAGATGGCCTCCAGAAGGTTATCGCTGAAGTTCCGCAGTCCGAAATGTTCAAGTACGCGACTGACCTGCGTTCCATGACTCAGGCTCGTGGTTCCTTCTCCATGCGTTTCGAGCGCTATGAGGAAGTTCCCGCCATGGATGCCAAGAAGATCATCGAAAGCGCAAAGCGCGAAGACGACGAAGAAGAATAATATTTATTCTTGCATTCTATTGCAGGATCGTGCCAATTGGCACGATCCTGCTTTTTACGTGTAAAAGATACAGGCTGATTCAAGGTGGATAACCCAATTCTTGCTGCGCTGCAAATGTTGTGATATACTGTATGTGCCGATGGTTCTTAAGCAGAGCATATAATATGTGTCAGAAATAGTAAAGGAGCAAGAAAAAGTGAAAAGTATCAAACCGGGACGTGGACCATCTATGATGGGTGGGATTGGCGCAATTTTTGCGGCAGTATTCGGCGTTATTTGGATGATTGCTGCACTTAGCATGGGGGCTCCACCGCTATTTGCGGCGTTTGGGGTAATATTCATCGCGATGGCGATTGTCAATGCGGTATATCATATCAAAAATGCTACGGGTAAAAAACGCTATTCTGCCTTTGATATCACGGAAGATGGGGAAGAAAACGATCCGTTGAATGAACGATTTGGCGATTCTCAAAAGAAAACTGTATCCGGAGAAAAGGCACAGTTTTGCCCCTACTGTGGCACGAAAGCAGAAGCCACATTTCTCTATTGCACCAAGTGTGGAAAGGAACTTCCAAATGGATGAACAGCATGCATGTAAAATTGAGTTACGAAGCTTCACTGAATCGGACAGAGAAGCTGTCTACGAAATTCTGACGGATAATGCAATTAAGCAGACCTATATGATTCCGGACCTTTCAGTTCCTGAGGGCGTGGAGAAATTGTTTCGGCGACTAAAGGAACATTCGATGGCAGACAATCATTTTGTGCGCGGGATATGTGCCGGCAATGAATTTCTTGGCTGGATTAACGACGTGGACATCAGCGCCGATTCCATGGAACTTGGTTGGGTAATACGCAGTAAGTACCACAATAGGGGTTATGCTACAGAGGCTGTGAAGCTTGCAATTGAGGCACTGTTTGCAAAAGGCTTTTCGGAGATTCGGGCAGGCGCTTTTGAAGAGAACATCGCAAGCATGCGTGTGATGGAAAAATGCGGCATGCAGCGAATTGAAACAGTAGAAGAAATCGAATACCGCGGAAAAATACACAGGTGTATTTGCTTCGCTATTAAGAAGGATTAAATTGCAGATATAAAAATACAGTCCCTGTCGTATGTGAACTTACGCACGACAGGGGCTGATTCAATTATAAGATGCTTAAAGCAACAACCAGAGTCCGAGAAGAAATGCGAGGAAAACGATATTCGCCACGGTGAAATACCCTAAGTAGCGTCCACGCAGATTGGGATATTCAATGCCAATGCGTTTGAAAGAGATGAGACTTGCCATCGATGCAATCAAGGTGCCCAAACCTCCGAGATTCGTACCGATTACGAGTGCAAGAGCATTCTCGGTGAAACCGGAAAGGAGCAGAGCGCAGGGAACATTGGAAAGCGCCTGGCTGGCGGCGATGGCTACCAATACTTCACGTCCTTCAAGGATAGAACGCAGAAAATCACTGAATGCAGGAACGCGACCGAGATTGCCGATGAAAACAAAGAAACCTGCAAATGTCGCAAGAAGTGCATAGTCAACATGCAAGAGGCATCGGCGGTCCAGAATCAAAAGGCAAATGGCAACGATTCCCAGAACAAGCCATACGTTCAAAATGTGCGCAACGGCGCACAGGCAAATTAAAAACAAAACAGCGAGTGTTGCAAGATGAGTGCGGGTAGAAATAATTTTTGTTTCAGCGGTAGGCGGGCAAACGGGCTGCGGTTTTTTCAGCAGAATAAATACTGCCAGCAAAACAGCAGAAAATGCAACGTAGGGAAGGGAAACGGAGAAGAATGTTCCGGCACTCAGGTAATAGTGGGAGTATAGATACAAATTCTGAGGATTGCCGATGGGCGTTGCCATACTGCCGAGATTGGCAGCAATCGTTTGCATAACGACTACGGGAATGATGCGCTTTTCAAGCTTTGCCATGCGCAAAGCTTCAAGTGCAAAAGGAACAAAAGTAATCAGTGCAACATCATTAGTAATCAGCATGCTGGAAATAAAGCAAAGAAATATCAGGACTGCTTCCAGTTGGCGGCTTGTTCTGGTCTTCTGCAGCAGAATTTCGCCTGCACGTCGAAAAAAGCCTATACCTTGCAATGAAGCCATAACACCCATAAGGCAGAAAAGCAACGCCAGAGTATGCGTATCGATGTAGCCGGCGTATGCACTGTCCGGCGGTACGATGAACATGGAAGCAAGGGCGAGAATCCATGCAATAATCAGAACAGGTTCATTCTTGAGATACGTTATCGCTTTTTTCATGCAGACGCTTCTTTCCTTTGTGATTTCATTGTTTTAGCCGCAGGATAGTTTATCATAAACTATGTATAAGTTCAAGGCATGGCAAGGTTATAAAAAACAGCGCAGCCGAAGCTGCGCCGCAGGAATAAAATGTTTAGCGAGGCTTGTTCCAGAGACCATACTGCTCTTCATTCTGCAAGGCTCTGAGAAGCTGGTCCTTGGCATTGGGAACGGACTTGCAGATGTAGTTAAGCAGGTCTTTCATATCCTCACGCTTGGTACGTCCGTTTGCCGGGCAAGGGGACTTGACCACAGGAAGATTAAGCTGTTTTGTCATGTGAATTACATGCTTTTCGCTCAGGTATACCATGGGGCGAATCTGCGTGATATTCGAGCGTGAAAGATAGGTGACCGGCTGGAACGTGTGCAGGCGACCTTCATACAGCATGCTCAAAAGAAGCGTTTCGATGGCGTCATCCCTGTGGTGACCAAGTGCCACTTTGTTTGCGCCGAGTTCATTGCAGAGGTCGGAAAGAGCACCGCGGCGCATCTTTGCGCACAAGGAGCAGGGATTCTTTTCCTTGCGCTCCTCGAAAATAACTTTGGCGATATCTGTTTGTTTCACGGTATAGGGGACATCCAGCTCCTCGCACAGAGCGCGTATGCCGGACAGATCGAACGGCTCATAGCCCATGTGAAGGGTTGCTGCCTGCAATGTGAAAGGAGTCGGGCAAAAGCGGCGGTACAAAGCCAT
Organism: Clostridiales bacterium; assembly: GCA_015056055.1. Taxonomy (GTDB): domain Bacteria; phylum Bacillota; class Clostridia; order Christensenellales; family Aristaeellaceae; genus Alectryocaccomicrobium. The sequence continues at coordinate 28,207 of SVHC01000022.1, read as the reverse complement.
AGCATGCAGCAGAAGGAGACTGTCCTTTCCGCCGGAAACGCCGACAAGAACATTGTCGCCCGGTTCGATCATATGAAAATCTTTATCGGCGCGGCGAATGCAGCCAAGCACATCTTTCATCAGGTATCCTCCGTGGGTTTGAAATTAGAGCATCCACTGCGAAGCGATCATGAAGAAAATCAGCAGGGAGCAAATATCGACGAGGGTTGTAATAAGCGGACTTGCCATAAGAGCAGGGTCAAGGTTTATGCGCTTTGCGAACAGCGGCAGCGTACAGCCAATTGCCTTTGAGAAAACAACCGTACAATAAAGACTGATGGAAACTACCAGAGATACCGTCAATCCGGACTGGCTGAGGAACATAAGACGCAGGAATGTGAGTCCGGCAAGCGCAAGACCGACCATAAGACCTACATGGAATTCGCGCCAGAGAACCTTGAGCGTATCCTTGAATTGAACTTCACCAAGCGCAAGACCGCGGATAACAAGTGTGGAAGCCTGAGCACCGCAGTTACCGCCGGTACCCATCAGCATGGGGATAAATGCGGTCAGGCCGACGGCGCCTGCCAGAAGCCCTTCGAAATGAGTGATGATCGCGCCGGTAAGAATGGCGGAAAGCATCAGGACGATCAGCCAGGGCATACGATTCTTGGCCAGCTGGAATGCAGAAGTTTTGAGGTATTCGTCATCACTGGGGAGCAGAGCCGCCATCTTTTCAAAGTCCTCGGTGTTCTCTTCTTCGATAACGTCCATGACGTCATCCGCAGTAATGATACCGACGAGGCGTTCTTCGTTGTCTACAACGGGAATGGTCAGAAGGTCGTATTTACGCACAGTATCGGCGACGGTTTCCTGGTCATCCAGCGTTTTTACACTGATAACCGTGGTATCCATAATCGTTTCGACAAGTGCATCGTCGGGAGCCATAATCAGGCGACGCAGTGCGAGTGTACCGCAGAGGCGGCGGGATTGGTCAATGATATAGAGCGTATAGATCGTTTCTTTATCGATACCGGTACGCTTCAGATTATCAAGCGCCTGACGAGCCGTGATTCCCTGATGAAATTCGCAATATTCAATCGTCATGATTGAACCTGCAGAGTTCTCGGGGTAACGCAGGAACTGATTGATCAGGTTGCGGGTATGCTCATCGGTACTTTGCAGAATCCTGCGTACGACGCTTGCAGGCATTTCCTCCAGAAAGTCAACCGCATCGTCCAGAAACATATCATCAATCAGGGCACGGATTTCACCGTCGCCGATGAGTTCAATAAGTTCCTGCTTCTTTTCATCGTCCAGATATGCGAAAACATCCGCAGAAATATCTTTCGGAAGAATACGGAATACCATCAGAAGATGCTCTTTCTTGAGTTCGGCCATGTATTCTGCAATATCGACCTCGTTGAGCATCATCATTGCGCCGCGCAGTTCATTGTGACGGCCGAGCTGAATCAATGCATCCAGCCGTTCTTTCATTCTTTCAGAATTCATTGGATTCATCCTCCCAAATTTACATAATGAAATCAGGCATTGCACACCTTGCAAGCCTGTTTGGCGGGAAAGATGAAATCAGACGTGTCGAATTATACCGGCGTGAAAGGATTATCTGCCGGAGGGGCGATTGCGGAATGTGCGACACCGCCTGGGCACGCCTTCATTCAACGTACTATGACCGCCATCGTCCATTCGGTGTCACCTCCCATAAATCAGTATATGTATTAGGAATGGAACTATATTATTTTACCTTTGCCGATGAGATTTGTCAATCCCCAGAAAGGGTGTATAAAAATTCGGACACATAGAAAAAAGTATGATTTAATATTCATTTAACGGGGGCTGATATTGCAAAAATGATGGTTCGGATGTATAATCCATTCATTATGTTTTAGGAGGATGTTTCCGATGAAGTTTATGAAGTTTGCAGCCCTCGTAATGGCTCTCGCGCTGTGCGTTGTTCTTGCTGGTTGCCAGAGCAACGAAAGTGGTCTTGATACTGTAAACGCCGGTAAGTTTACGGTTGCTACCAATGCTGAGTTCGCTCCGTGGGAGATGGTTGGCGAAGGCGGCGAGTACATTGGCGTCGATATGGAAGTTGCAGAGATTATTGCCAAGGAACTTGGTCTTGAACTCGCTATTGAGAATGTAGAATTCAACTCCGTTATCAACATGGTTACCAGCAACAAGGCAGACGCCGCTATGTCCGGTATCACCATTACCCCTGAGCGTCAGGAAAGCGTTCTGTTCTCCACTCCGTACGCTACTGCTGTTCAGTCCATCATCGTTCGTGAAGGCTATGCGGACATCGCAAAGGTAGATGACCTCGTAGGCAAGGTAGTTGGCGTTCAGATGAGCACCACCGGCGATTTCTTTGTAAGCGACATGGAAGGTGTTGAAGTACGTCAGTACAGCACCGGTACCAATGCTGCACTGGATCTGGCTGCCGGCCGCATCGATGCAGTTATGATCGACTCCGCACCTGCAGAGGAAATCGTATCCAACATTGATGGTCTTGTAATTCTCGAGGGCATTGAGATGGAACCCGAAAGCTATGGCATCGCCTTCAAGCTGGGCAACACCGCACTGTGCGAGAAGGTTAACGCTATTCTTGAGCGTCTTCTGAGCGACGGCACCATCGATAATCTGTATATCAAGTACACTGTAGGCGAATAATTTCGAATTGAGTTGCAGCGGAGCTGCCGTTCTGGGCATACTTACAGGAACAGATTCCTGCAAGTGCCGGTACGACAGCTCCGCATTTTTCCTTAAATATAATCGGTCGAATGTGCTCTTTGTAAGGAGGGACAATCCTTGCTCGATTTCAATTTGGTTTGGGCTGAAATGCTTGCGTGGTTTGAATCTGTGGGCGATCAGTTCTATAAGAACTTTATCTATCAGGATCGTTGGCGTCTGTATATGGAAGGTCTCGGCAATACGCTGCTGATTGCTGCGGGCGCTGCGGTACTGGGAATCATTCTGGGCATTATCATTGCACTGATGCGTTTGAGTAAGTCGCGCCTTCTGAATGGAATCGCTTCGTTCTATGTAAACCTGATTCGCGGAACGCCGATTGTTCTGCAGCTGTTGATCATGTATTTTATCGTAATGATGTCTTACCGCGGTCCGGCTGCTGTAGTTGCAATTCTCACATTCGGCCTGAACAGCGGCGCGTATGTTTCCGAAATGGTTCGCGGCGGTATTCTTGCAGTCGATAAGGGGCAGACCGAAGCGGGGCGTTCTTTGGGCCTTTCCGCAGGCGCAACAATGCGCCTGATCGTTCTTCCGCAAATGTTCAAAATCACACTGCCCAGCCTGCTCAATGAGTTTATTATGCTGCTCAAGGAGACTGCGGTTGTCGGTTACATTGGTCTGCGCGATCTGACCAAAGCAGGTGACCAGGTACGTGGTATTACGTATTCTCCGTATATGCCGCTTCTGGTTGTTGCAGCAATCTATCTTCTGATCGTAACTCTGCTTACCTATATCTTTGGACGTATCGAAAGGAAGGTGCGCGAAAGTGATCTTCGTTGAGGAACTCCATAAGAAATTTGGTGATAACCACGTTCTGCGCGGTGTAAACCAGCATATCAAAAAGGGCGAGAAGGTTGTAGTGATTGGTCCCAGCGGTTCGGGTAAATCCACCTTCCTGCGCTGCCTGAATCTTCTTGAAACTCCCGATTCCGGTAAAATCATCTTTGAAGGAAAAGATATCACAGAAAAAGGCGTTGATATCAATCTGATTCGCCGCCGCATGGGTATGGTTTTCCAGCAGTTCAATCTTTTTCCGCATAAAAGCGTAATTGAGAACATTACGCTTGCACCGGTGCATCTTAAAATGATGACCAAGGAGCAGGCTGAAAAGCGGGCGATGGAACTTCTTGACCGCGTTGGTCTGACGGAAAAGGCAAACGCATATCCTGCATCCCTTTCGGGCGGTCAGAAACAGCGTATTGCGATCGTTCGCGCGCTTGCTATGAACCCTGATGTTATGCTTTTCGATGAGCCTACCAGTGCGCTGGATCCGGAGATGGTCGGCGAGGTTCTGGACGTTATGAAGGATCTTGCTCGCGAGGGCATGACCATGGTTGTCGTAACGCATGAAATGGGCTTTGCTCGCGAAGTTGGCGATCGTGTGTTGTTTATGGACGAGGGTTTGGTTGTGGAAGAAGGCACTCCCGAACAGATCTTTGGCAATCCTCAGAACAGACGTACTCAGGATTTCCTCAGTAAGCTTCTCTAAAAATTGTAAGCGTTATAAAGGTTCCGTTTCTTTTTGCAAGATTCGGAGCCTTTGTTTTTTTAGGGTTTTGATATTATGTGGATGAAACTGGAACGAAAACAGAAAAGTTCGCGTCTAAACATCAGTTGAACGCTGAAAGGAGCGGATTTGGATGAGGAAAATGCTGGCGCTGATTTGCGTAATGTTTCTGATACTTCCGAATGCATATGCTGCTAAGGTCTATCAGTCCCCGATCGGAGAAGCGCATATTGGGGAGAATAACCAGATTCATATTGGAGACGTTACTTTTTCTGATGAAGGGACACTAATCACGCACATTTTAGGTGCAGATGAGCAGAATCTGTATTATCTGGTACCGGGCGGAACCCTTGCGGATGATATGTCTGTATACACTTTAATGCGGACAGAGATAACGTCGCGAAAAAGCGAAGCAATTGCAGTAAATGTTTTTTCAGCGACATATCTGCCCGGTGAAAATACAGTATTTTATGTGACTGCAGACGAAAGAATGCTGATTAAGGCATACCCTGCGGACAAAGCCGGTCATACAATGCGGACAGATATTGAAAAACTTCAGGCCACCAATCAGGGCCTTGTGGTTACCGCCGGAGGAAGCGATGGGCTTTATTTTGCTGGGATTGGCGTTATGGAACTGCCGAAGGAAGAGCAGGGCGCACAATATCAGATGGTAGCAGGGCTCTTTGATGTGATAACATCTGTGGATGGAAAGCTCTGGGTGCGATTTGCAGGCGAGGGAGAAAAACAGCTGCTGGCAGAAAACACAATGATTACCGCCTATGATGCACAGCATGTGATGTTGTATTACATTGCAGGAGAGGCGGAAAAGCATTTTCTCCATCGATTCGACCCTATTTCGCGCACAGTAGAAAAATTGAAAGCAGCGCAGGAACTCTCCCGTGAAAGCATTGTTGCCGCAGATGGCATGCTGTATATTCTGGAAGAAGGCATTCTGAATGGATACTGCATAGAAAATGGCTCTTATGTACAGATTGCAGATCTTTCCGAGTACGAACTCAAGGAACCCTCGATTTCGTATGCGAACGGGAATGTGCTGATTTATGATAAGATGCTGGGAATGGATCTTTTTGTGGAATCTGTGCATGTGAAAGAAACGGATTCTGAAAAAAAGTCAACCTATAGTCTGCTTAAAAACGGAAGCCGCGGCACGGAAGTTACGAATCTTCAGCGACGCCTGATCGACCTGAACTATCTGACGGATGAGGCAGACGGCATCTATGGTAAGCTGACCGAAGCTGCCGTGAAGCTTTTGCAGTCTGATCTTGGATTGGAAGAAAGCGGAATAGCCGATGAAGGTTTTCTGAAGATGATTTTTACAGCCGATATTGAACCGCTTGAACTGTATGCCACCGTTAAAAATGGTTCCCGCGGTACGGCAGTGCGCAAGATGCAGGAGAGACTGCGGACACTGCAATATCTTGCAGGAAATGCAGATGGAATTTTCGGAGCACGTACCGAAGAAGCCGTAAAAGCATATCAGTCGCAGCACGGTTTTAAGGCAACGGGAGTTGCTGATGCAGATATGCTTTCACATCTGTATTCCTCAACTGCTACAAAGCACAGCGGGTATATTGAACTGCGTAAAAACGATTCCGGTGATATGGTGAAAAATCTGAACAGCAGACTGAAAGAGCTATATTATACGTCAGCAAATGCAACGTCCAGTTATAGCGAACAGACTGTTCAGGCAGTGAAGCTTTATCAAAAACAGATGGGCATGGAAGCAAATGGAATCGCTTCTCCGGAAATGCAAAGAATGCTCTTCTCGGAATATGCTCAGGCATACGCCGGATATGCCGACCATTTGGAAGGTGAAACGGGCGACAGAATTTACAGCGCTCAATTGCGCCTTGCCGAATTGGGATATCTTCACAGCAACGCTGTTACCGGAGTGCTGGATAAGACAACGATGCAGGCAGTCTGTGATTTTCAGTATGAGCACGCATTGTCTGTAACTGGTGATCTTAACGTAAAAACGCAGGAACGGATGTATGCCGCGAATGCAGCACATGCTCCCCAAATAATGACGGATATTGAAATGCAAAGCGCTCTTATGTATGCCGAAAAATATTTTCCGGGTGCAATCACGGAACACAATCTTATTGAGTTGCTTCAGATGCGCCTGATTGGTCTTAATTATCTCTCAAATAAAATGGAGCCTACCGGGGTCTATAACAGGCTTACAAGCGAAGCGGTAAAACGGCTGCAAATGTCCCTCGGACTGGTAGATGTATCGCAAGGCCTGCATTTGCTGGGTAAGATGGACGAAAAGGTAATAAAGGCACTTATGGATCCGACAACGCCGGCATATAAGGGGACGGCAGCATATTACTACAACTGATTTTTAGCCTTGCGGCACCGCAGAAGATTTCTGCGGTGTTTTTGTGCTTCGCTATGCGAATTTCTTGCGCAATGCCATAAAATATGATATGATAAAATCAGAAATTTACGGTTGAATAACCGGGACAAGGGGGAACCCCTATGGATTCCAAAAAGCTATTCTGGGGACTGGATATTGGCGGAACAAAATGTGCAATCGTGACCGGTGATGAAGAATGCCGCATACTTTCCCGTCATGCAATTTCTACGGCAGATTACAAAAATTGGGAAGAAGTACTGGAAACACTTCTGAGCTTTGCTCCTGAAGAAAAGCCGCTTGCCATCGGAGTAAGCTGCGGCGGTCCTTTGGACAGCAAAAACGGACTGATTCTTTCGCCGCCCAATCTGCCCGGTTGGGATGAAGTACCGATCGTGCGCTGGCTGGAAGAAAAGACGGGTGCGAGGGCATATTTGCAAAATGATGCAAATGCATGTGCACTGGCCGAATGGCGCTTTGGTGCAGGCAAGGGCTGCGATAATATGGTATTCCTCACGTTTGGAACAGGCTTTGGCGCAGGTTTGATTCTCAATGGCAAGCTTTATGCCGGTACAAACGATATGGCCGGTGAAGTCGGTCACGTACGCGCTGCAGCAGACGGCCCTGTCGGTTATGGCAAGGCAGGTTCCTTTGAAGGATTTTGCTCCGGCGGTGGTATTCATCAGCTCTCCGGCGGCATAAGCGCAAAGGATGTGGTCATGCGCGCAGAGGCAGGAGATTCTGAAATGCAAAAGGTTCTTGAAAAGAGCGCGACGAAACTCGGCATGTGCCTTTCCATGCTGATTGATATTCTCAATCCGGAGCGTATTGTAATCGGCAGCATTTATGCACGTGCAGAAAAATGGTTCAAAGACACTGCCTGGCGTGTAATTGAAGAAGAGGCTTTGGTATATCCCCGAAACGTATGCAGCGTGGTTCCGGCAAAACTGGGTGATGCCATTGGCGATATGGCCGCGCTTACTGTAGCCATCAACGGCTTGAAGGAGGAAGAATAGCATGCATCCCAATTATGAAAAGGCTGCTGAAGCTTTGATTGAATGCTTCCGAAACGGCAATAAGGTGCTTTTGTGTGGCAATGGCGGAAGTTCTGCCGACTCTGCACATATTCTGGGTGAATTGGTGAAGGGATTCTGCAAAAAACGTCCTCTGAAAAGCGAAATTACAGATGCCATCGGCGAAGAATGGGCACTGTCTTTGCAGCAGGGTCTGCCTGCCATTGATCTGACAGCAAACTGTGCGCTGATTGCCGCTGTAATTAACGATATCGAAGGTGCTTCTGTCTATGCTCAGCAGGTAACGGCATATGCGAAGCCGGGAGATGTCCTGATTGGAATATCCACCTCCGGAAACGCCGAAAACGTGCGTCGTGCTGCTTTGACTGCGAAGGCTATGGGAATGAAGGTTATCGGTATGACGGGCCGCAGCGGCGGAAAACTTGCGGATCTGAGCGATATTTTGCTGAATGTGGATGAGGATGAAACCTATCGTATTCAGGAAAAGCACCTGGCGCTGTACCATCAGCTCTGCTTGCGCATCGAAAATGCTTTTTTTGACAAATAAACTTGGCTTGCAGACCGCGGAGGAATTATAGCATGAAAAATACCAATGCGATTCATGCAATGGGAAACGGAAGTTTTCTGATCTATGGACAGGGACCGGATCTGATCGACATGCATGGCAGCGATTATTCCATGCCGGGCATGACGCAAATGTTGTGCGAGAAACCTTTGTCCTTTGAAACTGCTCGTATTGCCGACACCAACAATTGGGAGCACAGCTTGAAGTATGAAGGTGGAAAAGTATACTTCCGTGATACGCTTTCAATGGGATTCAATACGTTCCGCCGTACTGTTGATGCGCAGGTTGCGACCACCCTTAAACTGAATATCAACGGACAGGCAAAAGTGTACCGCTGGAAAGATTACGGCATTGGAGAGTCCAAGAAAGACTGCCTGTGCATTCTGATTTCCAAGGGAACAACCTTCTTTGTCAACATGGCGACACACCATGAATACCGCATGTTTATCTTCTGCGAGGGCTGCGCATCTTTGGCAGATGATAATGCTTCGATACGTATTGAACCCGGCAAAGGTGAAATTGTGGTGGTATGTGCGCGCACGGAAGAATGCGAGCAGCAGCTGCGAGCAGCTGTGGAGAAAGAGGATGACAGCACTTCCTACTGGCGTGCATTCCTTGATCGTATAACTGCAAAACCGTCTGATAAACGATTGGCAGAGGCTGTGAAAAGCGTTGCGATTTTTATCAAAGCTCAGCAATCCCGTGATGGCGGTGTTGCAGCGGGACATTTCTATATGGCGGCATATGTGCGCGATCAGGCAGGTACGGCACGAGGGCTGATTCGAATCGGTCTGTTGGAAGAAGCAAAAGCAATTCTTACCTTCTGGAAAAACAAGTACATGTGGCATGGAGACCTGAAAAATGCTGAAAGCATGGGCGACAGGGAAGGAAGACTCCAGTTTTCTAATGATGAAGTAGAGGTTCCGGCATACATTATTCTGACTGCGTTTGCCTATTACGAGGCTTCGGGTGATGATGCTTTCATGGAAGAGATACATCCCATGCTTGAATGGGCGGCGCATGTGCAGATAAAGCATGTGGTACGAGGCATGACTGGATTTTCCGGAGATGAAACGTATGTTGCCGGCGGCACATATCCCCGATGCTATCTGTATCATGGTTCTGCTGAATCAACAATGCTGTTTATCCTCAGTGTCGAAAAGTATATGGCTTATTACGGAACTCATGATGTTCTTGATGCAAAACTGCAAGAGGCAAAATCGCTGTACCGTGAGAACTTCTTCCAGGGCGGTCAACTGATGGCAAATTGCCCCGAACGCGAAAAAGACAGTGAATTGCCGCGTTTCCACTTTGGATGGTGCGACAGCTGCATAATCGACAATAAGATTGGCTATATCGGCTGGCTTGAGCGCACCGAGGATGGCTTGTATCGCTGCCCGGATTGCATGACGGAGCAGGTGAAAAATCCGATTCCTGAATTGCGCGCATACTCGCTGAGTTCAGTAGCTTTGCTTCCGGCATGGCACGGATTTGATTTCCTTACAGATGACGAGCAGGCTGAGATTCTGCAGCCGTTCCTTGATGCGTATAAAAAAACGCACAGCGTGACTTCGCGACAGGATGAAAGCGGTGACAGACGTGCACTTGGCTATGACTATGCACTGCTGCTGGGTGCGATGACGAAAGCACGGCATCCTCTTATGGAAGACCTGCTTTCTTTGACGCTTGATATTCTGGATGAAGTGGGAACATGGGCAGAATACTATATTGACAATGAGCCCTTCAACTGCCGCTGCCGTCCGTGGGAAAGTGCGATCAATCTGGCAGTGTGTCTGGATGCGTGGGATGCATTGAATTCCGTAAAATAGCATATGAGTTTCAAAAAATACAGGCGAATCCGCCTGTATTTTTGTATGGCTGGAAATCCTCCGGGCAAGCTATATCCAAATAAGATTGGAGGAACTTGTATGGCGCATCGAATTCAAAGAGTGTGCGGGAGAGAGATTCTGGATTCCCGAGGAAATCCTACTGTAGAGGCAACAGTAATACTGGAAAGCGGCATTGAGGCGAGCGCATCCGTTCCGAGTGGTGCATCTACCGGAAAATATGAGGCGATGGAATTACGCGATGGTGATAAAAAACGCTTTGATGGAAAAGGTGTTTTGTATGCCGTAGATCATATAAACGGGGATATTTGTGCGTTGCTTGCGGGAATGGATGCAGACGAAACGCAGAAGATCGATATGCAGCTGTGTGCTCTGGATGGAACAGAGAGCAAATCACGACTTGGTGCAAATGCGATCCTTGCCGTATCACTTGCGTGTGCGCGTGCAGCCGCAACAGCATTGAGAATGCCGTTATATCGGTTTATTGGAGGAGTGAGCGCAGATACACTTCCGGTACCGATGATGAACGTGCTGAATGGCGGTGTGCATGCGGACAATGGCATCGATGTACAGGAGTTTATGATTATGCCAGTGGGCGCAAAGTGCTTTGCAGAAGGCATGCGCTGGTGTGCGGAGATTTTTCATTCGTTGTGCACAGTGCTTCGAGAGTCAGGAAAATCAACAGGCGTCGGAGATGAGGGCGGATATGCTCCTGAGCTTGACAGTGATGCACAGGCTCTGGAATATCTCATGAAGGCGATAGAACGCTCAGGATACCGTCCCGGTGAGGACATAGCTCTTGCGATTGATGCTGCTGCCAGCGCCTGGAAAAAAGATGAAGGATATCAGCAGCCTAAATCAGGCAAAAGCTTTACCAGAGAAGAAATGATTGCTCACTGGGAAGAGTTGGCAAAGAAGTATCCGATACTATCAATTGAAGACGGTCTGGATGAGGATGATTGGGACGGATGGAAGGAATTTACCGGGAAGCTTGGTGGAAAATTACAGCTTGTGGGCGATGACTTGTTTGTAACGAACGAAAAACGGCTTGCGTGGGGAATAGAAAAAAAGTGTGCAAACTCTATTTTGATTAAACCGAATCAGATTGGAACGCTTACAGAAACAATGAATGCCATCCGCACTGCAAAATTCGCGGGATATACTGGGATTGTTTCGCATCGCTCCGGTGAAACGGAAGATACCTTTATTGCCGATCTTGCTGTTGCACTGAATGTGGGGCAGATCAAAACCGGTGCCCCCAGCCGCAGTGAACGATGTGCAAAATACAACCGTCTTTTGAAAATTGAGGAGGAATTAGGCTTCGCATCCCGCTATCCCGGAAGGCACGCTTTGAAATGCCCGACATATCGGTAGGATAGATTGCTTTTTCGGGAGCGCAATGATATAATGAAATAGCAGTTGTTTTTATACTAAGGCTATTTAAGGGGAGATACGTATGGAATATGGCATTCAGATGTATTCGGTAAGAGACATTACCGAGAAAGATCTTGCAGGCGCAATCAAAGCGGTTGCTGCCATGGGCTATAAACTGATTGAGTTCGCAGGCTTCTTTGGACATAGCGCCGAGGAAATCAATGCCATGCTCAATGAAAACAACGTGAAGGTTTCCGGCACGCATACCGGACTTAATGAACTCCTTGATGATTACGAAGGTACTGTTGCATTCCACAAGGCGATCGGCAACAAAAACTATATTATTCCCGGCCATGACCTTACTACAAAGGCAAAGCTGGACGATTTCATTGAGCAGGTAAACCGCCTGCAGCCCATGCTTGCAGAAGAGGGAATTACGCTGGGCTTCCACAATCACAGCGGCGAATTTCTGCCGAATATGGATGGTCAGATCATTTATGATGAGTTGATCAACCGCACCAATATCGCACTTGAAATCGATACTTTCTGGGCCTTTGTTGCGGGCAAGAATCCCGTTGAACTGATGGAGCAGTACAGGGATCGTCTGCGCTTCATCCACATCAAGGACGGCTTCTCCACGCATAAGGGCGCACCGCTTGGAAAGGGAGAAGCTCCTGTTGCGGCTGTTTATGCAAAGGCAAAGGAAATGGGAATTCCTATGGTTGTGGAAAGCGAAACGCTTGAGCCTGACGGTTTGACGGAAGCACAGATTTGCTATAATTTCCTCAAATCTCAGGAGTAAAATTGTTTGCCCGGGGTTCATACCCCGGGTTTTGCATGTCTTACATGTGTTAAAATTGTGAGATTGGATAGGGGTGTTCTGTAAACAGATATCGTGATATGGTATAATATATAAAATGGGTTTTTGCAGACTTGCATATGGAGGGATAATGTGTACGAGATTACAGCAAATGTGTGTATAGCACCGAATGTATATGAGATGACAATTGCCGGTGATACGAGCAATATCAAAGCTCCCGGTCAGTTTGTAAACATTCGTATTGATGGATTGTATCTTCGTCGTCCCATCAGTATATGTGACTGGGGCGATGGTTGGATTCGCCTGATTTATAAGGTTGTAGGTAAAGGTACCGCGAAGATGAGCGAGATGACTGCCGGTCATAAACTGGATGTTTTGGTAGGTCTCGGAAACGGTTACAACATGGAAGCTGCGCGGGGAAAGAAGATTGTTCTGGTAGGCGGCGGCGTGGGCGTTCCTCCGCTTTATGGCCTTGCCAAGCGTCTTGCCGGCGAAAACATAACCTGTGTTCTGGGCTTTAATACCGCAAGCGAAGTTTTCTATGCGGATAAGTTTGCAGAATTTGCGCAGGTTCACGTAACTACCGCGGACGGCACCTGCGGCATCAAGGGTTTCGTAACCGATGCCTTGAAAGATATGGATTACGACTATTATCTCACATGCGGACCGGAACCGATGCTTAAGGCAGTACACGGACTTGGCAGGGAAGGCCAGCTTTCTTTCGAAGCGCGTATGGGCTGCGGTTTCGGTGCATGCATGGGCTGCTCCTGCGAAACACTGACGGGTACTAAGCGTATTTGCGTCGAAGGCCCGGTTATGAAGAGTGGGGAGGTGCGCTTCTGATGAAGATGATGCTGGGGAAAGTCGAATTGCCGAATCCTATAATCCCGGCCAGCGGCACCTTTGGATTTGGCTATGAAATGGCCAAGTGGTACGATATTAACTGCCTCGGCGCAATTTCCCTGAAAGGAACGACGCTCAACGCGCGCTATGGCAATCCGCTTCCTCGCATTGCAGAATGCGAAGGTGGACTGCTGAACTGTATCGGACTGCAAAATCCGGGTGTAGATGCGGTTATCAGCGAAGAACTTCCCAAGCTGAAGGAAGTGTACAGCGGCGTAAAGCTTGCAAACATTTCCGGCTTCTCCATTGAAGAATATGTGGAGACTGCACGCAGATTTGATACGGCAGATGTAGATATTCTGGAAATCAATGTTTCCTGCCCGAATGTACACGGCGGGGGATTGGCATTTGGCGCAAGTGCAAAAGCGGCCGGCGAAGTCTGCGCTTCAGTAAAGCGCGTATGCAAAAAGCCTGTATTCATGAAACTTTCTCCGAATGTGACGGATATCTGCGAGATTGCCCGCGCCTGCGAAGCAGAAGGCGCAGACGGCCTTACAATTACCAATACGCTGCTTGGCATGGTTATCGATCCCAGGCGCGGAAAGCCGATTGTTTCCACAAAAATGGCCGGATTCTCGGGTCCTGCGATTATGCCGGTATCTCTCCGAATGGTATATCAGGCATATGAAGCAGTAAAGATTCCGATCATCGGCGCCGGCGGTATCCGCACAGCTGATGATGTGATCTGTTATCTGTCTGCCGGTGCTTCTGCTGTACAGGTTGGCGCACACAATCTTGTGGATCCTATGGCGTGCAAAAAGATTATTGATGATCTGCCTAAGAAAATGGCTGAGTATAAAATCGATTCACTGCAATCAATTATCGGGAGGGCACACGGATGAAAAGAGATGTAATCATTGCATGCGACTTTGCAAATCGCGAAGAAACGCTTGCGTTTCTGGATCGATTCCAGGATGTAAAGCCGTTTGTAAAGATCGGTATGGAACTGTTCTACGGCGAAGGTCCGCAGATCGTGCGTGAGATCAAAGCGCGTGGTCATGAGATTTTTCTGGATCTGAAGCTGCACGACATTCCCACCACCGTCAAAAAGGCTATGAAAAATCTGGCTATTCTGGGTGCGGATATGGTAAATCTGCATGCAGCAGGCGGCAGCGTTATGATGCGCGCAGCTATTGAAGGCCTTGAAGCCGGCGCAAAGGGCGAACGCCCGAAGCTGATTGCTGTAACGCAGCTGACCAGCACCAGCGAACAGCTGATGCATGATGAACTGCTGATTCCCAATCCGATCAATGATGTTGTCACCAGCTATGCAAAGAATGCACAGGGTGCAGGCCTTGACGGTGTTGTTTGCTCTCCGCTGGAGGCAGGCCTTGTAAAGCAGGCTTGTTCCGCATCGTTCCTGACTGTAACCCCCGGCGTTCGCTTTGCGGATGACGATGTAGGCGATCAGAAGCGTGTAACGACCCCTGCACGCGCAAGAGAGATCGGATCAGATTATATCGTAGTTGGTCGCTCCATTACCGCAGCAGCCGATCCTGTGGCCGCATATTGCCGTGCTGTACGTGACTTTGTGGAAGGAGAATAAACCATGAAACGCGAAATTGCAAAAGAGCTTTTGAAAATTAAGGCCGTATTCCTGCGCCCTGACGAGCCGTTCACCTGGGCAAGCGGAATCCGTTCTCCCATTTATTGCGACAATCGCCTGATTCTGTCCTATCCGGAATCCCGCCGCGTGGTTGAGAATGCTCTGGCGAAGGTTATTTCCGAAAACTATCCCGAGTGTGAAGTGGTTGCCGGTACCAGCACTGCCGGTATTGCGCATGCTGCAATTGTTGCCGAAATTCTGAATCTGCCGATGTGCTATGTTCGTGGTTCTGCCAAAGATCATGGCCGCAACAACCGCATCGAAGGCCGCGTAGAAGCAGGTCAGAAGGTTGTTGTAGTGGAAGACCTGATCTCCACCGGCGGTTCGGTTATCGAGGTTGTTGAGGCTCTGCGCGAAGTAGGCACTAACGTTCTGGGCGTTGCATCCATTTTTAGCTATGGTATGCAGAAGGGACTTGATCGCCTTGCAGCTGCCGATGTGAAGAATATTTCTCTTTCGGATTTCGATGCACTGTGCATTGCCGCAAGCGAAGAAGGCTACATTGCAGAAAGCGATATTGAACGTCTGAAGGCGTTCCGTGCAAATCCGTCTGACGAAAGCTGGATGCAGAAATAAGTGCAAACTATACAGACGCAAAAAAATTACAGAGGATTTATCGTGAAATTTACGTTTTTCCTTCAAAATTGCTTGCATCTGAGGGGTTTTTAGTCTATACTATATCAGTCTGCCTTTGGGCTTATTTGTTTGTGCTTGGAAGGCGCTGATTATTACGTTGGGAGGTGTCTAGGGATGGCATCGGATAAGCGAGTAAAGGTTACTCTTGCATGCAGCGATTGCAAGCAGCGTAACTACAATACCATCAAGAACAAGAAGAACGATCCGGATCGTCTGGAAATGAGCAAGTACTGCCGCTTCTGCAAGAAGCACACGAGCCACAAGGAAACTCGATAACTGAAGGATGTGAATCGAATGGCGAATGAGAATGCTAAGCCGAATTTCTTCGTGAAAGTTGGCCGCTTTTTCAAAAATCTTGGACTGGGCGTTGCTAACAGCTTCAAGATGATGTTCCATGAGCTCAAGAAGGTTACCTGGCCTTCCCGCAGAGAGCTTGTGAACTACTCCCTCGTCGTCATCGGCTTCATGGTGGCGATGGGTGTCATTATCGGACTGATCGATGCCGGTGCCAGCGCACTGGTTCAGCTGATCAGCCGCTAAGCAGGAGACGATTATGTCTGATCTTGCCCAGCCGCAGTGGTATGTAGTACATACCTATTCCGGTTACGAGAATAAGGTCAAAGCTAACCTTGAAAAGCTGATCGAAAACGGCAGCCTGGGCGATATGATTCAGGAGATTTCGATCCCGATCGAGGAAGTTGTGGAGATCAAAAATAACCGTCGCAAAACGGTTCAGAGAAAGCTTCTGCCGGGTTATGTGCTGGTAAAGATGCGCATGAACGAGGATTCCTGGTATGTCGTTCGCAATACTCGCGGCGTTACAGGTTTCGTCGGCGGTTCCCGCCCGACTCCTTTGTCTGAAACGGATTTTGCTTCCATTGGACAGACTCAGGAAACTGTTCGCGTGGACATCCAGACCGGTGATGAGGTTCGCATTCTTGCGGGTCCCTTCAAAGATTGGACTGGCCGTGTGACGGAAGTTGATACGCAGCTCAAGCACATCCGCGTGCTCGTGACCATGCTCAAAAGAGAGCTGGCGATTGACCTTGATTTTGATGAGGTCGTTCGCATTGGAGATTGATCGCCCGAAAGGGCTTTCAATAAGTGGGAGGAGCGTAAAAGTGTCGCTCCGCTGAAACACCACATGAAAGAGGAGGATTCCCATGGCAAAGAAAGTTACCGCACTGATCAAGCTGCAGGTTAACGCCGGTAAGGCAACCCCCGCACCGCCGATCGGTCCCGCGCTCGGTCAGCACGGCGTGAACATCCCTGGCTTCTGCAAAGAGTTCAACGACCGTACCGCAAAAGATATTGGCCTGATCATTCCCGTCGTAATCACGGTTTATCAGGATCGCTCGTTCACCTTCATCACGAAGACGCCGCCCGCTGCGGTGCTCATCAAGAAGGCGTGCGGACTGGATTCCGCTTCCGGCCGCCCGAATCGCGACAAGGTTGCTAACATCACCAAGGCTCAGATCAAAGAGATCGCTGAGAAGAAGATGCGCGACCTGAACGCTGCTTCCATTGAATCTGCTATGAGCATGATCGCTGGTACTGCGCGCTCGATGGGCGTTGTCGTTGTTGACTAATAGCAACGATTTGCCGATCGTGGGAGGACATAGTGCCGTTATCACCACAAGGAGGATATTATAGGAATGAAACAGGGTAAGAAATATCTGGACAGCCAGAAGCTTATTGATAATGCAAAGCTGTATGACCCGGAAGAGGCAATTGCTCTTGTAAAGCAGACTGCCAAGGCCAAGTTTGATGAGACCATCGAAATCTCTGTTCGTCTGGGCGTTGACCCCCGTCACGCAGACCAGCAGGTTCGTGGCGCAGTTGTTCTGCCGCACGGCACTGGTAAGAAGATCCGTGTTCTCGTTATCGCTAAGGGCGACAAGGCCACCGAGGCAACCGCAGCAGGTGCTGACTATGTTGGCGCTGAAGACATGATCGCCAAGATTCAGGGCGGCTGGTTTGACTTTGACGTCTGCGTAGCTACCCCTGACATGATGGGTCTGGTTGGCCGTCTGGGTCGCGTGCTTGGTCCGAAGGGCCTCATGCCGAACCCGAAGTCCGGTACCGTTACTATGGATGTTACTCGCGCTATCAACGATATCAAGGCCGGTAAGGTTGAGTATCGTGTAGATAAGACCGCTATCATCCACTGCCCCCTGGGCAAGGCTTCCTTCGATGCCGACAAGCTCGTGGACAACCTCCGCGTACTTATGGAGGCAGTTGTTAAGGCCAAGCCGGCAGCTGCTAAGGGCACCTACCTGCGCTCCATCGTTATCTCCAGCACGATGGGCCCGGGCATCAAGGTTAATGGTCTGCGCTTCTAATTAAACAAGCACAAACAATTTACGCCGCGTCTGTATAGATGCGGCGTTTTTCTATCTTCTATCGTGCTGTGCAATGATACGTTTTTACGATTTATACATTGAAATTGGAAAAAACTTTTGCTATACTATTACAGGTGATAATATGTATAGCTATGCGCATATAGCATTTTACTTCTAATATGGAACAAATTCGGAATAGAGACGTCCAATATTTGCTATTCATCTGTATGTCAATTGCTGGAGGAATCTAATATGGCTCGCAAACGCAAGCGTTCCCTTAATAATCCCAAACTTCAGAAGAGAGATAAAATTCTGCAGATTATTCAATACAGCTGTGCTATCTTATGCGTGGTATTTATTGCAATTCTCGTTAAAACCATTTCCGATGATCAGGTTTCCTACGAAAGTCAATATCGTACCAAACAGTTAGCAGAGCAATTGGCAAATAGCGCGAACGCAACACCGGTGCCGACACGTGCCCCTATAGCGACTCCTACGAGCGCGCCAACTATGCCAACATCGACTGCTGCGCCTGATGCGAATGAACAGCCGCAACAAACTTCTGAGGCGCCTGCAAACGTTCAGGGTGAAACAAATATTCTGGCGCAGTTTTTCGGGAACAATAATCCGGTGCAAACACCGGTTCCTGATGCTACTCCTATAGCTACCGGTTCACTGGACGTGCATGGTGACAATAAAGCGGGGGATAGCGACGATTTATTTGCAGCGTTCTTTGGAAATGAGAATGAAGGGGAGGACATCATCAACGATCCTTTTGCGGGCAACAGTGAGCAGGAAGCAATCGAACCGCAAGCAACTGTTGAGCCGACACCAGAAATGACTGCGGCACCGACGATGGCGCCGACTGCAACTCCGGATATGTCCTCGAGATTCACAAAATATAATTCTGTTCCTCCTGTGCTCCAGCAGAAATTCATGACGGCTGATTTTTATTATGCCAATCCGGACTTTGTTGGTTTCCTGACTGCGGGTGTTGATGTACAGGAGCCGGTGCCGTACTGTCGCGATAACGAGTATTATTTGAATCATAATTTCTACGGCGAAGAGGATAAGGCTGGCGCGGCATTTATGGATGGACGTAATAAGCTTTGGCCTCGGACCCAGCATATTGTAATTCATGGTCACAACATGAAGAATGGTACTGTCTTTGGCTCGCTCGATGATATGCGCAAGCTGAGCAATCTGAAGAAGTATCCCACTGTCAATTTTGACACGCTTTATGAAAATGGAACGTATGTGATTTATGCAGCGTTCAATGCATCTATGAACAAAGATGATAAGGAATTCTTCAACCTCGAACGATATGATTTTGAAACAGAAGAATCTTTTGATGCATTCATTGCCGAGATTAAAGCGCGTTCAATGTACAATATTCCGGTTGATGTGGCTTATGAGGATGAGCTGCTTACACTTGTAACCTGCAGTTATTATCAGGACAATGGCCGTTTTATTCTGTTTACTCGTAGATTACGACCGAACGAAACGGTTGAAAGCGTAACTGATGTTATGCAAGCAGCAATTCAGCTTAGTCAGCACTGAGTATAGTAACATGTAGTTTGCATCTGATTAAAAAGAGATTCCTTTCAACAAAAGAGGAACCTCTTTTTAATATTAGCGAAGTTATTATGCGTTGTTTTTTAAACTGAATTTTGCTATACTTATAAAGTAACAGAATTCGGAAGGCGGTTTATATAAGAATTTGTCTTCCGCTTGGATGGAACTTATGGACAATAAATGCCGTCCAAGATCTGCCATTTGACTTTGGAAAAAGATTAGTTGGAGGATATGATATGACTTATACGAATAGGAAGCGTCTTCTCAGCATGCTCTTGTGCGCTGTATTTTCCTGTGTCCTGGCTCTGGGCAGCGATTCTGCTATCATTGCCGTTGCTGAAGGCGGCGACCTTCTTTCGGATTTCTTTGGCGGTACTGCAACACAGGAACCGCAGAAGGCTACTCCTGCGCCGGAAAATCAAGATCCCTTTGCTTCGCTTGCTGAGAGTGATGATGCGTCAGCAGATGATCCTTTTGCCGCTTTCTTTGGTGTTTCCGAAACAGAGGAAAGTGCAGATGTTGTAGATGAGCAGCCGACGGCAACCCCGGATGCAACTTCCCGGTTTACTAAGTATGATGCTGCACCTCCCAGGTTGCAGGAAAAGTTCATGGCAGGAGAGTTCTATTATGCCAACCCGGACTTTGTTGGTTATGTAACTGCCGGTGTTGATGTAGCAGAGCCCGTTCCTTTCTGCCGCGATAATGCCTACTATCTTACGCATAATTTTATGGGCGAAGAGGATAAGGCTGGTGCTGCGTTTATGGATGGACGCAATATGCTTTGGCCCCGTTCTCAGCATATCGTAATTCACGGCCACAATCAGAAGGATGGCAGTATCTTTGGCACGCTGGATGAGATGCGCAAGCTGAAGAATCTGAAGAAGTATCCTACTGTTCAGTTTGATACTATCTATGAAGACGGTACATACGTGATTTATGCGGCATTCAATGCGTCCATGAACAAGGATGATAGGGACTATTTTGACCTCGAAAAGTACGACTTCGAAAAGGAAGAAGACTTTAACGCCTTTATCGATGAAATTCTCAAACGCTCCATGTACGATATTCCCGTTGACGTTAGCTTTGAGGATGAGTTGCTTACACTTGTTACCTGCAGCTATTATCAGGACAACGGCCGTTTCCTTCTGTTTACCCGCAAATTGCGTGCGGATGAAACGATTGAGAGCGTAACCAAACTTATGAAGGATGCAAAGCAGTTGAGTTCTCACTAATGCATAGTTTTGTAAGAGCCTCCAAGCGAGGCTCTTTTTTATATGTGGCAGCCATGTAACCGAATGCTTCTCAGGCTTGCAAAAACAGGCTGAATTTCATTTTTAGGATTGTATAGAGTAAAATACCCCAATAAGCGCAAACGCGATTATACAAGGAATTTGCAGGAAGCATGTGTGAAGATCATTCCGCGAATATCCATAGAATATATAGCATATGGTTATTTGAGGGGAGGCGGGAATGTGCATATTCCTTGGGAACTGATATTGGCCTTCGGTGTAGGACTTGCACTGTTGTGGGTTATAAGTTATCTGTTATTGATACCGATGCGCTTTTTATGGAGACTGATGACAGGAAGTGTCTTGGGAGCGATTGCCCTTCTTGTAATAAATCTGCTGGGGAGGATTGTTGGATATTCACTAACATTGAATCCGTTTACAGCTATGGCTGTAGGGTTTCTGGGATTACCGGGTGTAGGACTTATCCTTGTGCTTCAACTGGTGCTATAAGAAAAAAGATGCGCGGCAATGCCGCGCATCTTTTTTAGAAATTACAGAATCAGGCTTTCGCCGGTCATCTCGACGGGCTTCTCAATCTTCATCAGATCAAGCATGGTGGGGCAGAGGTCGCACAGACGGCCGGTTGCCTTCAGGGCCTGCTGAGGATTCTCGGGATCCACAACGATAACCGGAACGGGGTTGGTGGTGTGAGCAGTGAAAGCTCCGCCGTGCTCGTAATCGAGCATCTGATCGGCATTACCATGGTCGGCAGTGATAATGCACTTGCCGCCCTTGGCAACGATTGCGTCAACAATTTTGCCCACGCACTCATCTACAGCCTTGACAGCCTTCTTTGCCGCTTCCATCACGCCGGTATGACCAACCATGTCGCAGTTGGCAAAGTTGAGAATGATGGCATCATACTTATCTTCGTTGATGCAGGGCAGTACGGCTTCGGTTACTTCATAAGCACTCATTTCCGGCTTCAGATCGAAGGTCGGAACTTCTTCGGCAGAAGGAGAAGGAACCAGAATGCGATCTTCGCCCGGGAAAGTGCGCTCTTCGCCACCATTGAAGAAGAAAGTGACATGAGCATACTTCTGGGTCTCTGCGATACGCAGCTGGGTCTTGCCGCACTTGGAGAGATACTCGCCCATGGTCATGGTGAGGGACTCCGGCGGATATGCTACCAATACGTTCGGCATGGTTGCATCATACTGAGCCATGCAAACATAGGTGAGCGGGAAGAAGCCCTTTTTGCGCTCAAAACCATTGAACTCCGGATCCACGAATGCACGAGTGATTTCACGGGCGCGATCAGGACGGAAGTTGAAGAATACAATAGAATCGTTAGCGTTAATGGTACCGTTCTCGTCGATAACGGTGGGAAGAACAAATTCGTCAGTCAGATGCTTGCCGGTTTCATCAACGACCTCATAAGAATCGGTGATAGCCTTAACCGGATCATTGGCACGCAGACCTTCGCCGCAAACCATAGCATTGTAAGCCTTTACAACGCGCTCCCATGCGAAGTCACGGTCCATGGCGTAAAGACGACCCATAACGGTTGCAACTTTGCCAACGCCGATTTCAGCCATCTTTTCAACCAGTTCCTGAACATATTTCCAACCGGAATCCGGCGGAACGTCGCGGCCATCCAGGAAGCAGTGAACATAAACCTTGGACAGGCTATGACGCTTTGCCATTTCCAGAATGCCGTAGAGGTGTTCGGTGTGGGAATGAACGCCGCCGGGGGAAACAAGGCCCATCAGGTGCAGTGCAGAATCGTTTGCCTTGCAGTTTTCCATTGCGGCAAGCATGGCTTTATTCTCAAAGAATACGCCATCCTGAATGTCCTTAGTGATCTTGACCAGCATCTGGTATACAACACGACCTGCGCCGATATTCGTGTGGCCAACTTCACTGTTACCCATCTGGCCGTCCGGCAGACCTACATCGAGGCCGGATGCGCCGATAGCGGTGTGGGAATACTTTTCCATCAGGGCATCAATGTTCGGAGTGCCCTGAGCAAGGATGGCATTGGAAGCGGTATCAGCCTGACCGATACCGAAACCATCCAGAATCAGAAGGGCAGTGGTGCTCATTAGTAGTTCACCACCTGGGAGAAATCAACAGCCTTCAGGCTGGCGCCGCCGATGAGGCCGCCATCGATTTCAGGCTGTGCCATCAGGCCCTTAACATTCTTGGGATTCATGCTTCCGCCGTACTGGATACGAACTGCGTCAGCAGCTTCCTTACCGAAGTTCTGCTCAACAGCCTTGCGGATAACGCCGATGGTCTCGTTTGCCTGCTCATCGGTAGCGGTGAGGCCGGTGCCGATTGCCCAAACGGGCTCATAAGCGATAACAACATTCTTAACCTGTTCTGCGGTCATGCCGGTCAGAGCCATCTGGGTCTGATAGGTTACGACAGCATTGGTGTAGCCGGATTCGCGCTCGTCCTTCATTTCGCCAACGCAGATGATGGGGGTCAGGCCGTTTTCCAGAGCTGCCAGAGAGCGCAGGTTGACGGTCTTGTCGGTCTCGCCGAAATACTGACGACGCTCGCTGTGGCCGATGATGACGTATTCAACGCCGCAAGCCTTGAGCATGTCAGCAGAGAGCTCGCCGGTGTATGCGCCGGAAGCCTTGAAGTGAACGTTCTGTGCGCCGAGCTTAACATTGGTGCCTGCGATGATCGGAGCTACTGCGGAGAAGCATACGCTGGGAGTGCAAACGACTACATCACACTGTGCATCCTTAACGAGGGGCAGAAGCTCAGTTACGAGAGCGGCAGCTTCAGCGGGGGTCTTGTTCATTTTCCAGTTACCGGCGATGATGGGCTTACGCATGTTTATATCCTCCATTATAGAGGGCGGGATAGTTCCCGCCCCCGAAATTGTATATTTGATTGTATGAATTACTTGTCTTCCAGAGCGGCAACGCCGGGGAGAACCTTACCCTCGAGGAATTCAAGGGAAGCGCCGCCACCGGTGGAGATGTGGGTAACCTTGTCGCCGAAGCCAAGCTGCTCAATAGCTGCAGCGCTGTCGCCGCCGCCAATGATGGAGATGGAATTGCTCTCAACCAGAGCCTTGGCTACTTCGATGGTGCCCTTAGCAAAGTTGGGCATTTCGCAAACGCCCATCGGGCCGTTCCAAACAACGGTCTTAGCGGTGCGGATAACATCGCCGAACAGCTTTGCGGTTTCCGGTCCGATATCCAGACCTTCCCAGCCAGCCGGGATTTCGCCGCTCTTAACAATCTGCTGGTTGCAGTCGTTGTTGAAGTCATCACCGATTACGTTGTCAACCGGCAGGAGGAGCTTAACGCCCTTGGCAGCTGCGGTTGCCATAATCTCCTTGGCGAACTCAATACGCTCTTCGTCGAGGAGGGAGTTACCGATTTCGCCGCCCATAGCCTTTGCGAAGGTGTAGGACATACCGCCGCCGATAACAAGAGCATCAACCTTTTCAAGCAGGTTGGTGATAACGCCGATCTTGTCCTTAACCTTTGCGCCGCCGAGGATAGCAACGAACGGACGGACCGGAGCAGTCAGAGCCTTGCCCATTACATCGAGCTCCTTGCCGATGAGGTAACCGGCAACGGAGGGCAGGTAGTGGGTAACGCCTTCGGTGGAAGCATGTGCACGGTGAGCAGTGCCGAATGCATCGTTTACAAAGATATCAGCCAGGGAAGCGAGTTCCTTGGCGAACTCCGGTACGTTCTTTTCTTCTTCAGCGTGGAAACGAACGTTTTCAAGCAGGATAGCTTCGCCAGCCTTTACTTCAGCTGCCAGAGCCTTTGCGCTTTCGCCGATAACGTCAGCAGCGAGTTTAACTTCGAAGCCGAGCTTTTCGGAAAGACGCTTTGCTACCGGAGCAAGAGAATACTTCATGTTGAACTCACCCTTCGGACGACCGAGGTGAGAGCAAAGGATAACGGCTGCGCCGTTGTTGAGCAGATACTGCACAGTGGGCAGAGCCGCATTGATGCGGGTCTCGTCCGTGATGTTGTTGTCGCCGTCCAGCGGCACGTTGAAGTCGCAGCGAACAAGCACTTTTTTGCCGGCTACGCTGATATCCTCAATGGTCTTCTTGTTGTACATGGTGGGTCACGCTCCTTCAATTTATCCCAACTATATGATACCACAATTGCTCGTTTTCATTGCGAAGGTCTTGTAAAATCTCGATGATTTGACAAGGGTTTTGCGTACGATTTAACTTTATAATGGTATGATTTATAGCGTTATGGATAAGAAGAATGTTGTAATCCGGACTGACAATGTAAAATACGCATATGAAGACGGACACGATGCGGTGCGCGGAGTCAGTTTCGAGGTTTATAAAGGAGAATTTCTGGCAATCCTCGGCCACAACGGCAGCGGCAAGAGTACGCTGGCGAAGCTTATCAATGCACTTTTTTTGCCTTCCGAAGGCGAAATCAGCGTAAACGGTATTGTGGCTAAAAACGAGGACGAGGCCTTTGAGGTCCGCAGGCATTGCGGTATGGTATTTCAAAATCCGGATAACCAGATTGTAGCAACGGTAGTTGAGGAGGACGTTGCATTTGGTCTGGAAAATATGGGAGTTTCCAGCGAGGAAATTCGAATCCGCGTTGATGCCGCACTCAAAAATGTTGGCATGGAAAAATTTGCCATGTCGGCTCCGCATATGCTTTCGGGCGGTCAGAAACAGCGTGTTGCTATCGCAGGCGTGATTGCTATGCGTCCGGATATTATTGTATTTGATGAAGCGACCGCTATGCTGGATCCTTCGGGCAGAGCGGAGGTCATGCGTGTTGTGCAGGATTTGAACCAAAACAGCGGTGTGACCGTCATATGGATAACCCATTTTATGGAAGAAGCAGCTTTGGCGGATCGCGTTCTGGTAATGGACGCGGGTTTGATTGCCATGGAAGGAACGCCTATGCAGGTATTCAGCCAGGTAGATACAATCCGAAATCTGGGATTGGAAGCCCCCGAAATGATTATTCTTGCCAATAAACTTCGGGCACATGGCATTGATGTAAAGGACGTAATGACGGTGGATGAAATGGCGGTGGAACTGTGTCGATTGAAGTCGTAAACGCCACATATATTTATATGCCGGGCACGCCCTTTGAGTTAAAAGCGCTGGACGGCGTTTCCCTTCGCATCGAAGACGGGGAATTCGTAGGCCTTATCGGTCACACGGGAAGCGGTAAGAGCACGCTTGCCCAGCATTTTAACGCGCTTTTGAAGCCTTCTCTGGGCAGTGTCTATGTAAATGCCCTGAATCTGAATGATAAGGATACCAGCCTCAAACAGGTCAGACGCGAAGTCGGACTGGTATTCCAGTATCCGGAATATCAGTTGTTTGAAGAAACCGTACGGAAGGATATTGCCTTCGGGCCTGCAAATCTCGGCCTTTCCGAGGAGCAGATCGAAGCGCGTGTTCTGGAAGCTGCACAGATTGTCGGCATTCCGGAAGATATGCTGGACAAGTCACCTTTTGAGCTTTCGGGTGGTCAGAAACGTCGCGTTGCAATTGCAGGTGTAATTGCGATGCGCCCGCAGGTGCTTGTGCTGGATGAACCGGCAGCCGGACTGGATCCTCGTGGCCGCACAGAGATGCTGGAGATGGTTCGCAATTATCATGCGCGCGGCGGCGTAACGGTAATTATGGTGTCGCATTCCATGGATGACGTAGCACGTCTTTGCTCCAGAATTATCGTTATGAATCGTGGCGTGGTTGCTCTGGACGGTACGCCGCGTGAAGTATTTGCTCATGGGGACGAGCTTAAGGCTATGGGCTTGGGTGTGCCTGCCTGTGCCGAACTGAGCAATCGTCTGCGTCAGAAGGGCTTTTGTATTCCGGATGGCGTATTCTCGCCTGACGAACTCGCAGAAGCAATTAGAAATAATCTGAAGGGAGACTGTCATGCTTAAAAATGTTACGCTGGGACAGTTTTTTCCCGGAAACAGCGTGATTCACAAACTGGATCCGCGTACAAAACTTTTGATGACTGTAGGCCTGATCGCTGCCGTTTTCATGGCCGGATCGTTTACGGGCTATGTGCTGGTATTTGCCTATATATTTATGGCCGCATCCATAACGGGGTTTGGAATCCGCTTTTTGGTACGAGGCATCAAACCGATCCTGACGATCGTCGGAATTACATTTTTCCTGAATATGTTTTTCACCTCCGGCGGAGAGGCACTGATCGAGTGGAAATTCATTCGTATTACGGATGTGGGCTTGAAAAACGCCGCATATATGGCAATCCGTCTTGTATTGCTTGTTCTGGGCACACAGCTTTTGACGCTTACCACTTCGCCCATTGCACTTACGGACGGTATTGAAAGACTGTTTCATCCGCTGGCTAAAATCGGCTTCCCGGCGCACGAGCTTGCCATGCTCATGTCGATTGCGCTGCGCTTTATTCCCACTTTGCTGGAAGAAGCTGATAAAATCATGCGTGCTCAGATGGCGCGCGGTGCGGATTTCGAAAGCGGCAACCTTCTGAACCGTGCAAAGGCAATGGTGCCGCTGATGGTTCCTCTGTTCGTGAGCGCATTTCGACGCGCTGATGAACTTGCACTTGCTATGGAAGCACGCTGCTATCGCGGTGGGGCAGGAAGAACCCGCATGAAAGTTTTGAAATATGCGCGTATCGATTTGTATGCCGCAGGAAGCATGCTTCTTCTGTTTGCTGTAGTTCTCGCAACACGGGGGCTGATATAATGCGCGTACGGTTAACGATTGAATATGACGGAACTGCATATGCAGGATGGCAGCGGCAAGAAAATGCGTTGGCTGTACAGCAGGTTGTAGAAGAAGCACTTCGAAAATTGACCGGGCATGAACACACGATTACCGGCGCAAGCAGAACGGATGCGGGTGTACATGCATTTGGCCAGATTGCGCATTTCGATGCAATCGGACGCATTCCGGCAGAAAAGTATGCTTACGCGCTCAATACCGTGCTGCCTGACGATGTTCGCATACGAGCTTCTCAGGAAGTACCGGATGATTTCCATGCGCGCTTTTCAGCCAAGGGAAAGTGGTACCGCTATTGCATCTATAACGATGCGCATGCCAGTGCAATTTTGCGCAACACGCATGCCCATGTGATGTATCCGCTAGATATCGAAGCAATGCGCAGGGAAGCTGCGTATGCGGTCGGTACGCATGATTTTAATGCGTTCGCAGCAAGCGGATCGGTAGTAAAAGATACGGTCAGAACAATATATTCCGTTGAAGTAGAAAAGCATGAGCAGAAAGTCGAAATCCACGTGAAAGGAAACGGCTTTCTGTACAACATGGTCAGAATACTGGCCGGAACGCTGATTGGCGTTGGAACCGGTAAACTGGAAGAGGGCGCCATACGCCGTGCACTTGAAACCGGCAGCAGGCTGGATTTGGGAATGACTGCCCCGGCGCGGGGACTTACGTTGATGGAGGTTTATTACAATGCGTAAATGGACTCGTGCCACAGCAGTTATGATGCTCTGCATTTTTATCGCAACCGGTGCATCGGCTGAAAGCTTTGGTTCCGGCGATGCAACTCCGCCTGAAGTATGGGGCTCCGGAAGTTCGTCTGATTCATCGTGGGGAAATAATTCTTCCGGCGGTTCATCTTCCGAAAATGATTTCTTTGGTGG
>SVHC01000065.1 GCA_015056055.1 Clostridiales bacterium | reverse complement strand
CCAGCCCTGGAAGGTTTCAATCCAGGCAACCAGGGTATCCGCGATCCACGGACCCAGGGTGGACTGGGAGATATCAAATACCAGGAACATGACGGCTGCGAAGATGATGATGCCAGCGATGGGGTTGGTCAGCACAGCGTCAATCTTATCCTGTTTGTTCTTATCCTTGGTGAAAACCTTGCGGGTTTCAACCTTGGAAACGATGCCGTTTACAAACTCAAAGCGCTTGCGGTCTGCGGCTTCAACGGCTGCCTTGCTGGTCAGGTCAATGTCGCCCTGCACATAGGGTGCCTTCTGGCCCTTGCCGGCCCGTGCAACAGCAACCTTCACAACTTCCTTCAGGCCGCTTGCATTGGTGGAGATGGTTTCAACGATGGGGCAGCCCAGCTTTTCGGACAGGGCCTTCACATCGATCTTGGTATCCTTCTTGGTGTTGATGTCGGCCTTGTTCAGGGCGACAACCACCGGGATGCCCAGCTCCAGAAGCTGGGTGGTGAAGAAGAGGCTGCGGCTCAGGTTGGTGGCATCCACAATGTTGATGATGACAGAGGGCTGCTCATTCTTGACATAACCACTGGTGATGCTCTCTTCGGAAGTGAAGGGAGACATGGAGTACGCGCCGGGCAGGTCAACTGCAATCAGTTCTTCCGTGCCGGAACAGAAGCTCTTCTTGATCGGATGTTCCTTCTTTTCAACGGTGACGCCGGCCCAGTTGCCGACACGTTCATTGCGCCCGGTGAGCGCGTTAAACATGGTGGTCTTGCCGCTGTTGGGATTGCCGGTCAGAGCAATTCTCATCTTGATTTCCTCCTCTTTATGTACCCTTTTTCTTCCAAGTCCAACTTAAAACACACTATGATCCTGTAGTTACCCAATGCTAACTGTATCACAAAAAACAATCGGCAGATTGTTTTGAACCATCATTAAATAATGATAGCCTCTGCCAATTGGGGGTCGATGTTGTAGCGGCCATCCTTGATGGAAACCACACAGCCGCCCCGGCGATGGGAAACAACCGTAATTGGTTCACCGCTATAGCATCCCAGGGAAAAGAGAAATGCGTTCAATTCTTCATCATCAGTTTCGATGCGCTGAACGATGTACTCCTTGCCTTCCTGTGCATTCTTCAAGGTCATATGATTCACCTGACTTAGAAATAATAGTTAGGTATAACTAATTCCGGATAAAACTATAGCATTGCCGATGGAGTTTGTCAAGCCTAATTCTGGGAATTTCAAAAAATTATTTTTGCTTCGACCATGTATGAGGCAACCTTGTAAAAAGTGTTTTAATGTGGTACTATGGATGAACATACGGCAACGGAAGGAGGGACATACATGCCCCTGCATGAATCTGCTGAAATGTATATTGAAACCATCTATCGCCTGTCTCAGGAAAGTAATTTTGTGCGCAGCATTGATGTGGCTGAGAATATGGGTTATTCCAAACCCAGCGTCAGCCGTGCGGTGAGCCTGCTCAAACAGGGCGGATACCTGCTGATGGATAAGGATGGATTCCTGACCCTTACAGATGCGGGCAAGGCCGTTGCAAAAAAAATCTATGAGCGTCATACCGTGCTCTCCGGTCTGCTGATTTCCCTGGGCGTGGATGAAAAGATTGCCGCGCAGGATGCTTGCCGTATTGAGCATGTGATCAGCGATGAATCCTTTGCTGCCGTGAAGCGGTATCTGGACAAGAACCATGAAGGTTGATGGAGTGCAGCTCCGGCAGGCTGCGCGCAGCTTTGGCGGCTGGATTGACCGAAAGAACGGCAGGGTGATCCGTCGTGGATGGATGGGCAATCCGGATGCGCTGTTTGCTTTTGAAAACGGAGAGATCATTCTGCTGGAAACAGATGCGGTTCGGGAGGGAGACCTCCTTGAAATCCCGCGCCTCTGCCCAGGTTATGCGGAGCTTGCCTTCCTGAAGAACCATGAAGAGGAGCTTTCCGCCTTCGTGCAGGCCTATGGCCTGGAGCAGTATATGAAGGAAAACCTGCCGGCTTTCC
Organism: Clostridiales bacterium; assembly: GCA_015056055.1. GTDB lineage: Bacteria > Bacillota > Clostridia > Christensenellales > Aristaeellaceae > Alectryocaccomicrobium. The sequence continues at coordinate 4,909 of SVHC01000065.1, read as the reverse complement.
TCAAACCGGATACCGATGCAGCCATCCTCCAAGCCGGACAGAAGATATGGAATCGTACCCTGATGCTGCTGGAGGAGCATGATTTCATCCGGATCATGTTTGAAAATGAGGACATCAGTAAAACGATCCTGGATGAGTGGTGGGAAGAGAACGGAATTTAGTTTGCAGACATTTAAAAAGCACTTGATGCAAATCAAGTGCTTTTTGTGTGCCTATTTTCCGGGTTTGATGCGCCAAACGCGAATCAGTTCTTCAGGAGCGGCGTCTGCCGGGGCGTCCAGTTGAATCTCCACCAGTAGGGTTTCACCCTCCTGATGGATGAATTTGGCCACACTTCCCTTCAGATGCAGGCGGGCGAGCAGCTCGCCATCGAAACTGTGGAGCATAAGCATGTGTCCGGTACCGTTTGTGGAGGCAATGCACCCGTCGGGAAATACTTCAAAGAAATGGCCGGGAAGCTCCGTGTGAATGCGCTGCCGTGCACCGCTGTCCAGGTCGAAGCTGAGCAAATCGCCGGTGGAGATGTCCTGCTTCAAAACCCGGGTACCTGCGTAGTGGGTATAATAATCGTAGCGCTGCCGGTCCTCTCCGGCGGAAATCTCCCGGGTTACAAGCAGGTCTTCATTTAAGACGAAGAATGCGCGGCGCTTGACGGAGTAGAAAATGTAGGATTGGTCTTTCCAGAGGCATAGCTCGCGCAGATCCTCCCAACCGGGCAGTTCACAGCGGGTAAGGACGCTGCCGTTCCTGGTGGAAATCCTCCAGAGCGTGGTGTTTTCACCGCACATGAAGGTGAAGACCAGCAGTTCGCCCGTCTTCCGTGCGGCGCATATGTCGATTCGCCCGTCCGGGGGCAGTTCCGGGGCAAAGCGCCAGCGTATGCTGCCGTCCAGATTCAGGCATGCGATGGAATCATAACCTATATTTCCCCTGAAGCAGGCTGCGACGGGATATTCGCCGTCAAGGCAGAGTACTGGGCCGCATTTGATTTCAGGTTGGATATCCGTCAGGCGGTTTTCGGCGATGTTCAGGCAGAGGATGCTATGACGGAGAGTGCTCAGGCCGTTCCTGCTCAGGTAGGAACATGCGATGGTGATTTCGCTCTGCGCGCCCGTCCAGTCTGTACCGCTTTCCAGGCCGTGGAGTATGGTGCTGCGCAGGTGATAGTTGCCGTTTTGCTGTAAGAATTCCAGCGTACGCAGCCGTGCTTCCACATCCCGGGGCCAATCCTGCCGGGGGAGGGGGTTCAGATGGAAACGGTTCGGGCGGCTACGGATAGTCTTTTCACGGGCCTGAATGTCTTCCAATGCGATGCGGCTGCGGGGAACAGGGCGGAATTCCTCCTCCGGCAAATCATACAGCGCCGTACCCAGCAATTCCTCTGCGAGGCATAGAGCCTCATCCAAATCTGTGCATTTGGAGATCCGTTTCCAATCTCGAACATCACCGCCATCCATCACTGCTTCAAAGGCGGCAAGTTTGGATGTACCGCCCAGAGAATTGATGCTTCCGGCCTGTTTGCCGTTCAGGTACAGCTGAAGAAGAAAGAAGGCGTCATCCCGATAACTGAACAGGATGCAGGGATGAACCTGCTTTCGGGCTATGGACGCAAGCCTCCGGGCGCCGAGGTCCTTTTCACCCCTACTGGGCAGGATGCTCAGCCAGGGAGCGTTGTGGGTGCGGATTGTATCTGTTTCCCGGAGCAGACCGGCGAGTTCTTCCTTATTGCCGTTGAAGATGTGCAGCGTATGTAAGGTTGTACCCATGGTTTACCCCCTGAAATAATGATTCGTTTGCTTTTATTTTAATATAGCAGTGCGCGCAAGGCAAGGGCGGCTTTCTTTTTTCGGGAGTCTTGATATAATATATGTACACGGTATTTTCAAGGGGGATTGAAGATGTATGTGTTTCGCCTGGTGGGCATTTTTGCCGCCTGGATAGGTATTCACCTTTCCCTGAAGAGAGAAGATAGATTGATTTTCAATGCTTCCCCTTCCTTTGAACGGGAGGATCGAAAAGGAAAGGTCGCAAAATGCAGTTCCACAATTCGGCAGCAAACCATCAATACGGTCGGATGTCTGACCGCATTTATTGCCACTATGATCTGCCTGGTTAACCATTTGACTTATCAGATTGAATGGATTGATCGTGTTTTTTCCCTCGGATTGCTGGCGATACCGCTTGCAATCATTCCAGTTACTGTGATGGTTTTCAATATCCGGAAGAGACTGCGCAAGTGGATACGCATCACAAATGGGAAAAAGCATTTGAGCTTGAAGGAAAAGCAGGAAGCTGTGAAGCAGACGCAACGCAAAATGTGATTGGATAAAATAAAGAAAAAAGAGATCGCATTTGCAATCTCTTTCATTTGGCGGACCCCAAGGGATTCGAACCCCTGACCTTCTGGTCCGTAGATCGGCAAAAGCCGCTTTTTTTATCTATTTTTGTATATTATATCATATTATTTCGCGTTATTCAAGTGTATTTTTGGTTATTCTGCCATCTGTTCAAACCTGATTCAATATATCTCTGCACACAAACTGCACACGTTTTTGCACGCGAAAAAACTCCATAGACCAGAAGGTCATTGTTCAAAATGAACAATTTGCAAGATTTTGTATTGCATTATTCGTTTGGGGGCAAGGTGATTTATCAGGATATGACGGGGTATATTCTCAAGTTTTATCTGGAGTGAATGGAAACGAGGGCTGTCACCTAAGTGGCAGCCCTCGTTTATTCAAATAGGTATGTATCTGAAGGATCATCTTTCAGAATATAGGAGAAGGAAATGCCGTTTGCCACAGCGTATTTTGCAGCGTATGACTCGGGATACACCAGAAGGGTGAGATTTGAACATCCCTTGAATGCATCTTCTCCAATGGTGATTACACTATCGGGTATCTGCAGGTAAGAAATGTTGGGACAGTCCTCAAAGGCATAGCTATCAATACAGAGAAGTCCTTCTGGCAAATTCAGATGATCTATTCCCAAAAGCGTGATATCAGGAGCGTGAAGCAGCCATCTATTGATGGCATCGTAAAGCACTCCATCAAATACGACGTATTTATAGCAGTATCTAGCTACATCAATTTCCAGATTTCTAAGAGCAGAACAGCCTCTGAAAGCAAATCGATTAATATTACAATTGCCGCCGTCAAATTCGAGGGTATGTAGGTCAGAACAATCTCGGAAAGCGTTCTCTTTAATGTCTGCGAAACTACAACGAAGGAATACCATTCTCAAGTTTTTTGCACTCTGCAAAAGCGTTCGGGGAGATGGTACCCAGCACAGCAGAAATAACAATCAACAATATGGGATTGAGCTTTTTCTTCATCAGCGGCTTGGAAACAAACATGATTCCTCCAAGTACAACCGTCAATGCCAGCGGTTTCCAATCGAAACGGAATCCGCTTCTCAGGCTGAAACAGTTGTTCAGGATCATATAAATGCCGGTTGCCAGTACGATGCCTATGACGCAGGGCTTCAGGCCGCGCAGGATGGCCTGGACGTATTTATTCTTCAGCAGCGTTTTCAGCGCAACCATCACCAACAGGATGATGATGAACGACGGAAGGATAACCGCAAGCGTTGCCAGAATCGAGCCCAGCAGTCCTGCCTGACTGTTGCCTACATAGGTTGCCAGGTTGACCATGATGGGGCCGGGTGTGCTTTCGCTGACGGCGATCATGTAGGCCAGCATTTCATCGGAAAGCCATCCGTAGGAAAGCACTACATCGCGGATCAGTGGGATTGCGCCGTATGCACCGCCGAAGGCAAACATGCCGACGCGAAGGAAGCCAAGGAACAGATCAAGATAGATCATTTCTTTGCACCGCCTTTCTGCTCAGGTGCGCCTTTGATGCAGAAGATCGTGAGGCTGACAACGGAAGCGATCAGCATGAGACTGATGGATGAAAAATTCCACGCAAAGATGTTGATCAGCATCATTGCTGCAAACGAACAGAGCATGATTACGCGGGGCAGAAGTTTCTTGTGCATCTTTTTGATCATCGTGATGGCGGCATCGAGTATCAGTATGCCGACGGCAACTTTGATCCCCTTGAATGCGCTGGCGATGATCGTGATTTCCAGAAAGTGATCCAACAGCGAAGAAATCGCGAAGATGATCAAAAAGGACGGAAGCACAATACCCAGAGTTGCGATTACTGCTCCGATAAATCCGGCCTGCTTATAACCTACATAAGTTGCGGCATTGATGGCGATGGGACCGGGCGTGGATTCGGCAATAACAGTCACGTTCATCATTTCATCGTGGGTTATCCATTTCTTTCGCTCTACGCAGTTGTTTTCAATCATGGAAATCATGGCGTATCCGCCGCCGAAGGTGAATACACCGATCTTTGCAAAGGTGAGGAACAGGTCAAGCAGGATGTTCATTTTGCATCTTCCTCCTTTCGGAATTCACAGTTGCAGACCGTCATATCACGATCAACAGTGCGGGCTTTTTCCTGCATCTGCTGAAACAACCCGGTAAGTATATCTATGGCGTCCTGTTTGGGCAGATAATGGGTGTGATAACCATATTTCTCTCCGTAGATCAATCCGGCTTCACGCATTACCTTCAGATGCTGGGAAATGGCCGATTCCGTCACACTCAGTTTCTTGGACAGCGATCTGACGCAATGCTTTCTTTCAAGAAGTTGATTGTATATCTTGAATCGCATGGGCTCTCCCAAAGCTTTCAGCATTCTTTCAATATCCATTAGAGACTCCTTTATTTAAGCGATAACTTAATTATATAACTGAAAACAATTAAGTCAATACTTAATACAATTAAACCTGAGACGTTTAGAGGCAGCTGCTTTTACAGGCGAGGCATGCAAGCTATAAATATTTGAGTGTGTCAATATAGAAAAGACCCTCCGTGCGGAGGGTATCTTTTCTAACT
>SVHC01000064.1 GCA_015056055.1 Clostridiales bacterium | reverse complement strand
TGTTTGCCATGAAAGAAGTACCGGCATCCAAAGTGAAGATTGTATTTGAGGAACGGATTAAAAGTATTGCAATAGGAGAGATTTTGGCATTTGTGCTGGAAAATGCGGCAGGAAATGAGAAAAATCATATTGTGGCATACGATATGCAGGGAAATGTGATTGAGCAGCGGAATATAGATGCGCGGTTTGAAAGTGAATTTGCTCTGACAATGCCGGAGCAAAACGGAATCGTTCTTCTGAGGATAACGGTTGAAGATGCTTATGGAAAAATCGTAAGCCGATGCGACAGGATTCTGTGCGTGTCTGATTCGAAGCCGCTTGAACCGCTGTGGAATCCGGAGCGAACCAGAATTTCCAGGCGTGACCATTCCATTTTCAACGAAGGCGCCTGTATTGCTCTTGCTGTAAGTACGAACGGATATTACGGAGCGCTGCTTCCGGGGGAGAGCATCCCTTCGGAAGGCGTATTTGAATGCTTGAACGCAATATTATAATGCTGGCGGTGTGATTGTATGTATAACGGATATGAAGAGCCTTTTGCCACTATGCCGAATCTGCGCACGCAGAGATTGCTTTTGCGTAAGCTTACCATGAGCGATGCGCAGGATATTTTTACCTATTCCAGTGACCCGGAGGTTGCAAAGCATGTTCTCTGGGAGGCGCATCAGAATCCGGCGGAAAGCAGGGGATATATTCGCTATATGCTGCGCAAATATCGCATGGGCGAACCGAGCAGCTGGGGCATTGAACTTGTGGATGAGAAACGCATTATCGGTACGATTGGATTCATGTGGTACAATGCGGAAAACAATTCTGCGGAAGTCGGCTATTCGCTTTCCCGCGCCTACTGGGGGAAGGGAATCATGACGGAGGCTTTGTCCGCGGTGGTTCGCTATGGATTTGAAAGGCTGAATCTGAACCGCATTGAGGCGCAGCACGAGGTGGACAATCCGGCTTCCGGCGCGGTTATGCGTAAAGTCGGAATGCGCCGCGAGGGTACGCTTCGTTCCAGACTGTATAATAAGGGAAAATTTGTCGACGTGGATTTGTATGCGATTCTGCGTAAAGACCGCAATTTGTAAACGGGCTGATCTGTTTCAAATAAGCATAAGGTTTGGTATGCTTTAAATTCAGGATAAATCTCTGAATGTGCATTTTTCTATGTATACTTTTGTATTATAATAGAATCAGGTGGCATAGAATATGGGGGTGAGGATTTGGCACAGTTGGCAGCGCTTTGGAAACAGGCGATGGCATTATTTGAAAATTTGTTTTTGCGGCCGGATTGGCGAAATATTCTGGATGTAACGATTATAGCGATCCTCATCTATCAGGGTATTAAGCTGGCGACCCGTACCCGTGCCAGTGCACTGTTCAAGGGAATTGCAGCGATTGTGATCGTTGCATGGACGGCAGAACTGATGCAGCTGAATGTTCTGAGTAATATTATGCAGCAGTTGGTAGGAAGCGGACTGCTGGTCATTATGATTCTGTTCCAGCCGGAGCTGCGCAAGCTTCTGGAGCAGCTAGGCAGATCGCGTATCCGCGGAAAGGGAATCTTTGGCGGTCTCCAACCGGAGGAAGAAAACAAGCGCGAAACGGAAGAATTGGTCACAGCGCTCACGAACCTCTCTCGCAGACGCATCGGTGCATTGATTGTACTGGAACGTGAAACCGGTCTTAAAGACATTATGGCAACGGGAACGCGTTTGGATGCTGAGATTTCCGCACCGCTGATTGAGAATGTTTTTGAACCCAACACGCCCCTGCATGACGGTGCTATGATCATTCAGGGCGAACGTATTTCGGCGGCAGCATGTATTTTGCCGCTTACCGAAAATTCGGGTGTCAGCAGGGAACTTGGTACGCGCCACCGCGCGGCACTGGGTATTTCCGAGGCAACTGATGCAATCGTACTGATTGTATCGGAAGAGACAGGCATTATTTCCACTGCGCGCGAGGGAAAGCTTACGCGTCACCTGGATGCAAAAGGTCTGCGCTCGATTTTGGACGGCGTGTTCACCGAGGGCAATTCTGCGCCTCTCCTTATGAATCTGTTTAAGCGGAAGGAGGAGGCAAATGAATAAGTATATTGACATTGATGCTCTTCAAGAATTGTTCAAACGCTTGTGGCCCAAATTCCGCAAGAGTTTTACGACAGACATCGGCATGAAAATTGCCTCTGTTGTGATTGCGATTTTTGTGTGGAGCTATGTAGTTTCAAACGATGATACCATCACCCGCGCAAAGACAATTTCCGGCGTAGGTGTGCAGGTTACAGGGCAGACAATTCTGCAGCGCAACAATCTTGCGCTTTTGACGGATGTATCCGCCTATCTGGGAAATATCAGTGTGGAAATTGATGTGCCCCAGTCGGACTATGCCATGGTCACAAAGGAAAACGTGAATGTTGAACTGGATTTGAGCAACATTACGCGCACGGGTACGCAGCTCGTTTCCTTGAAGGCATCCACTCCTTATGGAAAGGTTACAAAAATTTGGCCGGCTTCGTTGGAAGTTCAGGTAGAACAACTGGACACGCGCTATGTGCCTGTAAATGTAGAGCTGGTTGGTAATGTGCTAGATGACTACTGGTATAATGTGGCGAATATCAATCCGTCGCAGATTACAGTCAGTGGTCCTGCAAGTGTTGTTCAGAAATTGACTGAGGCTGTGGCACAGGTCGATGTTACGGACAGACTGGTTTCCTTTAACCGCTCAGCAACGCTGATGCTTGTAGACGAAAATGGGGAAATACTTTCAACGAATGTTCTATCCCGAACTTCGGCATCCTCTTCTATCCGCATGGAAGTTTTCCCGACAAAGAATGTCCCTGTTTCTACGGAAGTGGCTGACGTATTTAAGGGGACTGTAGCAGATGGATACGAAATAACGGGCATTTCGATTTCGCCGGCATCCGTGACGGTAGCGGCGGATGCAAGCCTTCTGGAAAGTCTGGAGATTCTGCGCATTGTGCCGATATCGGCTTCGAATCTTAAGAGCACATACACGACCCGCGCTACGGTTTCCAGCCTTACAAATTTTGAAAATGTATCGCCGCAGCAGGTATATGTGACGATTGAGGTGGCGGAAGAGAGCATTTCCCGCGTAGTCGGTGAAGTCGTTGTACGATATATCAATATGAGCGCCGATTACAGCCTGTCTATGGAAGAACTGGAATCCGAGATCACCGTTATTGTTACCGGTCCGCGCAGCCGTGTTGAAAACCTGACGGCGGATGACCTGATTGCAACTGTTGACCTTGAAACCTATGGTGTAGGCAGTCACGATGTGCCGATCGAACTCAGGCTGGCTGAGGATGAAACGGATGAGGTTACCTTCAATCTTGCGCCGTCTAGCATGCGTGTGCGGATTGAGGAAGCGAAGGAAAAGTAAGAGAGGTGATTTCCTGTGGGAAACAGCCCCTTTGCTGACGCTTTGATCCAGACGCTTTTAGGCTGGCTGAAATGGCTGACGGATATTGTTTGGAGTCTGGTTCAGGGTGGAGGAGAAACAGGCGTAAGTCTGTTTCGATGGTTTTCAAACAATTGGATCGCGCTATTGATTATTCTGCTTCTGGCCGGACTTGTGATTGACTGGCTGATATGGATGATTCGCTGGCGCCCGTACTGGCTCTGGTTTAAAAAGAAGCGCCCTGTTGCACAAGATAAACCTGTGCGCAGGGTGGCTCCGGTTCCGGCAGTATCGCGTGTACAGCCGCCGCGGTTTACAAGTTCGCTGAAAAACGAAGAAAGTTTCTTTGCCGAAATGGAAGATATGAGCGAATCGGCTGAGTTGTTTGACGAACCGGCTGTTCGCCCTGTAAGACATGTACCTGTCGCTCAGGAAAATGCAGCAGATGCACGATACGGTACACCGTCTTATGATATGGGACAAAAGGGAAAAGAAACTACGGTCGCTTTTTCGAATGATGATGAAAAGTATCGTCGTTATATGCGTCCGGAACCGTCTGCAAGCGAAGAAATCGCAGCGGAAAGAAACGCAGCAGAAGAAGCGCAACCGATAAACCAAACAGAAGAAGCGCGTCCGCTCTCGCGACGTGAAAGACGAATGTTTTTTGAAGGAAAGGATAATGAGGAGGACGATGTATGATCGGCTCCAAACGAATTAAAGCAATTGTAGGCCATTATGGCAGCGGAAAAACCGAAATTGCCATGAATCTGGCCATTGAACTTGCAAAAACGCAGAAGGTCACGCTTGTGGACCTGGATATTGTGAACCCCTATTTCCGCAGTGCAGAGCATGCGGAAAAGCTGAAAGAATGCGGCGTAAAGCTGGTGAAACCGGAATTTGCCGCTACCGGTGTAGACGTTCCTTCGCTGAGCGCGCATATCGATGCGGCGATTCTGGACGAAAGTTCCACTGTAATTCTGGATGTTGGCGGCGATGATGAAGGTGCGCGTGCTCTGGGACGCTTTAAGCCGTATTTTGACCGGTTCGGATTGGATCTGTTTGCAGTGGTGAATCCGTACAGACCGAGGTCTGAAAATGAAGAGCGCATCATTGAAATGATGGAAGCGATTCAGATTCGCGCGCGTTTCCCGGTTACCGGCTTTATCAACAACGCCAATGTTGCCCACTTGACGGAAACGGAAAATCTTCTGTACGGAAGAGAAATGCTCAGGAAGGTTTCCGAGCAGACCGGTATTCCGGTTGTAATGGAATGCGGACTTAAAGAAGTGAAGCCTGCAGAAATGCCGGAAGGAATCGCATTCCTTGAACTGATTCGATATACAAAACCCGAGTGGATGGATTAAACGGAGGATTTGGATGGGTAAATCACGCAAGAAGCGCACCAGCCCGGTTGCTGCGCTGATGATGTTTTTGTTCTTTGTGGTAATTGTCGGAGGTGTATTCCTGTTTGCAATTGCCCGCCCCACGGCAACGGATGAAGGAATTGATGTGAACTTTGTGCTTCACGTAACGCCGACTCCGGTTCCGACTCCCACGCCGACTCCGGAGCCCACTCCCACGCCGACTCCGGTTCCGACTCCTACGCCCACGCCGGTGCCGACGCCGACTCCGGTACCTACACCCACTCCTACGCCGGTACCCACTCCGACTCCTGCGCACGTCGCGGTCGAGCTGCCGTATCTGATTCAAATTAATAAGAAGGCTCAGATCGTAACAGTCTATACACTGGATGAGGATGGCATGTACACGATTCCTGTGAAGCACATGATTTGCTCGTCCGGTTACAGGCACGGCAAGCTTCCGGATGGTCTGTATCCGCTGAAGACGAAGTACGAATGGAAGCTGATGCTTGACGGAACGTACGCCAAGTATGCAAGCCGCATTACCGGATATTTCCTCCTGCACTCGGTTCCGTACGAGTCCAAGAATTCCAATGACATTTTCCTGTATAAATATCGCCAGCTGGGCGAAAATGTATCCTCCGGCTGTGTACGCCTTTTGTGCAAGGATGCAAAATGGATTCAGGATAACTGCCCGGAAGGAACGCCCGTGCGCGTTGTTACGGGTGAAGAGATGCCGGAACTCAAGCAGCAGCTTCTGGATGCAATTCCGGAGCTTGTGAAGGGCTATGGCTGGGATCCCAGCGATCCCGATCCGGAGAATCCCATCCATTATGCAGAACCGGATGCCACTCCCGAACCGACCCGTGTACCGTGGGTTACCCCCAATCCGGATCAGTATGACTGGTCCAAAGAAGTAAAGCGCGACTGATTCGCAGGGGATTGACAGAAATTGGTATCAGGGGTATAATAAACAAGATTCTCGAAAAGGGGCTTATGCCATGAAGAATATGGAAAATATTCGTGCAAAAGCACGATATGCGATGAGCGTTGCACTGCGTGTTCTGAGCATTGGCGTTATGGTTGCGTTTATGGTTGGCGGCGTTCTTGCGGGTAAAGTGGTTTCCTGGTTTGGTGCCGGTGCAATGACCAAAATGTCGGAAATTATGTCTATGAGCGTTAACTGGTATGTGGCCGGTATCGTGTGGATTCTGGGTCTGGTATTCGCGCTGATTACCTACGGTCAGGGCATGATTCTTGCAGCACTTGCCGAAAAGGAATAATTTTATAATTCAGAAGCCCATTGCGGCTTCTTCCTGCTGAAATGGCGGAATGGCAGACGCCGGAGACTTAAAATCTCCTGTCCTATGGGCGTGCGGGTTCGAGTCCCGCTTTCAGCACCATATTAGCACGATAGTTATGATACCATTGGTATTGCAACTATCGTGCTTTTTCCTTTTGCAAAAACCCTTGTGTCATAAGGCTTTTCAGATTTCCGGCGCAAAAGAACAATTTCATTGTTGGTATGGGTCACCGCTTTTCGCACCTTGCGGGACTGCAAAAAAGCAGGAATAAAGAATCCGAATATCACAATGAAATTTTTCTCAAAAAAGATTAGTTTCATTGTGGAGATAAATTTCATTGTCAAAAAGAATAGTTTCATCGTAAAAAACAGAATAACATTCCGATTCAAAAGCGGAACAGAGATTTAGGTTGAATAAACCCCGCCTTTTCGTTATGGTGGAAAATTTCATAATTATATGATATAATCAGTTCGATAAATATGAATTTTACGAGACGGTAAAATGCTTAAATTGTATTAACCTCATATTGAAGATTTGTGGTTTAAGGAAAAATGACGGGCGATGAGCGGACAATGTCCTACAATCACGCTTACGGAGGTATAATCCAATTTTCAAAAAATACTGGGCAGATTGGCATGACAGATAGATAACAAACCACTATGATCCTCTGTTTTTTCATTAAATATTGAAAAGCAGGTGATTTCGTAGTATAACAAAAAGGTCATAATGGGTGAGGTGAGTGTTTTTCGAAACAAACCTTGCCAAAAGGCACTTATATTCGTTCAAAAAATTGTGAATATAAAAGGAGATTTTCGCTAATGGGAGGTTTTTTCGGAGCAGTTTCCAAAAGAGATTGTGTTATGGATATTTTCTTCGGAGTTGACTATCACTCCCACCTCGGTACAAAAAGCGGCGGTATGATCGTTTATGATGCACAGGATGGATTTCAGCGTCAGATACACTCTATCGGCAACACACCGTTCCGTACCAAGTTTGAGAAGGATCTGGTT
>SVHC01000063.1 GCA_015056055.1 Clostridiales bacterium | reverse complement strand
TAGCCAATGCCTTTCAGCGTCAGCGGAACGCCCAGTGCAATGATGATACCACGGGTAAAGCCAACAGGCTTGATCAACAGCAAAATACCGATAAGCAGCTCTGCAATACAGAGCAGAATCGAATTCAGCTTCTTGTCGTTCTTCTTCATGATCGTATTTCACCTTTATCTATTGTTTCCGAAGTAAATGAGTGCCAGCACACCTGGCCCTTCATGTGCACCGATGATGGGGCCAATATCCGCAATGATGACTTGTGCATCCGGAAAACGATCTGAAATTATACTTCCAGTCTGTTCCGCCCGGATCAACTGTACGCCGTGAACTTCGATGCCGAGGGCAGTAACATTGTGCGCTTCTCTTCCGAACAGCCGAGAACCGGGCAGAACTACGAAAAGATGTATTTGGGCGGTGTGTTCAGTGGATTGCCTCAATACAATGAAATCTGAACTGCAGAAGGGAAAGCGCATCGGTCAGGTTCTGTTCATTGTGGAAGGCGAGAAAACTGAACCCAATCTGATTTACAAGGTGTTTTCTGGTATTTTCGGCTATCAGATGGATCGCCTGTATCGCAACGGCGCATACCGTGTGTTTCATCGAACGGATGATTTGCATTCCAAGATCACAGTCATCAATACTGAGGAATCGAACATTCAGTTTATTGATAAGGATAATGAATTCCTCAGCCGCATGTTCACAATGCTGATTGAGGATTATCAACTGGATATTGATAATGCCGCCATCTATTATCTATTTGACCGCGATTCGGCATCCAACACCGATGAAACGTTCATCCAAAATATGCTCAGCAGCCTTGCCAGCGCCCGGGACATAAATGCTGACATGACCCGTCAGGGCATGCTCCTTCTGTCTTATCCGTGCATCGAGAGTTTTGTTGGCATGAATCTGCTGGAAAACAGCATTCAGTACTGCAGGATAAAGGGTGTTCAAAGCGGTTCCGATCTGAAACGCGCTCTACATGAAGATGGATTACTGGCGAATAATATCAATGAACATACCATTCTCTACCGTACAGATGAACTGTTCCGCAGTCTGGAAATGATCGGCGTGAACACAGAGAATGAAGCCTTCATGAACAGCCTTGATCATTTTGCAGAGAATAACAGTGCGATATACGAATGGCAGGAAGCGAAGAGCAAGGAGAGTCAGCAGTACAGTCTGCTTAGCCTGATGGCGGTTGCACTGCTGGATATGGGGCTGATCAAAATCAGTGAATAAGGAACAATTCCATAAATACAGAGTTCACCCTGTTGCATTGAAAGAATCAGTGCGGCAGGGTATTTTTCTATATATAGTGCTGATTATTATATCCTGCATGAATGAACAAAGGCACATCTGCATTATATCAGACAGTTGCAACAAACCACATTTCCATAATTCTATCTTCCCGTTCATACGTTAATTCGATCAAATCCAGATTGAGGAAATGCGAATTCCATGTTATAATAAAAATGGTATATTCTAACTGTGTGTAATCAATATAGAGAACGATATATTGAGAGGGAGCGGGAGTATGAAGGGGAACTTGAGAAGACTGCTGGCAATCTTTCTGGTACTGATGCTGCTGAGCGCGGACATCTGTGCCATCGCCGAAGCGGTAGCAACGCTGACCTTGCCGTCTGCGCTGCAGATCATCGAAGAAGAGGCGTTCGCTGGCAACACCTCCATCGAGAGGGTGTCGTGCCAGACGGCACAACGGAAATCCGCAGCCGTGCGTTTGCGGACAGCTCCATGACGGAACTGGTTCTGCCGGATTCGCTGACCTTCATCGCAGAAGATGCGTTTGAAGGCTGCGGCGAGTTTGCGCTCACCGTTCCGGAGAATTGCTATGCCTATGACCGCTGCGTCGAGCTCGGTCTGATCAAGTCGAACGAGCCTGATCCGTCCGTGATCGAATCTGCCCATCCCTATCCGGATGAGTTCGACTACACCTGGGCTTACGATGCCGGCGAAGGCACCGAAAGCGTCACCATCACGTTCTTTGCCGATACCGAAACGGAAGAGGACTACGACTTCATCTACCTCTACACGCTGGATGACGAAGAAATCGGCAAATATTCCAGCACGGAGCTGGCGGGTCAGTCCGTCACCATCGACGGCACCGGCTTCAAACTGCGCCTGACCAGCGACGAGGCATGGGATGGCGGCAATGCCTACTACGGCTTCAAGCTGGACAGCATCGTGCCCAAGAAGGCCGTTCCGCTGACCTTCGAATCCATCACCACCGAAAGCAGCGCCGTCAACGCGGGCGAGACCATCCGTTGGACGGTTGCGACCACCGGCGGCAAGGCTCCGGTTTACTATGATTACACCGTCCTGCTGGGCGAAGAAAAAGTGGCGACCGGCACCGTTGAAGCGCCGAACGCCATCGAATACAAACCTGTCCGCGCAGGCGAATACAAGCTGTCCGTCATTGCACGCGACAGCGCTGACGTCGTGCTTCCGGCGCAGCTGAGTGCAGCTGTGACCGTTGTGCCCAGCACCGCATACCCCGAATCCGCCCATCCCTATGCGGCAAATACGGATCAGAGCTGGGTCTATGCGGCGGAGGAAAATGTAGAGAGCTTGACCGTTATCTTCTCTGAGGAAACCAAGACCGAAAGTGGATATGACTATATCTGGTTTTACGATCAGATGGGTACTCAGATTGGCAAGTATGCAGGAACGGAATTGGCTGGTCAGAGCATCGAGATTATCGGCAATGCATTCACCATTCGACTGACCTCCGATGGTTCCAACGAATATCACGGCTTCACCATCACCAATATCGAAAAGTATACCCCCGGCCCGCTGGGCTTTGTTTCCCTGACGGTGGACAAGTCCAAGGCTAAGACTGGCGACCTGATCACGTGGACGATGGAAACCGAGGGCGGTCGCCGACCCGTCACCTATGAATATACCGTCACGCTGAACGGCGAAACCAAATACACTGGCTCCGTCACCCGACCGGAGCAGATTACCTATGTCCCGATGACGGCTGGCGACTACACCATGAGCGCCGTGGCGAAGGACGCCGTGGGTAATGAACTGCCTGCGCAGACCAGCAAGGTGAGAATCACCGAGCGCGGAGAGACTGCGGCGGAGTATTTCACGGTGGAGCAGACCTCCGGCAATTTCGGCCGGATTACTGCGTATACTGGCACGGATACGGCGGTCGTGATTCCGAGTCTGATTGGAGAGTACACGATTGAGTCGATTGGTTCGAACGTGTTCAAGAACAATACGAGTATCATCAGTGTTTCCATGCCCGCATCGCTGAAGAGCATCGGGTCAGGTGCTTTTTACGGCTGTACTAATCTACATGGTATTAGTCTGAACAGTGGGCTTGAAACAATCTATCCCGAGGCTTTCAGAGGCTGTACGAGTCTGACTGAGCTGTACATTCCTGACAGTGTAACGACTCTGTCTTACCGTGCATTCTACGGTTGCAGCAAGCTGGCAAAGATGAACTATCCTGTGGGTTGGACGACTACGTACGATTCCGCGACCAATACATATGGTTCCTATGGTGGAATTTTTGCTGGTACTGCCTTGAAGACGATGCATATCCCCTCCGGTGTAACCATTCCGACACATGCATTTATGGATTGTCCGAACTTCACCAGTATTACGATCGGTGATGAAAATGGATATCCGGGTTGGAAGGGAAGCTCTCATTTTAAGAACTGTACTGGTCTTACTTCCATTGAAATGCCGAATTGGGATAATATTTCTTCTAGTATGTTTGCTGGATGCACTAGCCTTACCAGTATAACATTTAAGAGTGGAACTAGAAATATTTATTCTAGCGCATTCAGCGGATGCACTCGTCTTGCCAGTGTGGAATTGAATGAAGGATTGGAAACAATCTATCCTGAAGCATTTAAGGGGTGTACGAGTCTGACTGAGCTGTACATTCCTGACAGTGTAACGACTCTGTCTTACCGTGCATTCTACGGTTGCAGCAAACTGGCAGAGATGAACTATCCTGTGGGTTGGACGACTACGTACGATTCTGCAAGGAACGGATACGGTTCATATGGCGGTATTTTCGACGGCACTGCACTGAAGACAATTAGTATACCTGAAGGCATAGTGGAGTTGCCTAAGCAGGCCTTCCGCAGCTGCACCAATTTCACCCACTTCGAACTGCCGGATTCCCTGCAGTCTATTCCTGCATACGCTTTTGCAGGCTGCACGGGCCTGGAGAAGATCTGGATTCCTGAGGGCATTGAGCCGCAGTACGACGAGGAAGGCAACCAGACCAGCTTCGTTCCGATCGCCTCCACCGCATTCAACGACGTAAGCACCGGCACCCTCACCATCCACGGCGTTTCCGGCTCCTACGCCGAAACCTTCGCGGACAGCAAGGGCTATCCCTTCGTCGCCGAGGCCTTTGAGTATACTCCCGCCACCCTCTCCGGCACCGTGACCGACGCTGCAGGCAACCCGCTCTCCGGCGTCACAGTCACCGTCTACAAAGGACCCACCACCAACTACCCCTTCGGCTCCACCACCACCAACTCCTCCGGCGCGTGGTCCATGGAAAATGTCAAGGTGGGCAGCTATTACGGCGTTGGCTTTGAGAAGGAAGGGTATGTATTTACGCCTGAATATATCGCAATTTCTTCGGCTGCTGAGAGTGAGTTGATTAATTCTATTGGTAGTTTTGTAGAAAGTGAGGAGGCGTTGAATATTATCTTCCCGGAGGCAAACTCGGTTGTAGAAGCTGCAGCCCTTACGATTCGCTGGTCTGATGTCGATGACGCATTTACTACAAAGTGGCTTTGCGTGATATGACAGAAAATCCCGAAGACGCAGATACGGGAGAAAGAGTTGTGAATCTGTCGGAATATTATGACACGCAAATCGATATTGGTTCGTCCATGCTTGAAAAGGACACACATATCGTATATGGATTGCTGCGTATGACATGAATGATGAATACATTTTCCAAAAGCAGCATCTGTTCAATGTGCGCAGCAACAATGATGCTGCAATTCCGAGCAGCAGTGTAACAACGGGTTCGGTAGAGATGCAGATGAATCAATGCTTCTACTTTAAGGGAAAGGTGTATTCCAACGGAGGAAACCTTGAACGAATTAGTATTGATATTGTGAATGAAGCGGGAGAGAGGTGTTATTACCAGACATACAGCGCGGAAGATATACTGGCTGCAAGCGGAAACTTGGCTGAGTTTGATTTGGCCAAAGTGATGCCGTTGGAAACCGGAAGGATCATTGAAGGAAACTATTATATGGATGATGAGAATCAGAAAAGTATATGGCGTATAAATAGATCGGTGCGTTTGATTGTATCGTATATGTTCATTCGGCGTTTGTTTTGAAGCTCATTTGGGAAAAGGTTTGGCGATTGTCTGGATATTTCTCATGATTATTACAGAATAAAAAGAAAAGGTGGCATCCCTTATGGCAAATATGAAGCGGGATATGGGAACTGGCTCTGTAAAAAAACTGATGGCGCAGATGGCGGTTCCTGCATTGGTTGGACAGGTAGTCAATCTGCTCTATAATATTGTTGACCGTATTTACATTGGGCACCTTCCGGAGATTGGCGGCGCCGCTTTGACCGGCGTGGGCTTATTTACGCCAATCCTGATGCTCATCACTGCCTTTGCTATGCTGGCAGGCGCAGGCGGTGCTCCTCGCGCGGCCATTGCTATGGGACAGAAAAATAAAGAAAAAGCCGAGCAGATTATGGGCAACTGCTTTTCCGTGCTGATGATTCTGGCGGTCATTCTTACCGGTGTGTTCTATTTTGCATGTCCTGATTTGTTGCGGTGGTTTGGCGCTTCTGACGCAACTTTGCCTTACGCGACAGAATACGCGCAGATTTACATTCTGGGAAGCGTGTTTGTTTTGAATGTCATGGGTATGAATACGTTTATTACAACCCAAGGCTTTGCCAAAATCAGCATGCTGACTACGGTCATCGGCGCTGTCATCAACATTGTGCTCGATCCTATCTTGATGTTCGGTTTGGGGATGGGTGTGAAAGGCGCTGCGATTGCGACCGTTTTGAGTCAGGCGGTCAGCGCTGTTTGGATTTTGAGATTCTTGACCGGCAAAAAGACGATCCTGAAGCTGCGGCTGAAGAATATGAGGCTGGTTCCCAGCGTCATACTGCCTTGTCTGGGGCTTGGTATTTCCAGTTTTATTATGGTTTCTACCGAGAGCATTCTGTCCATTAGCTTTACTACCTCGCTGTCCAGGTTCGGCGGCGATGTGGCCGTTGGCGCCATGACAGTACTGACGTCCATCAATCAGCTCATCACCATGCCCCTGTCCGGTGTTTGCCAGGGTGGGCAGCCTCTGATCAGTTACAACTACGGTGCAAAAAAATACGACCGGGTAAAGGAAGCTTTCTTCTGTCAGTTTGGCGTATGCGTAGCCTATACCACTGTATTCTGGGCGGCTATGATGATTTTCCCCAATTTCTTTGCGGGAATCTTTACCAGTGACACCGGTCTGGTGGAATACACCGCGTGGGCTATCCGGGTTTTTCTTGCCTGTGGTTTTTCCGTAGGCTTCCAGATCAGCTGTCAGCAGGCATTTATGGCGCTGGGACAGGCGAAAATCAGCCTGATCATGGCGCTGCTCCGCAAAGTCATTTTGCTGATTCCTTTGATCTTTATTCTGCCGAACTTCTTTGCTGACAAGGCTTTCGCAGTTTTTTTGGCAGAGCCTGTGGCGGATATTGTCGCTGCTGCCGTTACCACCATCATGTTCTTCCGCTTCTTTATGAAGATGCAAAAAACACGAAACGGCGCGACGAATGAATAAGGTTCCCAATCTTGCATTTTGATTCCGCCCTATGCCACAAAAAGGAACGAAGCAACAAGTTTGCGACGAGCAAGACCAGGAGGGGTTGCATGGAGTTCTCATCATTTTTTCCTGTATGGAATCGTCTGACGGTTCAGCAGCAAGCTGTTCTTTCGGGCAGCGTTTTCAGCCGCAAGGTGAACAAGGGCGATGTGATTCATAATGGCGATGCGGACTGCACCGGGCTTCTCCTTGTCCGCAGCGGTCAGCTTCGGGCATTTATCCTGTCTGAGGACGGACGCGAGATCACCATCTACAGGCTGTTTGAACGCGATCTTTGTCTGTTTTCCGCATCCTGCATGATGCGCTCCATTCAGTTCGACGTTGTAATTGAAGCGGAGAAGGATACCGAACTCTGGGTGATTCCGGCTGAGACCTACAAGCAGCTCATGGATGAATCTGCGCCTCTGTCCAACTTTACCAACGAAGTCATGGCGACAAGATTTTCCGACGTCATGTGGCTTGTGGAGCAGATCATGTGGAAAAGCTTTGACAAGCGTTTGGCTGCTTTCCTGCTGGAGGAAGCATCTATCGAAGGCACGAACGAACTGAAGACCACCCATGAGATCATTGGCAATCACATGGGCAATCCC
>SVHC01000062.1 GCA_015056055.1 Clostridiales bacterium | reverse complement strand
CCCATGGCAGAATCTCCGTGCCCGACATCTTCACGGCAAAGGAAAAGGGCTGTCCCGTCGCAGCGGAGATCATCGACCGGTACGCCGGGTTCGTTGCCATCGGCCTGAACGCGCTGGAAAATATCTTCCAGCCTGAAGCCTTCATCATCGGCGGCGCGATCTCCAAGCAGGAGGAAAACCTCCTCGGTCCCATCCGCGCAAAGCTCGACAAGCCCGACCGCGCGCGCCTGACCACCTCCGGCCTCAAAAACGACGCAGGCATTATCGGCGCAGCCGTCATCGCCGTAGAAATGGCAAAATAAACAAAAATCCGCATAAATAATGATCCACCGGCTTCGCCGGTGGATCATTATTTATGTGCAGATGTGGAAATCAACCAAATGAACCCCACATCAAAGCCTGTTATTCGATAACCACTTCGTGGCCGGTGCGTGCGGACTCGTAGATGGCGTCCAGAATCTTCATGATCTCGAGGCCGTCCTCCGCGCTTGCGTTGCAGGGGGTGCCGTTCAGGCAGCAGTCTACGAAATGCTCCATTTCAGCGGTAAACTGCTCCTTGCTGTCGATGTAGTTTTCGATATCGGGGGTGATGTCCGCCAGATAGTCGTTCACGACGGTGCTGATGGTCATCTCGGTAGGCGCGGTGTTGGTCCTCTGGTGCAGCTTGATGCCGCCCTTGGTGCCGAACAGCTCCTTGTTGACAGCGGACTGACCGTTCAGGCTGTAGCTGGTCTCAAGCAGCGTGGTCTTGTTGCCTTCGTACTTGATCAGCGCAACCGCGAAGTCTTCAACATCGTAAATGTCATCCTTGGAGGCGTCGTCAGGCTTCCAGCCGACATCGGTTTTCAGATAGGGGCGGTTTTTCAGCAGGCTGGAGGTGGAAGCGTATACGGACAGCGCCTTGGGCTTGCCCATCATATAGCGCGTGATGTCGATGACGTGAACGCCCAGATCGATAACGGGGCCGCCTGCGGAACGGGACTTGTCGCAGAACCATCCGCCGGGCGCGCCGTGCCTTCTCAGGTAGGTGGCCTTGGAATAGTAGATGTCGCCCAGATAGCCGTTGTTGATGAAGTCCATGGTGATTCGGGACTCATCGCAGAAGCGCACGACGAAGCCGATCATCAAAAGCTTGCCGTTCTTCTTTGCGGCGTCCAGCATCTGCCGGGCTTCCTCGGCATTGGTTGCCATGGGCTTTTCACAGAGAACATGTTTGCCCGCGTTCAGCGCTTCGATGGAGCAAACGGCGTGATTGCAGTTCCATACGCATACGTCTACAGCATCCAGTTCTTCATTCGCCAGCATCTCGGTCTCGCTGGCATAGGTCTTGGCGATGCCGAATTTCGCGGCGGTCGCTGCGAGCTTTTCCGCGTTGATATCGCAGATGGCTACGATTTCAGCACCTTCAACATTCTGATATGCGGCAAGATGGGTCTTGGCAATATTGCCTGCGCCGACCATGCCGATTCTCAATTTTTTCATTTCAGATACATCCTCTCTCCATTGATAGTGACAATACCCAATTTACGGGGTAATCATAGCACAAGCCGCAATCGTTGTCAATCGCTGCAAAAAGTATTACAATAAGGGTTCTGCGCTTTTCGTAGCGCTGTTTTTTGCGCCAAAAGTTGCAGAAAACAGCTGTTTTCCGGTTCCGGACGCAAAAAGGCCCCTGCTTCAGCAACAGCAGAGGCGCCTGTATCATCTTTTCATCCATACCCCAAAACAACAAAAATCCCCGAAAACACACAGTTTTCGAGGATTTCTGTATAAAGCGGATTAGCGCTTGAAGTTATAGCTCTAGCGTAGGTCTTGTCTGATCTCGTTTGAAATCGTAGATATCGTTGGATATCGTGAGGGAAAGAATAGGATTTCGTTGGAGATCGTGGGGTATCGTTTATGGTGTTTGAAATCGTTTTACACCAAATTTGCACCAACAGTTACTTTGGAACTATTTTCATATTTGGCCTGTGTGAGAATCGTGGAACTATTTCTTTGCATATAAGTGGAACATGCGAAGCATATGGAATGACCCATGTTCTCCACAATATTGGTGTCTTGGAAAAATATGTGTCCATTAACGAAAATAGTGCGATGAAGCTACAAGAGTTATGTGGAGCAGATGCAGAAAGAGCTTTGATCAAAGCCATCGGTTTTCAACTCGATATAAAATGACACAAGGGACAGTTCAATAATTCAGCAAATTGAATCACTAACTGATTCTCGCCCTCTACTCAACGAAAATCCATACATATCTATCCTCTCTCCCTCGGCGAGTTTACCCTCGCCGGGGGATTCTTTTGTGTAGTGACAACGGAATGAAAAGACGCTGAGATTTTATTGATGCAGAAAAAACATGAGAACCAGCGTATATTTTGTACTTATAATACAGGAGGTGAACACATGAAAATCCGTACAAACACACAACTCGAAACCATCCTGCGCACTGCCTTTGATATCGAAGGCAACAGTATCAAAGACGTCGCAAAGATGGCTGGCATCAATCGAAATACCCTGTATAAATGGAACTGCGGTGCAATGCGTTTTTCGCCGGACAACATCGACAAACTGCTCATATACTTTCAGGAGCACGAACCTGCACGTTTAGACCGAGCAGAAAAGATGTATGACGCCTTGCGCGGGATAGAATGATGATAATCCTTCGGTCGGCAGTCCAGAAAATACAGTTTATATATATCAATAATTATTATTTGGATCCTCTGCTTTCTGTTTTCAGGGAAGTAGTGAGAAAGGAGGTGCCTTATGGCAAATTATCAAGGATTGA
Source organism: Clostridiales bacterium (assembly GCA_015056055.1). Taxonomy (GTDB): domain Bacteria; phylum Bacillota; class Clostridia; order Christensenellales; family Aristaeellaceae; genus Alectryocaccomicrobium. The sequence goes on along the minus strand of SVHC01000062.1, from coordinate 4,990 downwards.
ATTGCATCATGCGTGAAATTACCATGATGGCAAGCAACGAAAAGAACCCTGTTCATGAACAACACATATACGACTATTTCACTGTGACGGAAAAGTTCGTCCGCACAGCAGTCCCTCAGCTCGTTGCGGACTATCTGGATCAATTCCGAGAGAAGTTGGTTGTGGAATTTGAAACATATTTCAATGGTCAGAAAATGCATCATGACGATATTGCACGGGCAGTGGCTGATATCGTAGAGAAGTCTATTGGCGGCGCTGTACATAATCTAAAAATCAGTCTGTAATCGCAGTAAAAGAAGAATGGGAATTATCCGCTGTTTATGGTATAATAAGCATAATACTTGCATGGAGGGATAAGCATGTCCGAAGATCAGACCCCCAAGAAGCATAGAAAGCGTGAGGCACGTTATTTTTCTTGGCAGGGTAATAAAGACAACCGAGGCAGAAAAGCGGATCAGAAAATGAAACCGTTTCTGACTCTTGCTTACCTTTGGAAGTATTCAGATGAAAATCATGTGTTGTCCGCCCGCGATATAAGTCATTTGCTGGCAGAGTTTTATATTGACGCAGAGCGGCGTTCCATTTATAGGGATATCAAGGAAATCAATCGGTTAATGCTGCCTTTAGAGGGTGATTATCCTCTTTGGGAGGCAGAAGAACTGCTGGAGAATGATGATACCGGCGAATACCAGACGATTGTTTACGATCCCCACAGAAAAGGTTATTATTTGCAGCGCCGTCCTTTTGAGTTCACGGACATTCAAATATTGGCGCAATGCATTTGCTCTGCAAAATTCGTATCGGAAGACCAGACGGAACGGCTGTTCAAGTCCCTTTTCAAATTTATCAGCGAGCAGCAGGCAGAAGAATCATGGGAATCCACCCTTCTCTTTGAGGAAGAAAAAACCGAAAAAACGGGTGTTTTCTACAATATTCCTGCTCTAAATGATGCCATGAGCCTCAGCCTGAACGGCGGTCCGCATGTCCCTGAAAAAATTGAGTTCGATTATGCTGAATATATAATTGATGAAATGCAACACCGCCCGGTGCTGAAAAACATAAATAGAAAAACGGTTAGTCCCTATAAGTTTCTGGTTTCAGACGGCAATATCTTTTTGCTGGGCTTTGATGATTCTCAGAATCAAATGCAGACATACCGCATAGACTGCATCTCAAAAGTCACGCCCACAGGAAAACCTAGGGATGGTCAGAATGCTTATGAGCAAATGAATCTGCAAGAGTATGTTCGCAGCAATTTTCAGTCCCATGGAAATTCGCGGCGTCATGTATCGATACTGTTTGAAAACTCTTGTCTGGATGAAGTAATCCGAAGATTCGGAACAAAAGAGGCTCAATATGCGACCGTCGATTCTGCTCATTTTGTTGCAGATGTCAATGTTGAAATCGAGAACGCTTTCTATAACTGGCTACTGGGCTTCGGCGCAGGCGCGAAGATTCTGAAACCGGAATGGGCGGCGGAAGCTTTCCTGAAATATATTGACGACATCAAAAATACCTATACTACAAAACCGTAGTCCATTGCCCGGACTACGGTTTCTGTATGGAAAGATGCTCAAAAGATGTTAAATAGATGCTTGAATGATGATTCGATGTTGATTCAAAGATACCTGATAGTTGCATGGAAGTTGGTTCAGTTTGAGTTCAGAATGTTGTTCAGCGGGTTCAGTCGGTCGAAGTCCCGGTGTACATCCTTGCCGTACAGATTGACGTATTTGCGCGTCATATCGAGGGTGGAATGGCCCAATATGGCCTGTAATTGTAGCATTCCGCCGCCTGCGAGGATGTAATTCTTCGCAAATGTATGCCGGAACAGGTGAATTGACGTCTTGCTGACCTTGCGGCTCAGGTTGTATCGGCTGATTGCAGCCTCCAATCCATGCACTGACATCTGCGTGTTGGACTGAGTGGGGAAGAGAAAATCGTCCTTTCCATGCGTCCACAGCTTCAGATATGTCTGCAGTACCGTCTTCAGCGACTTGGAAATGGGGATCGTCTGCTGCTTCCGGTTCTTCAGCTTCTGTAGGAAGATCATGTCTTCGTGGGTGTCTATGTCGCTGATGCGGATGCTGATCAGCGTGCTCGCGCGGATGCCGGTTGCTAAGAATGTGTTCACGATGGCCCAGTTGCGCCATTCAGTCCATTGTGTACCCTTCGGACGCTTCAACAGCTTTTTCAGCTCTTCGTCCGTATACGGCTCTTTCTGTTCCTGATCCGCTTTCAGCAGGGGATACTTGAAGAACTCCATGTATTCCTTGTCTGAACAGAAGCGGAAGAACACCCTCAGCCCGCGCAGGCGCGAGTTGATCGCCGTGACCTTGTTTCCCTTGTCCATCTCATGGATCACGAAATCATCCAATACATCCTTAGTGATGTCATGAACAAACCGGAACTTCGCCCAGCGGATGAAGTAGCTGATGTCCTCCCGATAGAACTCAATCGTCCGGGGCGAAAGGTTCCTCAGACGGCAATACCGCAGAAATTCATCCTGCGCACTAGACAACAATTTCCCGATCTGTTCCTCAGCAGCACAGATTTTGATCCTGCCCATTAGATTCCCTCCATAGAATCTAGGAAAAAATCTGGCGCACAGCCTGCCCGCAAAACACCCGCCCAAAACAAATGAAAAGCCCTGAAAACTCATTGTTTTCAGGGCTTTGGTGCGGGAAACAGGACTTGAACCTGCACGAATCGTAATGATCACTAGAACCTGAATCTAGCGCGTCTGCCAATTCCGCCATTCCCGCAAGGAACGAAAGCTATTATAGCACATATCAATGCAGATTACAAGTATTTTTTGGAGATGTGGTGTAGAAAAAATCCCGGGATGGACGGCATAGGCGGTTCATCCCGGGTGTGTTGTTATTCTGCGGCGGCGCCGATGAAATAGGAATCGTCAATGGTAGTATCGAACATATTGGCGTACTGCAGGATGTGGTAATCGTTCATGAGGGCGGCATATTCGCCTTCGGTGGCGTCGGGTTCGCCGGTAGTTCCGTCGGCGGCGACGAAGCCCAGGCTGTTGACCACGGGCAGCTTCTCCTGCAGATCCAGCAGATACTGATGATATGCGGGCATCGGGACGCCTGCGGATTCAAGCAGCATGGCGGACAGGTAGTTGATGCTGGTGACGGGAACCTCTTCGGAAACGGGAGCATAATTGTTCCAGATGCAGAAGGGGATCATGCGCTTGGTCTGCTCGTCCTTTACGCCGAGATCGGAGTAGAAGGCAGGCTTCAGGTTGGGCTGATGGTCGCCGAAGATGACGATCTGGACCTTTTCGTCCACGTTCCTGAAATAGGAGATCAGCTTTTCGATGGCGGCGTCCGTGAGCTTTACCAGGGAGACGTACTGGTCGGCGTTGGAATAGGATTCCTTGGTGCCGGTAACATGAACGTCGGCATTGAAATTCTCAAAGAAGTAATCGCCGTGGTTTTGCATGGTCACGCCAAACAGGAACAGGGGCGCGTCGCCGTTCTTTTCTTCGAACTGGGCGATAAGCTGATCCACATAGGCGCTGTCGGAGGTGAAGCCGCGCACGGTCTCGCCCCATTCAAGGTCGTTGATGAAATAGCTCTCCTTGAAGCCGACGGCGGGATAGACGAGGTGGCGGTCCCAGCCGGTGGGACGGAAGGGATGCATGGCGTAGCACTCATAGCCGTTTTCGGTCAGGATATCCACCAGGGAATTGTGCTTTTCCTTCATGTACTGGCGGAAGGGGATGGTGCTGCCGGGCAGGAATGCCATGGAATTGGCGGTGAGGAACTCCCACTCGGAATTGGCGGTATTGCCGCCGAAGATGGACGCACAGGCATAGCCGTGGATGGATTCATCCTTCAGGGCGTTGAAGTTGGCCATGACGTCTTCGGTGATACCCACATCGCCGAGAACATTGAGGTCGCTGTAGGCCTCTACCATAACGGCGATGATGTGGGGCTTGTCCGCATCGGAAACGGCGGCGGGCGCAGTTTCTTCATTATATTTGGACAGCAGCGCGGCTACGGCTTCATGGGAATAGCCTTCGGGGGCTTCGATGTTCAGCCAGCGCAGCTCGGCAATGTATTCCATCAGGATGCCGTTGTGCTCGGCGGCACGGTTGCGCCACAGTTTGGGCTTGATCCGCTTTACAAAGGAGAGGGGTGCAGCTGCCATGACCACTGCGAGGAACAGGGCGAGGACGCGGATGCTCCTGCGGTAGATACGGCTGCGCTTAATCCTGCACCGCGCCAATACGATCGTTGCGCAGACGAACAGGTAGGCGCTGATGGCGATGGAGGGGTGCATCTCAAGGGCATAGTTTTCTGCAACGCTCAGAGCAGTGCCGATGGAGCCGAAGTCGTTGATGTTGATGATGGAGCCCCTGAACATGTACACGGCATGGTTCACAATGCCGTAGCCCAGGCAGAATACCATCCAGATGAAACCGAAGGGCTTGATCTTGCCGGTGATGGCCTGGAACAGGAAAAGGATTGCTGCAGCCAGCAGGTTATTAAAAAGGAAGGCCTTTTTCGAGGTGTATATGCCGTTCAGGGAGGGGAAGTGGAGCAGGAAGAATCCCACAAAGGCCAGGAACAGCTGAAGGATGATCATGCCAAACCAGTTTTTTACCCGGACTTTTACGCCGACGGCAAACCAGGTGGCGACGGCCATCAGAGCAGGGATCACAGCACTGATATAGATGGGCCACTTGAAGACGATGCTGACGATGATCATCGCCGCGAGCACGATGACGCCGACCGCAAGGGCTGCGATACGTCCGGAACGCTTCTTAGAAAGGACAAATTCCATGTTTTTCACCTCGTAAAGGGTTCGAAGGAGCAAAAAGCCTGCTTGTTCGCAGGCAGATCAACAAATAAAAAGTCCTGAAGTTTGCGCTTCAGGACTTTGGTGCGGGAAACAGGACTTGAACCTGCACGAATCGTAATGATCACTAGAACCTGAATCTAGCGCGTCTGCCAATTCCGCCATTCCC
>SVHC01000061.1 GCA_015056055.1 Clostridiales bacterium | reverse complement strand
AGACCATGCTGGAGGACTACGCCCAACAGCACGGCTTTGAAAACTGCCAGCATTACACCGACGACGGCTGGTCGGGCGGCAACTTTGAACGTCCCGACTGGAAACGGCTGATTGCCGACATCGAAGCTGGAAAGGTCGGCGCAGTGCTGGTGAAGGACATGAGCCGCGTAGGGCGCGACTACCTGCAAACCGGCTTCTACACGGAAGTGTTCTTCCGCCAGCATAGTATTCGCTTCATTGCCATCGCCAACGGCGTGGACAGCGCGAACCAGTCCAGCAATGAATTTGCGCCTTTCCTCAACATCATGAATGAGTGGTATCTCAGGGATTGCAGCAGGAAGATTACCGCCTCGTTCAGAACGAAGGGCATGTCCGGCAAGCCGCTGACCGCACATCCGATATACGGCTACAGGAAAGACCCGGGGGACAAGTATCACTGGCTGATCGACGAGGAAGCAGCTGCCGTCGTGCGCCGCATATTCCGGCTGTGCATCGAGGGAAACGGGCCCTATGCCATTGCAGACATACTGCGCAGGGACAGGATAGACCGTCCTTCCGTCTATCTGGCAAAGCGCGAACAGGGCGCGCACAAGAACTGTGCGAATATGTCCGAACCCTGGGCGTGGCACGGCACAACCGTCCGGGAAATCCTCTCCAAGCCGGAATACATGGGCCATACGGTAAACTTCCGCACCTACAAGGAGAGCTATAAGGACAAGAAGGCTAAGAAGAACAAGCCGGAGGATTGGCAGATATTCAAGAACACCCATGAGGCCATAGTCGATCCTGAAACCTGGAATCTGGCGCAGAAGCTGTGCAGCGTCACCCACAGGACGGATACCATAGGCGAAGCCAATCCGTTGACGGGCTTGGTGTACTGTGCAGACTGCGGAAAGCGGATGTACAATCACCGTCATGCGGACAGGATGGACAACTATCAGTGTTCCAGCTATATCAAAAGCAATTATAAGGGGAACCGGCTCTGTTCCTCTCATTACATCAGCACAAAGGCGCTGCGGACGCTGGTTCTGGATACGATCCAGAATGTCAGCCGGTATGCGATAGAAAACGAAGAAGCCTTCTTTCAGCAGGTGCGGCGGGCTTCGGAAATTCAGCATGAACAGAGCGCGAAGGATTTGAAAAAGAAGATCAATGAACACAAGCGCCGCATTGCGGAGCTGGATACGCTGATCCGAAAACTGTACGAATCCTACGCGCTGGGCAAGCTGCCGGAGAAACGTTTTCAAGTGCTTTCGGCGGAGTATGAGAGGGAACAGGTAGAACTTGAAACGCAACTTACGGAAAACGAAACGAACCTCATAACCTTTGAAGCGGACACCCTGAACGCAGACCGCTTCATGGAGCTGGCGCAGCGGTACACGGACTTTTCGGAGCTGACAGCAGTGATGATCAACGAATTCATCGAAAAGATCATCGTTCATGCACCGGACAAGTCTAGCGGCGAAAGAGTGCAGGAGGTAGAGATTTATCTGAACTTCATCGGCAGGTTTGACGCGCCAATGCCGGAACCTACCAGGGAGGAAATTGCAGAGCAGGAAGAACTTCGGAAAAAGCGGGAAGCGAACCGAAAAAGCTCACGGAAATACGCGGAAAAGAAGCGGCAGGCGAAACGGCAGCAGCTGCTTCAGGAGCAGTATTCGGTACAGAATACGGAACATATATCAGCGTGATTTGAGGACGGTCTGTGATTGCACAGGCCGTCCTTTTCGTATGCCAACAATCATTTTAGGACACGCAAGGGAGCGATGCAAATGGAAGATAGAATCAAACTAGAACAGGCAAAGCACCGGCTGGAAGAAGCGCAGGCGCGCGGCCGGCAGAAGGAACGCAGGGCCAGAACCCATCGGCTGATCCGCGAAGGCGCGGCGCTGGAACGGGTGCTGCCGCAGATCAAGAGTATCGATCTGGACGAACTGGAACTCTTTCTCCAAACCAAATTGCGGGAATAATCCAGCGGCAGGCGGGGTGCTTCGGGATCAACCGGAGCGCCTCGTTTTCTTCTTTCCCTGTGAAGGGCGCACTTACTCACCACCTAAAGGCGGTGGTATGGCCTTCGGCCAACGTGCGCTCTCCGAGGGGGCTTGCGGCTCCTGCGGGAGCCTCGACGGACGGGAAATGAAACCGCCTTGCCCGCGCGCTTTCATTTCCCACCCGTATGGTTTCAGACGCTCACCGTCTGAAACCATGGGCTACGGGGGCTGGGCTGCGGAACAACGTGGTTTCGAAAGTCACGATCATAACCAACAGGATTGACGGGAGGTATGTCCATAGCGATTTATCATTTTGAAGCCAAGGTTATCACAAGAACTACGGGAAGAACGGCGGTAGGCGCTGCTGCGTACATGAGCTGTTCGGAAATGACCAGCCAGTACGATGGCATCCACCACAACTACACGCGTAAGCAGGGTCTTGTTTTTGAGAAGGTCTTTCTGCCAGAAAATGCTCCGGCTGAATGGTCGGACAGGGAAAAATTATGGAACGCAGTTGAAGCTGCGGAAACATCTAAAGACAGCAGGCTGGCACGGCAGATTATCCTCGCATTGCCGATAGAACTGAATCACGATCAGCAGATAAGACTGCTCTCCGATTTTGTTCAGAGATTTTTCGTTTCAGACGGTATGTGCGCGGATGTCGCCATTCATGACACGGGCGATGGTAATCCACATGCCCACATCATGCTCGCGCTGCGCCCGCTGGATGAAAAAGGCAAATGGCAGAGTAAAACGGAGAAGGAATATCTGTGTGTCAAAGACGGAGAGGAACGTGGCTTCACCGCCGCAGAGTTCAAGGCAGCTCAAGAAGAAGGCTGGAAGAAACAGTATCCGTACAAGGTTGGCAAGAAAAAGATGTATATGGTTCCCTCCGAAGCGGAAGCACAGGGATATAAACGCGCGTCCAAATATCCCAAGTGCACCCGCTACGGCAGGCAGAATCCAACTTGCGAAAGATGGAGCGACGTGATCATGCTGGACAGCTGGCGTACCTGCTGGGCAGGAGCTGTGAACAGAGCGTTGGAAGAAATCGGCAGCAGAGAGCGCGTTGACCGCGAAGTCATGCTTTGCGCGGTCTGGATGAACAGCCCACGATCCATGAAGGGGTTACGGCAAGAGCATTGGAGAAGAAAGGCATCATCTCTGAACGCTGCGAAACTAATCGCCAGATCCGCAAGGATAACGCCCTGCTGCGCCGTCTGAAGGAAATGGTAGTGGAGATGATCCGGAAGATTCGTGGCAGCGTGACCAACATTGCGGAGAATCTTGAATCGAACTGGATGTACATGGTGGAGGCGCAATATCACCTGACACAGATTCTCAATGAGAAGCAGGATATACTCAACCAGCTGGAGCCGATTCTGGATGATTATGTGCAGTACGTCAGGATTCAGGATCAGATCAGAAAGCTGGCAGCGCAACGCGACAAGCTGATTGCCCAGCGCAAAGCCACGCCCATCCTGCAAATCAGGAAGCGAAACGAACTTGCGGAACAGATCGATTCGCTTGCCCACCAGCTTGAAGGCCGAAGGAAAACCAAGGAAAACCTGCTGAAATCCCGGCATTATCCTAGCGAGAAGGAGATACAGGAGGTTGGCAAGCGTATCCATACAGGAAAAGAAAAGCTGGACGAGCTTGATCAAAGAGAAAAGCAGTACAGCCTCGCCTTACAGCGTGGACAGACAGATTACAGAAGATGGATGCAGGCCGTTCACAAAGAGGATGCTGATGCTGTTTCCAAGAGATTGGATTTCCTCCGCAATGATAGTTTGGAGAAGCTTGTAAAAAAACTCAAATCTCATTACGGTAATGATTTCCGCAGATATATGCTGGACGGGGCTGTTCAGGATGTTGAACAACAAATCAATTCGGCTGACCATGCCGTTGAAGAAGCCAGAAAACATCTGTCTGTCCGTGAGAAACTTGCTGCGTATCATGAGGAGATTAAGCGTCAAAATGAATCTCGAATGCTCAGATCTAAGAGAGAACCGGAACGCAGATAGCTTTCGATGATTCAAAATATACATAATCTGCCTGTACAAGGTACAATCTGCGATACAGACCGCTGGTATACCACCTCGGAAGATCTGGAACGCAACTCCGATGAGCGCAAATCGGTTCGTGCCTTCCCGGAAAAAGAAACGACAGGGATGCACGACAAGTCATTTTGGCCGAAAACGCAGCATTTTAGATCACAGACCATTGATCTGCTGAATTGCAAGCGAATGCACCTTGCCTGTAAATTTCAGATATATCAAGCCGGATACCGCATGTGAGGTATCCGGCTTGATATTGTTCAATATTTCCGAAAGCTCATATCGCAATCATTAGATTGCGTATTCAGCTATTCATTCTCACTATTGAGAAACTTGGGCGGTACCTCGCTGCGACCGGCGGCACGAAGAGCGTCCGCGGCAGACTGTCTGCCATTGAGCATTAACAGCTTGCTGGTGCCATGCGCGATAAGCTTACCTGTATCATCGGTAATGGTTACCTCGGACAGACAAATACTTCGTCCTTCCTTCACAGCCTTTCCATGCGCGGTAAGCTTTCCGCCGCGGCACATGGAAAGATTGGTGACAGCCAGATCGAGGGAGGTCATACCGGCATCCTCGGCCTGATCACTGTAGGCTGCCCAATAGGCTGCCACATCAATCAGCGAAGCATAGGCGCCGCCGTGAACGGAGCCGAAGGGATTGCCGTGTTTGCTCATATCCACATCCATTTCAACTCTGGAGTAGCCGCTGCCCAATTCAACGATGCGCATACCCAGCAGACGATAATAGGGACAGGAATTGGTGAGAGACATCATTGCGGCCAGATGCGCCGGATTTATCTTTTTCATATATTTTCACTCCGAAGAAATACTTTGCAACTCACAGCGAAATGCTCCATTCAAAAAGAATGGAGCATTTCCAGCCTTTTAATCAAATTTCGGAGGCTGATTGCCCTTGGAAGCCGAGTACATGCCTGCATCGTCGTTGACAATCTGCGGAACCTTGCTCACACCCAGGCGGTCTGCGCCGGCCTGAATCATGGCATAAGCCGTTTCGCGGGTATCCACGCCGCCAGAGGCCTTGACCATGATCTTATTGCCTGCAACTTCGCGCAGAAGCTCAATATCATGGACGGTCGCGCCGCCGGTACCCATGCCGGTGCTGGTCTTGACAAAGTCTGCGCCGCCTTCGATCACCAGTTCACAGGCCTTCTTCTTCTGCGCATCGGTGAGATAGCAGGTTTCAATGATGACCTTGACCTTGGCCTTGCCTGCTGCCGCGGCAACCACGCCTTTAATATCCTCAAGCACCAGCTCGTAATTGCCTTCGCGCAATGCGCCGATGTTGATGACCATATCCACTTCATCCGCGCCGTCCTTTACGGCTTCGGCGGTTTCAAAGGCCTTGGTGCAAGGTTTATTGGCGCCAAGAGGGAAGCCGATAACGGTGGCCGTACCGATGCCGCTGCCTTCCAGTTCCTTGTGAACCAGCGCAACATGGACAGGATTTACGCACACGGCCTTTGCACCGTACTTCTTGGCCTCTTCACAGAACTGAACCACCACGGAAGAAGGGGTGTAGGCACGCAGAACGGTATGATCACAGAAGGCTGCGAATTTTTCATCATAGCCTTTTTCATTCAGGGAAGGGAAAATCTCGTGGGGAAAATTCATATTCGTATTCCTTTCTTAAATAGGGTTGAATCCATCGCGGGCATAGAGCGCCGCGCCGATCAGCACATTTTCATCCATAAGCTCGCACTGAACCACATCGTACCGGCCCTGCGCCGATTCAAAGACATATTTTGCAGTGTGCCTTCGGATGGGATCCATCAGCACTTCGCCCATATTGGCAACGCCGCCGCCAATGGCCACCCGCTGGGGCGAAAACAGGGTAATAAAATTGGCCAGCGTTACACCGTAGACAGAAGCAAAAAGCTCAAGCTCCGCCAGCGCGAATGCATCGCCTGCATCAGCAGCCTTTTTCAGATCATAACAGCTCAGCCCTGAAACATTTCCGCCGCAGTATTCCATCAACACAGAATCCGCCGGAACCCGTCCGGGCCTCCGCAGCCGCTTTTCGATGGCCATGCCGCTGCAGAAATTCTCCAGCTTGCATACGCTGCCGGGCACATCCAGCGGATTGCCCACATAGGTGTTGCCCATGTACACGCCGCCGTAGCCTACGCCGTCGTAGGTCTTGCCGTCGAAAAACATCGCTCCGCCGATGCCTGTGCCGATGTTTGTGTAATAAAAGCTTCTATAGCCCCGACCGCTGCCCAGCATGTATTCCGCATAGCCGCCGCATACGGTGTCGTTCACCACAACGGTACGGATACCGAACTTTTCTTCAAACCAGTTTCGGAGCATGAAATTCTGCCATCCGGGCACCTGTACAGAAAGAAGCACTCGCCCGGTGCTGCTCTCCAATATACCGCCGTAGCCCACGCCGATGGCGCAGACCTCGTACTTCCCCAGCAGCACGGGAAAATTCGCCTCAATCCAGTTGAGAACATCAATCGCGCCGTTGGGCAGGGAGAATTTTCCGCAGACCAAATCCAGAATCCTGCCGGTCTCGTCAATAACCGCCAGCTGCTGTTTGGTGCCGCCGATTTCCACAGCACCGAAGAGTTTTTTCATAGGTATGCTCCTTTCCTGAGCAGGGGAGGGTAAATTGGCCCTTGGCAAAGAAACGGCATAGCCAGGCTACACCGTTTCGTTATTTATGCCAGACCGGGAATGATCAATAGGCCTCGTTGGAAGTGCCGCCCTCTACGATGGGCTTGCAGCTGGTATAGCCGATGCCCAAGCGATCAACGCCCATGTCCACATACATCTTGGCAGTTTCGAAATTGCGGATGCCGCCGGAGGGCTTAACCTTGATGCGGCCCTTTGCGGTGTCCAGCATGGCCTTGACAGCCTCGACGGTAGCGCCGCCGCCGTTGAAGCCAGTAGAAGTCTTGACAAAATCCGCGCCTGCGGAAATGCAGACTTCGGTAGCCTTGCAGATCTGCTCAACGTTCAGCTGGCTGGTTTCAAAGATGACCTTGACGATGACGCCCTTGGCGTGGGCTTCCTCGACAACGGCCTTGATCTCCGCTTCCACAACATCCCATGCACCGCCGCGGGCTGCGCCGTAGTTCATCACCATGTCGATGTCCTTGACGCCCTTGGATGCATAATCCCTTGCAGCAGCGCGCTTGGCTTCGATTCCGCCATAGCCGTAGGGGAAGTCCAGAACGCAGGAAACGCAGGTGTTGGTACCTTCGGTCAGCTTCATAGCCAGATCAATGTCGCAGCCACGAACGCATACGCTGTAGGAATCAAAAGAAATGCTCTCCTTGATGGCGGCCTCAACCTGTTCGGGAGTCATGTCGGGCTTGAGTACGGCCGCGTCAAAATATCTCGCGATGTTCATGGGAATCATACCTCCTTATGTTCGTTCAAAAATTGCTCAACTTCTTCACGGGTGGGCAGCGACGGCAGAGAACCCCGCTTCATGGTGGTCAGCGCTCCGCAGGCGCTTCCGTAACGTATCGCTGTTTTGATGTCCGCGCCGGAAGCAAGGCTTACAACCAGACCGCCGTTGAAAGCATCGCCGGCAGCCGTGGAATCCACAGGCGTGATGCTGAAAGCAGGCATCATAAAATCGCCGTCCGGGCCGCTGTAGTAAGCGCCATGCTCGCCCATGGTGATGATAAGCGTCTTTACACCCCGGTCGTGCATGGCCTTTGCGGCGGCCTTGCGCCAGTCTGCCAGATCCATACCTTCGCGGTATACACCGGTGAAAAACTCGGTTTCGGTCTCGTTGGGCGTGACATAGTCTGCCAGGGCAAACATG
>SVHC01000021.1 GCA_015056055.1 Clostridiales bacterium | reverse complement strand
ACTTGCAGGCTGCGGTCACTTACGTCCATGTAAGCTCCCTTGACTGCAAGTTTGCTTCCTTGCCTTGCAGGCTTTTTAAGGCTCTGGCAAATCGTTGACTTTGTCAACGATTTGACGGGGCGCACACCAAAAGGTGCGCTCCGTATTCTGCACTCAAGCAATCCGAATCTGATCCGCCAGTTTCGTGAGTGACGGATGAGATTTGGGTTTCAAAATATCCATTCTGCATAAAAGCAGGTATCGGCACAATGAAAATCGTTGCTTTTTTCAGCGCGCTGTTTTTGTCGGTCGCGCTGCTTCTTACCGCGCTGTATTCCGTGGCTGTGGGCACGGATACCTATGAATACCATCAGGTGCGGCTTCGGGTGGCGGAAAGGTCACTCTTTTCGGAGGAAGAGCTTTCTCTTCTGAACTGCGAGGTTGCGGGCTATCTGAAAGGGGAAAACGAGCTTTCCGGGGCGAATTTTTCCGAGCGGGAACGCATGCACATGGTGGACGTAAGGAACCTTGTTTTTCTCTGCCGGAGGGTAATGTGCGTTTCGTGGGCGCTTTCTGCCATCGGGATTTTGACCGTATGCCTGCGGGAAAAATGGAACGCTTCCATCCTGCTTCTTCGCGGAGCGTGGCAGGCGCTGGGCGCAATGGCGGGCGCGATCCTTCTGATTGCCGCCGTCTGCGCGGTGGATTTCACATGGGCGTTCACACTGTTTCACAAAATTCTGTTTACCAATGATCTGTGGCTTCTGAGCGCATCGTCGACTTTGATCCGCATGTTTCCGGAGGATTTCTTCCGGGCAATGGCGGGGTCGATCGGATTGCGCTTTGCAGGAATGCTGCTGCTGGCTTTGAGTGTTGGAAAGGGGCTTAAATACTATGCGGATACTCGCTGTTGAATCTTCGTGCGACGAAACTGCAATGGCCGTGGTTGAGGACGGACGAAAGGTGATTTCGGAAGCGATCTCCACGCAGATTGATATTCATGCGCTGTATGGCGGCGTGGTGCCGGAGATTGCCTCGCGCAATCATGTGCTCGCGCTGGATCCGCTTCTGGATGAAGTGCTTCCCGCAGGGGAAAGCGTGGATGCCGTTGCGGTTACTTACGGCCCGGGTCTTGTGGGCGCGCTGCTCACCGGCGTAAGCTGGGCAAAGGGTTTTGCCTATGCAAAGGGACTGCCGCTGATTCCGGTCAACCATATCGAAGGCCACGTCAGCGCAAACTATCTCGCGCATCCGGATTTGGAACCGCCGTTTGTGTGCCTGGTTGCATCGGGCGGTCACAGCCACATCGTGCGCGTGGATGCTTATGGAAAGTACACCCTTCTTGGGCAGACCACGGACGACGCAGCGGGCGAAGCGTTCGACAAGGCGGCCCGCGTGATCGGCATTCCCTATCCGGGCGGTCCGCTTCTGGATAAGCTTGCCGACGAGGGCAACGACAAGGCATATCATTTCCCGCGTGCAAAGGTGCAGGGAAAGTATGACTATTCTTTCAGCGGCGTAAAGACCGCCGTTATCAACGAAACGCACAAGCTGCGCCAGCTCGGGCAGGAAATCTGCCGCGAGGACTTTGCCGCATCCTTCCGGCGCGTCGTGGTCGATACGCTGGTGGAAAAGGCCGTTGCAGCCGCGGTGGACAGCGGCGTGGGCAAGCTGGCTCTCTCCGGCGGCGTTGCAGCAAACAGCCTGCTTCGAAGCGAAATCGAGCGCTGCGGCCAAAAGGCCGGACTTAAGGTTTATATGCCGCCCAAAAAGCTTTGCACCGATAACGCTGCAATGATCGGCAGCGCGGCGTACTATCGCTATCAAAACGGCGTTCTCGCCGGACTTGATCTCAATGCGCAGCCCGCACTGCGATTCCTTACAGACTAAAATACAACAGGGGCGCGCACAGGTTTAATGATGCGTTGGCCCCTGTGCCATACAAGGAGTGAATTCCATGTCTGAACCCAGAGTGAACTTTAATTATGCTTTTGCCGCGCCGCATATGATCACCATGTGCCGCCCGTCTGCAAGCCAAAAATTCCATTTGCAGATGGAAGAAAACAAAATGATTGTCAAGTATTCCTACGGCTGCCTGAAGGATGCATTCCCGCTTTCCTCTTCGCAGCCGAAGATCGATCAGGAAACCGAGCTGACCATCAATCAGGACGGCGCGGAATATTGCCTTTCCGGCTGGCACCGCCACGCAAGCGGCGCACCCTGGATGATCGCGGAGGGCAAGGGCGAGGTGGCCTGCACCGTGAATGCCACTGCCACCGCAACCGGCCTTGTGATCAAGATGGAATTTGAAAACAACGGAAGCATTCAGCACGATATGATGGTTCATTTCCGCAATATGAGCGGCTGGGTCATCAACAATCTGGGCTGGATCGACGGCGTACATACCAATCTTTTGCTGACCCTCAATGCAAACGGCCGTTCAGACCGCATCATCGGCTATGCTCTGGGCGCAGACGAATATCCCATCTTCAAAAACGGCCGCGCCACCGGCATTTTTGTTCCCATGGTCACGCCGCCGCCGAAGGAGAAGGGCCCGTCCATGATGTACACCACGGCGCGCTTTATTCTGGAACCCGGCGAGAAAAAGACCGGCTGGTTCGTGCTGCCGTATAACAACAATCTGGAAGAGTACGAAGCGCTTTCCAAAGCGGACTACGAAAAGGAAATGGCGGACGCGCTTCAGGAATGGTGCGATCTTCTGGACGAAAGCGTCAAGATCTCCATCTGTGATGAAGGCGTAATTTCGGCCTACCGCGCATGCCTTGCCGATCTTTTCGTTATGCGCGAACCCCATGGCGGACGGCACGGCATTTCCAACGGCACCATCTATTACCGCTCCGTGCACAGCGGCGAACCGCTGATCGCAACGCACATTCTGGATCGCGCAGGCTATGTGGATCTGGTGGCGGACGACCTGCCCCTGTATCTGGAAGCGCAGGACGATAACGGCTGCTGGGTCTACTCCAAGGGCTGGGAACACGATATGTGGGGCATCAACTACTATAAGGCAAACGCCGCCCTGCAGCACTATTACATCACCGACGATATCGAATATCTGAAAGCAATCTATCCGCGCATGAAGCGTTCGATTCTCTTCAACCGCGAAAGCCGCCGGAGCACCAAAAACGATCCTGTAAAGGCGCATCGCGGCATGATGCAGCGCGGCATGGGCGACTGCGGCATGATGGATGACGGCGATTTCTACGGCTTCTTTTATCCGCAGGACATTCAGGCATCCGCGGCAGATCGGCTGATTCTGAAGGCTGCGCAGATCCTGGGCTATGAAGAGGATGCAAAGATCTTCAGCGAATACTGCGAAGAAACCGTGCAGGATCTTATCACCTCCCTGCGCGAGAACAGCATCAAGGAAGATGGATACGAGTGGATTCCCGCCGTTCCCGGCTCGAACAATACTTCCATGTTCGGCTGCCTGTTTGCTTTCCATCCGGGCAAACTCCTTGGCGCGGATGATCCCCTGATTCAGGGCACCATTCGCCATGTTCTTTCCGAAAAGATCAGCGAAGGCGGTTTGCCCATGGGAACCGGCTGGATGCCCAAAGGAATCTGGGTCGCCATGGCGCTGGACAATTTCTCCAGCGTGTACCTGCGCATGGGCGAGCGCGATAAGGCAAGCGCGTTCCTGTATCCCGTTCTCAATCATGCGACGCCCCTTGTCACCTGGTGCGAGGAGCGCGGTCAGGAGAAGGGTTCGAAGGAAACCTCCGGCGATTTCCAGCATTTATGGACTCCGGTATCCGTATGCGGCTATATGCTCGATGCGCTTCTCTATGAGGATGACAACGCTATCCACATCTGCGAGGGCATTCCGAGGCACTGGCTCGCGGAGGGTAAGCGCATTTCCGTTTCCGGCCTGATGAGCCGCTGCGGAAAGGCGGATTTCACCGTCGAAAACAAGGGCGGCAAGCTGGTTTACGATATCCGCTTCGAACGCACGCCCGATAGGGATGTATATCTCTGCTTCCGCACGCCCGACAGGGACGAACCCGTAAAACTCACTGCGCTGCAGGGCGAACTGGAATAAGGCGTTGTGGCGTGGCTCCCTCTGATGAGGGAGCTGGCAGCCGATAGGCTGACTGAGGGAGAGAATGTTTCTCTCCAAAATGCTTTGAACATCGTCCCCCCCCTTTCGTCAGGGGGCTTTCTGCGGCAGTTTTTCGGCGAAACTTGCATTTTCCTGCCGGATGTTATATACTATAACAGTGCGCATGATTCTGCTTGCGCATACCAAAGCAAAAAACGGTACAAGGATTGTGTTTGAATGAATATAGCATGGGAAAGGGAAGCCGCCAAATCAGGCAAGGCGTTTGCGGATGCAATGCGCATTTTGCCCAGCACGGAGATTGCAAAAAAGCCGGTTTACGATGCCGTGAAGCGTGCGATTGATTTTTGCGTTGGCCTTTTCGGCGGGATTCTGCTTTTGCTTCCGATCGCGATTATCGCCGTGTTTGTGCGGCTGGATTCAAATGGCCCCATCATCTATCGGCAGGAGCGCCTTGGCACGGACGGTCGACCGTTCACGCTTTTGAAATTCCGTTCTATGAGGACGGATGCCGAAGCCGCAGGTCCCCAGTGGGCGGAAAAGTATGACCCCCGCGTGACCAAAGTAGGCCGCATCCTTCGCAAGACGCGTCTTGACGAGCTCCCGCAGATTTGGAACATCTTGAAGGGCGATATGAGCCTTGTCGGCCCGCGTCCGGAAAGACAGTTTTTTTACGAGGCGTTTGAAGAGCGTCTGCCCGGTTTCTCGCGCAGGCTTGCCGTAAAGCCCGGTCTCACCGGCTGGGCACAGGTGAACGGCGGCTATGACCTCCGTCCGCCGGAGAAGATCATCTACGATATGGAGTATATCAAAAACCGTTCCCTCGCCATGGATTTCAAATGCGTGCTCAAAACCGTGCACATTGTCTTCGATGGCGAAGGCGCAAGATAAAAACAGAAACCCCGGCCTGTGATTTGCTCACGGGTCGGGGTTGTTGTATGTATGAATGATTTGCTATGCGGAGTGCGCGTGCGTATGAATTTGAAGCGGCTGTTTGTGTGTATGGTCGTGGGAGTCGTTGTTTTCGGCATGAATATGCAGATGCGTATGCGTGTGTGCGTGCTCATGGGCATGCACGATGTCCCCGTGGCGGTGCTCATGGCTATGCGTGTGCGTATGCTCGTGGGTGTGCTGCAGTTCGACGGTGTCCTTGATCATAAAATATGTGCTGATGATCATGACGATCAGGGCGGCGTAAAACTGAATTCCCGGTCTTTCGCCCAGGATCAGCATGCCGAATGCCACGCCCAGGAACGGAGCAATGGAGTAGTAGGCGCTGGTCTTTGCCGCACCCAGGTCACGCTGACCCATGATGTAAAAATGGATGCTCAGACCATAGGAAACGAATCCGAGCAGCAGCGTGCACAGTACATAGAGCACGGAAGGCAGGCTTTCGCCAATCACCAGCGCAACGATCAGACTGCCAAGACCCGAGAAAATGCCCTTGATCACGACGATTTCCACGGAGCTTTTGTGGCTGATCATTTTGGTGCAGTTGTTTTCGAAGCCCCAGCACACGCATGCGCCAAAGACAAACAGGGAGCCGACGTTGAAGTCGAACGATCCCGCGCCTTCGAAGGTAAGAAGAACGCTTGCGGCGATTACAAGGCCAATCGCAATCCACAGCCGTCTGGAAATGACTTCCTTAAAAATTACCAGCGCGATGATAGAGGTCGCAACGATTTCAAAATTGTTGATCAGGGAAACGTTCGCGGCGTTTGAAGATTGAATGCCCAGCATCAGCAGAATCGGCGCGATAATGTCCAGAATCACCATTGCAATGGTGTAGGGAAGCTCCTTTTTCGTCAGTGGTTCGGTTTGCGCCGCCTTGCCTGTTGCTTTCGAAATTGCGCCATAGGCAAATAGTCCCAATCCTGCACCCAGATACAGGAATGCCGCCATCATGGTCGGCTGCACCGAATTCAGAAGAAGCTTGGAAAACGGAACGTTGATGGCATACAGCGCCGCCGCCGCAATGGCATATATCGTGGCGATATGTTTTGCTTTCATAGCTGTTCTCCCAAACAGATTGATTTTCTGCAAGATTATATCACAGTTCAGCGCGGTATGCAAGGCAGCCTTCTCCTTGAGGAGAAGGTGCCTGACGCAGGCAGGCGGATGAGGTGTAGCCATAAAAATCCCCGAATTCATCGAATTCGGGGATTTACAGTTGGTGATTATTCTTTTGTGCGACCGCTCAGTTTGATCGCGCGCTTGAAGGCTTTCAGCCCCTTCAAAAGCGGATAATGCGAATCCATGCGCCATTCCCAGTTGGGGGACCCCACGGTGCCGGGGGTATTCAGGCGGGCGCGATCGTCAAGGCCGATAATATCCTGCGCCGGAATGATGGCAAGGCGCGCGGCATCGTCAAGGGCGAAGCGGGCAAACTTTTCGGAAAGGGAACCCTTCTTGTAGCCTGCCTGCATAAATGCCTTGCGGTAGGCGCGGCGCTCGTCGGCGGTGCGGGACTTATAGAAGCCCAGAATGGTCTGGTTATCGTGCGTGCCGGTGTAGATGATGGCGCTTTCCTTTTCATCCTCATCATCGTGCTTCATGGAGTCGCCCGGAGAAAGGAAGAACTGAACGATTTTCATGCCCATCAGGTCGTAATGGTCGCGCAGCTCATGCACTTCGTCGCGCAGGTCGCCGAGGTCCTCGGCCACGATGTTGAGGCTCGGCAGCACTTCGCGCACGGTATCAAAGAATTCATAGCCGGGCGCTTCCAGCCACTCGCCGAATTCGGCGGTGGGATTCTCGCCGGGGATGGACCAGTACGTATCGAATGCGCGGAAATGGTCGATTCGGATAATGTCAAACAGCTGACTGTTTGCGCGCAGGCGTTCCAGCCAGAATGCGAAGTTCGTTTTCTGCATGTGCTCCCAGTCATAGATGGGATTGCCCCAGCGCTGACCGGTTGCGCTGAAATAATCCGGCGGCACGCCCGCAATGAATGTGGGTCTGCCATCGGTCTCCAGCAGGAAGTTTTCCTTTCCGCTCCATACGTCAAGGGAGTCGATTCCCACGTAGAAGGGAATATCGCCCATCACGCTGATGCCCAGTTCGTTTGCGGCGTTTTTCAGCGCCATCCACTGGCGGTAGAATTCGTACTGCAGGAACATTTCATAGCGGATGTCCTCGTCGTATTCGGAAAGGTCAACCGCGTGCTCGTATGCCCAGTTTTTCATGGCGGCGGGCCATTCGATCCAGCAGCGCATGTCATTGTGCTTCTTGAACGTGATGAATACGGCGTAATCTTTTACCCATTTTTGCTGAATGAAGGTTTCGTATCCTTCGTCGGGCACGAACTTTTCGAATGCCTTTTTCAGATAGGGCTCCTTGAATGCGCGCACGGCTTCATAATCCACGCGGGTGGCGGTCTTCTTATAATCCGGCGCGCTTACGCCCAGTGCGTCCAGATTCAGATAAATCGGGTCGCCTGCAAACGAGGAATAGGGCTGGTAAGGCGAATTGCCGAATCCCAGCGGATTCAGCGGCAGAATCTGCCATACCCGAACCCCGGCCTTTGCCAGATGGGGCAGAAGCGAATGTGCGCCCGGACCCATGTCTCCAATGCCGTGCCGGGACGGAAGGGAAGAAATCGGCAGCAGTATGCCCGCTTGACGCGCGGCGAGAATATCAGCCATGGTATCCTCCTTTCAAAGTTTGGGGAGTTTTGTATCAGGGATATTGGATACGCCCTCATCAGTCACGCTTCGCGCGACAGCTTCCCCCGGAGGGGGAAGCCTTTGGCCTTCTCCTTGAGGAGAAGGTGGCGGCGTCAGCCGACGGATGAGGTGGAAATTGCAGTGGCTGTGCCTCGCTTTTTACAGCTTCCAGATATCCTCGTTATACTGCGCAATCGTGCGGTCGGAGGAGAAGAATCCGGCCTTTGCGGTATTCACGAGCATCTTTTGCGCCCATTCGCGGCGGTTTTCGTAATCGGCGAAGGCACGTTCCTTCTCGTCGATATAGGCGCGCAGGTCAAGCAGCGCCATGAACCAGTCCTTCACGATGATATCCTTATACAGGCGGCCGAGGCAAATGGGATCGCCGATGCGGATCATCTTCTTATCGATGATGAAGTCAACGAGCTTTTCAACCAGAGGATCACCGTCATAGATATCGGCGGAGCGGTAGGAACGCTTTGCATACTTTTCGATAACGGCGTCGCTGGATTCGCCGAAGATATAGATATTGTCTTCGCCGACCAGCTCGGAGATTTCTACGTTCGCGCCGTCCATGGTTCCGAGTGTGACCGCGCCGTTGAGCATGAATTTCATGTTGCCGGTGCCGCTGGCTTCCTTGGAAGCGAGGGAAATCTGTTCGGAAATATCGCAGGCGGGAATCAGCTTTTCCGCGAAGGTGACGTTGTAATTCTCCACCATCACGATCTTCAGATACGGGCTGACTTCCGGATCCTCGCGCACGATTTTGGACAGGCACAGAATCAGGTGGATAATATCCTTTGCGATGATATAGGCGGGTGCGGCCTTTGCGCCGAAGATCATGGTGATCGGGCGGGCGGGCAGCTTGCCGGATTTGATTTCAAAATACTTGTAGATGGCGTACAGCGCGTTCATCTGCTGGCGCTTGTATTCGTGCAGACGCTTGATCTGGATATCGAAAATGGAATCTGGGTTGAGATCAAGCTCCTTTGCCAGCGCCTTTTTGTTGTTTTCCTTGATGGCGAGCATGCGATTGAGAACTTCGTCATCCTCCTTGAAGGCGAGCAGCTTTTCAAGCTCGGTGGCGTCCTTTTTCCAGCCGTCACCGATCAGCGAGGTGATATATTCGCACAGTTCGGGGTTGCAGCTCATGATCCAGCGGCGGAAGGTGATGCCGTTGGTCTTGTTGTTGAACTTTTCCGGATAAATGGCGTAGAAGGGTGCAAGCTCAGTGGATTTGAGGATTTCGGTATGCAGCGCGGCAACGCCGTTTACGCTGAATCCGTAATGCATATCCATGTGCGCCATGTGAACACGGCCGCTTTCGTCCAGAATGTGCAGCTTTTCATCCTCGTACTTGGCCTTAACGCGTTTATCCAGCTCCAGAATGATGGGAACCAGATGCGGAACGACCTCTTCAAGGTACTCCAGCGGCCACTTTTCCAGTGCCTCTGCAAGAATGGTGTGGTTGGTGTAGGCACAGGTATTGGAAACAATGCGGATTGCCTCGTCCGTGGAGATGCCCTCTGCGGTCAAAAGGCGGATCAGTTCGGGAATGATGAGCGAAGGATGCGTGTCATTGATTTGGATAACCACATGCTTATCCAGCGATTTCAGGGTGTGATCCATGGCCTTTTCCTGCGCGAGAATGTACTGCGCGGCATTGCTGACCATGAAGTACTGCTGATAGATGCGAAGCAGATGGCCTGCGCGGTCGCTGTCATCCGGATAGAGGAACAGGGTCAGATTGTGGGCAATGTCGGTCTTGTCAAAATTGATGCCGTCCTTCACAAGGTCCTCGTCCAGCGTGGTCACGTCGAACAGGTGCAGGCGGTTTGCGCCGCCCTCATAGCCCAGAACGGCGATATCGTACATGCGGGATTTGAGGGAGAAGCCGTTGAACGGAATGGTAAAGGCAACGTCCGTCTTTTCCAGCCAGCCGTCGTCGGTAATCCAGGGATTGGGAACTTCATACTGCTTTTCTTCGCGGAAAAGCTGGCGGAACAGGCCGAAATGGTAATTCAGGCCAATACCGTCGCCGGGCAGCTGCAGGGTTGCAATGGAGTCAAGGAAGCATGCTGCCAGTCTTCCCAGACCGCCGTTGCCGAGGGACGGCTCGTTTTCGCACTCTTCGATTTCGGAAAGCGATTTTCCGGCTTCTTTCAGCGCGGCGGAAACCTCCTCGCGGATGCCCAGATTGATCAGGTTGTTGCTGAGCAGTTTGCCCAGCAGGAATTCCGCCGAAACGTAATAAAGTTTGCGGTTGCCGGATGTAACCGGACGCTTTGCAGCAAGATCTTTGGTCAGCTGCATAAGGGCGGCATAGATTTCCTCATTGGTGCACTCGGCGATGGGCTTTTTTGCGTAGTTGGTCAGTTTGGTCAGCATCGTGATGGCTCCCTTCCTTCAAACTAAGAGGATTGCGTTTTATTTCAGGATTGCGGTGGACTGCGCGGGAAGCGTCAGCATGCCATCGTTCAAAAGGATTTCTCCTTCTGCGCAGGGCAGAGCGGCAACGAGACTGCCGCTGAATGCGACGGTGGCTTCCTTGCGGCCCAGATTGTGCATTACGAAAATAGTTTCTCCACTATATTCCAGACGATACGCGCAAACGCTGTTGTTTTCCGTTTCCAGTGCGGTGAGAGTGCCGTTTGCAATGGCGGGATACTGCTTGCGCAGTGCGGTCAGGGTTTTGTAGTGATTCAAAAGGGATGCGGGATCGTGAAGCTGCTCCCGAACGCTGCCCTGGCAGGATGCAGTTTGGTCCGCATTTGCGGGCGGCAGACAGATGGACTCGTTTTCACCCCAGATCATCGGCAGACGCTTGTTTTCGTCGCGTCCGCTGCCGGTCATGCCGATTTCCTCACCGTAGTAGATGAAAGGATTTCCGGGCAGGGTCAGCATCATGGAGGCGGCCAGTTTCAGGTTGGCTGTTTTCTGCATCAGGGTGCCTGCAACGCGGGCATTATCATGATTGGATAGGAACGGTGCATCCACGCCGCCGTTTGCGGAAACCGTGGCGTACCATTTTTCAGCCTTCTTTGCGAAACTTGCGCCTTTCTTGGAACGAATGGCATTTACGATTTCGCCCTCCGCACCGGAAAAGGGAAAGTTGAACAGGGAAGAGATTCCCGAAGGATAATACTGCGCAATGGTTCCGGCATCCTTCCATGCCTCGCCAACGACATAAATGTCCGGCTTCATTTCGCGCAGATGTTCCATCAGCCATGTGAGGAAGGCCACGTTCTGCGCAATGTCTTCGCCGTAATAGTGCAAAACTGCGTCCAGACGGAATCCGTCCACGCCGTGATCAATCCAGAATTTGCAGATGGAAAGAATTTCCTGCCGCAGGCTTTCGTTATCGAGATTCAGATCAGGCATTTCATAGGTGAATCCGCCCTCGTAATACCAGCCGGGTGCGCCGGGAACGGTGTGCCAGCCGGGGATTGCTTCCTGCGAGAAATGGTAATAGTCGGTATAGGGGCTTTCTTCGCCGTTTGCCAGGCAGCGACTTGCTTCCAGAAACCACGGATGCAGGCTGGAGGAATGGTTCAGCACGAGATCCACCAAAAGCCTGATACCACGTGCATCTGTTTCCGCCGCAAGGCGATCAAAATCCTCCATCGTGCCGTATTCGGGCGCGATTGCCTTATAATCGGTCACGTCATATTTGTGGTAAGTCGGCGAGGGGCAGATGGGCATCAGCCAGATTCCCTCCGCGCCAAGGTCAGCAATGTAATCCAGCATTTCGGTAATGCCATTCAGATCGCCGCAGCCGTCGCCGTCGGAATCGCGGAAAGAGGCGGGGAAGATTTCATAAAACACCCGGTTTTCCGCCAGGGTGGAGGCGGGCAACATCAAAAGCGCAAGGCACAGTGCGAGGCACCTTTTCATAATGCATATTCCTCCTTGTCGAAAACGATTCCGGAAACGATACCGAATAAAGCGCTAAATATACTCTTAATATAGCTTTCAGTATATCACATCTGCGTCAAAAATCAAGTTGTAATAAACATGTTTTTGGCTTAAAACGAACAAAATAGGGAAAAGTGCAAAAAAAGGGCACCCACCATAGCGGATGCCGCACAGAGCTCTGACAAATCCCCGCAAACGAAAAAATCCTTAGGAATGAAAGAAAAATTGTAAGGATTTTTGCTTGCTGTTTTAAGAATAGCGGACGGATGCGCAGCGCCGTCGCGCGGACCGGCGGATTCGAAGGAATACGCGGTATTCTTGCTGTGTCAGCTGCGCTTGCAGTCTGCGGTCACTTGCGTTTAAGCAAGCTCCCTTGCCTTGCAGGTTTTTTCGGGCTCTGTTAAATCGAAGTGGGGGCAGTGCTACCCGCTCGGAACTGCATATAAGCATTTCCGCTTTCAATATCCTTCCATGTGAAGGTATCGTCCTCAAAAATCATATATCCGTGCGCGCTGTTTTCCTTGGGAATGGAAACGGAGCCGGGATTGAGATAGACAAAATTTTCATGCACGGCGCACCTCGGAATGTGCGTATGTCCGCAAAGGAGAATATCGCCCGGGCACAAAGGCGGCGGAGCGGTTTCACCGGCGTGGTGCCCATGCGCGGCGTAAATCAGATTGTTTCCCGCGGGAAGCACGGCATATTCCGCCATCACCGGGAAAGAAAGCACCATCTGGTCAACCTCGGCTTCGCAATTTCCGCGGACGCACAGAATTTTCTCCTTCATGCCGTTCAGCAGCGCAATCACGCTTTTGGGCGCGTAGCCTTCGGGCAAATCATTTCTGGGACCATGATAAAGCAGGTCGCCCAAAAGAAGCAGTCTATCGGCTTTTTCCGCCTCAAACCGGGCCAGCATTTTTTCGCACCAGTGGGCAGAACCGTGAATATCCGATGCAATCATCCATTTCATATGGCGGCACATCCTTCGATTTCTTATAAAGCTTACTATATCACATGCGTTCAAAACTGACAAGCAGAAAAATTCCCGCAAGCCAAAGCCTGCGGGAACTCAAAGTGCAATTACATTCCGGCAATACCGTTGTCCGAAAGCGGCGCATCGGTAGCGGACGGGTCAACGCCGGTACTGCTGATTTCGCCTGCCTCGCCGGTAAGCGGGGTGGCTGCGGTATCGCCCATGAAGGGATCGTTTGTGGCTTCGGGAGCGGCGCCGAAGGTCGGCTGGACTGCGGAATTATCCATCGGGGAGCCGTTCCAGCAGCCGGAAAGCACAGTGCACAGGGCAAATACCAGTACCATCAAACCCAGTTTTTTCATAATAATGATTCCTCCTTAGAATGTTGGGGTCATCATTTATTATGGATTTGAATGGCAGAAAATACGCATGCGGGCAAAAATTTTCGTGAAATCAACAATTCTGCGCGTTTTCGGCCCACAGTGCGCCGGAGGCGTCGGAGGGCATTTTCCAGTCGCTGCGTGGAGAGAAGGAAACGGTGCCGACCTTTGCGCCGTCGGGCAGACAGGAACGCTTGAACTGCTGCGCGAAGAAGCGGCGCACAAAGGTTTTCAGCCACTTGCGGATGGTATCATCGTCATACTGTCCTTTAAAGGCATGCTGTGCAAGTCGCATGGCCTTTTCGGGCGAATCTCCGCGGCGAATCAGGTGATACAGCATGAAATCGTGCAATTCATAGGGACCGACGATATCCTCGGTCTTCTGCGCGATATCGCCGTCCACCGGCGGCAGAAGCTCGGGGCTTACGGGCGTATCCAGTACATCGAGGAGTGCCTCGCGCAGAATGGCGTTGTCCGTGGTGTCGGCGGCATAGCGCACCACATGGCGAATGAGCGTTTTGGGAATAGAGCCGTTTACGCCGTACATGGACATGTGATCGCCGTTGTAGGTCGCCCAGCCGAGCGCAAGTTCCGAAAGGTCGCCCGTGCCGACCACGAATCCGCCGTGACGGTTTGCAAGGTCCATCAGAACCTGCGTGCGTTCGCGCGCCTGGGAATTTTCGAAGGTGACGTCGTGCGTTTCGGGCGAATGGCCGATATCTTCAAAATGTGCAAGAACGCTGCGGCCGATGTTGACCTCCATCAGCGTGGCGCCAAGACCTTCGGCAAGCTTCAGGGCGTTGTTGCGCGTGCGCGATGTGGTGCCAAAGCACGGCATGGTCACGGCGAGAAGTGCTTTGCGGTCAAGCTCTGCGATATCCAGTGCGCGCGCTGCTGCAATCAGAGCCAGCGTGGAATCAAGGCCGCCCGATACGCCGATAACGGCGCACTTTGCGTGGGTATGCATAAGCCTCTGTGCAAGGGCAGCGGCCTGAATGTGCAGGATTTCTGCGCAGCGTGCGGTGCGTGCCTCTTCATCTTCCGGAATGAAAGGCATGGCGGAAATGTGCCGCGTGAGGGAAAGCTCCCTCATCTCCATCGGGAAGAAAATCGTTCGTGCAGCGGCTTCTGCGGCAAAGTCACTTCTGCGGCGGCGCTCCGCCATCAGGAATGCGCAGTCGATTTCGCTTACGGTGAGTCCTTCCTGCCAGCGGGATTCGGCAAGCATACGGCCGTTTTCAAAAATCAGGCTGTGACCGGAATAAACGCAGTCCGTAACGGATTCGCCCTTTCCGGGGCAGGCGTAAACGCAGCCTGCGGTGAGACGTGCGGAATAGCTGCCCAGCATCATGCGGCGGTATTCGGCGCGTCCTGCCAGTTCGCATGCGCAGGCGGGGCAGGCAATAATGGAAGCGCCCGCAAGCGCAAGGCTATTGCCTTCGGAGGAAACGGAGAACGCATCCTCTCCCGATGCGACTGCAAAGGTGAAGTCAGAATCATTTTCGCATGCGAAGATCAGGTCGCGTCCAAAAGGAACATCTTCGC
Organism: Clostridiales bacterium; assembly: GCA_015056055.1. GTDB lineage: Bacteria > Bacillota > Clostridia > Christensenellales > Aristaeellaceae > Alectryocaccomicrobium. Next base: position 39,718 of record SVHC01000021.1, on the reverse strand, counting down.
CAAACACCCGCACGGAGCCTGCGTATGCATCCGGCGCGGCAAAATAGCGTAAATCGCCCTTCATGGGCACAAGACCCAGAACCTTTCCGCCCTTGATAACGGCGGCACAGTTGAAAATGCGGGAAGAAAGCGCAAACGGGAGACCGACGACCGCTGCGAAGGAAACATTTTTACTCGCTTCGCAAAGATTTTTCAGCCCGTTCAGCGCGCCTGTGAGAAGCGTATTCTGGAAAACGAGATCGCCGATGGTAGCGCCGGTGATGCACATTTCCGGCAGCACCAGAAGCTCCACCTGTTTTTCTTCCGCTTTTTGCATAAGATTGCGGATTTCGTTGATGTTGGATGCCGTATCGGCGAGGTATACGCGCGGCGAAGCTGCCGCCGTGCGAATAAATCCGTAATGCATGGACCAAACCTCCCGGAAAATACTGTATTTGCCTATATTATAGCGCGTTTTGCGCGATTCGAAAAGAGAAACAATAGAATTTTTCACGAAACTGTGCTATAATAAAATGAATTATGCTGTCCTGAAAACAGTCGGCTACTTCGACCGTAAGGCTTCTCCTTGAGGAGAAGCTGTCGAGCGCAGCGAGACTGATGAGGTGTTTTGCAAAACACAACCTATTCCTTAAACCGAGGAGTGAACCGATATGCAGATTACGCAGCTGCAGGAAGAACAGCTGTTTACGGCCCGGGTGCAGCAGCTGCTTTCTGCGGCGATTGAAAAGGCGAAGGGCTTTGCGGACGGAAACATGGAATCCATTCGCCTGATGCTGGTGGATGCGTGGGAGGAACTCCGCTTGAAGCCAACGGCGCTGTCGCCCAAGGACCTGGAGCAGATTTCGCAGGAAGTGCATCATTATCTGGCCCGGTACGACCGGAACAAGCAAAACGAAAAGCAGTTCACGCAGATGCTGCTCAACCCCTTCTTTGCCCGCGTGGATTTCCGCGAGGCGGGCGCGGAGGAAATTGAAAAAATCGTGATCGGCCTGTATTCGCTGACCGATCCCGCCACCGGGAAAAACGTGGTGTACGACTGGCGTGCTCCGGTTTGTGCCCTGTATTACGATTCCATGCCGGGGGAGGTTTCCTATACCTGCCCGGACGGAATCATGCGCGGACAGATGCTTTTGAAGCGCCAGTACAAAATGGAAAACGGCCGACTGGCTTACTATATCGATACCGAAATGTCCATCGAAGATGAACTGCTTCTGGACATCCTTTCCGGCGCGACGGATAATCACATGCGCCAGATCGTTTCCACCATTCAGAAGGAGCAGAGCGTTGCCGTTCGGTATGACAATGTCAAGCTCCTGTGCGTGGTCGGTGCTGCCGGCTCGGGAAAAACTTCCGTTGCCATGCACCGCGCGGCGTATCTGATGTACCGTCACAGGGACAGCCTGGATTCCAAAAGGATTATTATCCTTTCGCCATCGAACGCCTTTGGGGAGTACATTTCCACTGTGCTTCCGGAGCTCGGCGAGGAAAATACACGCTCCCGCACGCTGCACGAAATCATGACCGCGCTTCTGGGTGCGCAGGTGGAATTGCCTGTGCGCCAGCTTGGCAGGCTGACGGATGCGGAATATACCCTGCGGCGCGAAAGCGTGCAGTACAAAAGCGGCGCGGCATTTTTGAAAAAGATCCGCGCATACTGTGCCCACTATCGAACCCACGGACCGGATTTCGAGGATGTAATCATCGAAGGTCAGGTGCTTGCCGAGGCAAAGCAGCTGAAATATATGTACACAAAGGAATTTTCGATCCTGTCTCCGGCGCTTCGCATGCTGCGCATTCAGACGGTTCTGAATCAGCGGCTTGAAACCTGGACGAGCGCACTGGAAAAGCAGTACGAAAAAAGCATGATTGGCCGCTTCAAAGGCAAGCAGCTTGCCACGGCAGCGCGCATGGCTGCCATGCAGCGCCTGTATCCGGCACGCGCGCTGATAAAGCGCATGACGGAAACCGATCCTTTGCGCCTGTTTGCCAATATGATGCAGGATGCGCCGGAGGCTCTGCGCGAAGCAGCGGAGGAAAATGCGCAGGCGCGATGCGTCTGGTGGGAGGATGCCGCCGCCATCGCATGCATTATGCTGGAACTCGGCTTTACGCAGCCGGATAAAAACATCCGCCACCTGATTGTGGACGAGGCGCAGGATTATTCCCATGCGGCGCTGCGTGCACTGTCGCTTTATTATCCAAATGCAAAAGTTACGCTGCTGGGCGACCCCAGGCAGCGCACCTGCCCGGGCATGGAGGCATGCAGACCGGAGGAATGGGCTTCGTGCTTCGGACTGAAGGAAGCTCCGGTTCTGACTTTGGGCAAATGCTATCGATCGACCCTGCCGATCACGCGTTTTTTGAATTCGCTGCTGCCGGAAACCGAGGCAATCATTCCGTTCGGACGCGAGGGCGACAAGCCTGCCGTATTGGAATACGATGAAAGCGCCGTGGTTGAGGCAGTTAAACAGATGCGCACGGAATATCGCCGCGTTGCGGTGGTCACGCGCACGGCAAAGCAGGCAGACAGTCTCAGCCGCAAAATCGAAGGCGCGTACCTTCTGGATGGGGATGACGACAGCCTTTATGAATCCGATGATATTGCCGTTGCCTGCTATCACATGCTCAAGGGCATGGAATTTGATGCGGTTGCGGTTGTATGGCCGGATATTGAAATTGACGACGGCGAACGGCGCAGGCTTTACACCGCCTGTTCCCGTGCGCTGCACAAATTGATGTTCTTTGCAGACAAAGCAACAATCGACCGATTGGAGATTGAACAATGACGGCAGACGTATTGATACTGGGCGGCGGCGCAGCCGGGCTGATTGCGGGCATCGCAGCGGCAAGAGCCGGAAGGCGCACTATGATCGTGGAAAAACAGCAGCGCGTGGGAAAACGTCTGCTTGCCACCGGAAACGGGCGCTGCAACCTGACAAATACGCTGGCAAAAGCGGAGGATTATTTCGGAAGTCCCGCCTTTGTGCGTCCTGCGATGGAGAAGTTCTCGCCGATGACGGTGTGTGAATTCTTCCGCGAACTCGGCCTTGAGTCCCGCGAAGAATACGGCGGACGCGTGTTCCCGCGCAGCAATCAGGCGGCGAGCGTTCTGGATGCGCTGCGATTGGGCTATGAAGAGCTGGGCGGCGAAACGGTTGTGGAATTTGAGGTCGCATCCGTGCAGCCGGAGAAAAACGGTTTCCGCGTGCAGGCGAAGGACGGACGGAGCATCCGTGCAAATCGCGTGATTTGCGCAATGGGCGGAATGGCTGCCCCGAATCTGGGCGGCGACGGCGCAGGAATGAAAATTATGCGCCAGCTGGGTCATAAGGTCACGCCCTGCGTTCCTGCGCTTGTGCAGATCAAAACGCAGCCGGAATCTGTGCGTGCCTTGAAGGGCATCAAAATCGACGGATGGGCCCGCGCACTGGTGGACGGAAAGGAAGTTGCCGCTTCCAAGGGTGAAATCCTGTTCACGGATTACGGCGTTTCCGGCCCTGCCGTGATGCAGGTATCCCGCCCGCTTTCCTATGCGCTGCTGGATAAAAAGCATGCCGAAATCGAAATCTGCGCCTTGGAGGATGCAAAGCTTCTGTGGGCGAGAAGAGAGCGCCTTTCCGTGCGCGCTTTGGAGGATTTCCTCACCGGCATTGTGCCCAAAAGATTCGGTCAGGTCGTCCTGAAGGAAGCCGGCGCCATGCCGCTTTCCCGCACCGCAGGTTCTCTTACGGATAAGGAACTCCGCGCGATAGCCTCCGTCCTTACCGGATGGCGTCTGGAAGTGACCGGTACGAACGGCTATGCCGGTGCGCAGGTCATGGCAGGCGGCGTGGATACGAAGGATTTTGATCCCTATACCATGGAATCGAAAAAAGTGCCGCATCTGTACGCGGCGGGTGAAATTCTGAACGTGGACGGCAGCTGCGGCGGCTACAATCTGCAGTGGGCCTGGGCAAGCGGACTTTTGGCAGGAAGCGAGGCGGCAAAAGGATGATTTACCGCATTACAAATGTGAAAATTGCGCTGGATGCGGACGTTCGCGCCACCGCAGCGCGCATGCTGAAACTGGCACAGAGCGATATTCTGGACGTACATATCCGCAAGAAATCCGTGGACGCGCGCGATAAGGCGGACGTGCATTTCGTGATTTCCATGGATGTGGAAACAAAGCGGCGCGTTCCCTTCGGTCAGCTGGTCGAGGCGGAGGAGTTTGCGCCCATCGAAAAGGTTGCCCTGCGCGCAAGACCCGTTGTTGTCGGTCTTGGCCCGGCGGGCCTGTTTGCTGCGCTTACGTTGGCGGAGGCAGGAGCATGCCCCATCGTTGTTGAGCGCGGCCGCCGCGTGGAGGACAGAAAGCGCGATGTATCTGCTTTCTGGGCGGGCGGGGACCTGGATGAAACCAGCAATGTGCAGTTCGGCGAGGGCGGCGCGGGTGCGTTTTCGGATGGCAAGCTTACCACCGGCATCAAAAGCGAACATATCGGCCGCGTACTTCGCACCCTGCACGAGTGCGGCGCGCCCGAGGATATTCTGTACATGGCAAAGCCCCACATCGGAACGGATAAGCTCACCGTGGTTGTCAGAAACATCCGCGAACGCATCCTTTCCCTGGGCGGCGAAATCTTTTTTGAACATTGCCTGACCGGCCTTAAGAGCGAAAACGGCTCTCTCACCGGCGTGGTCGTGAAAAACGCATGCGGCGAGGAAAAGGAAATCCCCGCATCCGCCGTGATCCTTGCCGTGGGTCACAGTGCGAGAGATACCTTTGAAATGCTGATGAAAACGGGCGTGCGTCTGGAACCCAAACCGTTCTCCATCGGTGCGCGTATCGAACACAAGCAAACCCTGATCGACCGTTCGCAGTACGGTCAGTTTGCGGGCCATCCGGCGCTCGGCGCGGCGGAGTACAAGCTCAGCGCACGCCTTCCGGACGGACGCGGCATCTATACCTTCTGCATGTGCCCGGGCGGACGCGTGATTGCAGCCGCATCGGAAAAGGGCGGCGTCGTGGTCAACGGCATGAGCGAACATGCCCGCGCCGCAGAAAATGCCAACAGCGCCCTTCTGGTGGATGTAAGGGTGGAAGATTTCGGTGCGGATGATCCCCTTGCGGGCGTGCGTTTCGCGCGCGCATGGGAACAGCGTGCCTTTGGCATCGGCGGCTATCGCGCACCTGCGCAGCTCGTGGGCGATTTCCTGAAGAATAAGGCTTCCTCCGGCGCGGGCAGCGTAAAACCCAGCTATCAGCCGGGCGTTACATGGATGAACCTTTCCGAATGTCTGCCGGATTTTGCCGTGCAGGGAATCCGCGGCGGCATTGAGGTTTTTGACAGGCGTCTGCGCGGCTTTGCGCAGAAGGATGCGGTTTTGACGGGCGTTGAAACGCGTTCTTCCTCGCCGGTTCGCATACCGCGCGGCGAAAGCTGCGAAGCAAGCCTTTCGGGCCTTTTCCCCTGCGGTGAAGGCGCGGGCTATGCGGGCGGCATCACTTCCGCTGCGGTGGACGGAATCCGCTGCGCACTTGCCCTGATGGAGAAAGAAAAGAAATGAACGAATGGATGGCATATGCCAATCAGAATCCGGCGGTCGTGATCGTTCTGTGCTCGCTGGTCATAGGCTGCGTGCTGGTTATTCTTCAGGCACGGCAAACGGCCAGACTGCGTAAATCGCTGCGAGCAATTTCGGCTCAGACGCGCCGGGATAACGATCAGGCCAATCAGGCGCTGGATATTCTCAGCCGGAATCTCAGCGCGGCTGCCGAGCAGCTTTCGCATGTGTCGGACGGCGTGGAGGACAGTCAGGAAAAAATGCGCCTGCTGATGGAAACGCGCCTGGAACAGATGCAAAAGATGGTGGACACGCGATTGCAGACTACGCTGGAAGCGCGTCTGGGCGAATCCTTTCAGGTGATAAGCAAGCAGCTTGAAAGCGTGCACAGAGGGCTTGGCGAAATGAACAGCCTTGCCATGGGCGTAAGCGATCTGAAAAAGGTGTTTTCCAACGTAAGCCTGCGCGGCACATGGGGTGAGATTCGCCTTGCCGCGCTGCTGGAAGAAACGCTTGCTCCTTCGCAGTACGAGGCAAACGTGAATATCGAAGGCGCAAACCGGGTGGAATTCGCCATCCGAATGCCGGGCAGGGAGGACGAGGCGGTGTATCTGCCCGTCGATTCCAAATTCCCGCAGGAGGATTACCGCCGCCTGATCGATGCGACGGAAACGGGCGATTCCGAAACCGTCAAAAAGTGCGCCGCGGCTCTGGAACGCGCTGTTATCGAAGAAGCGCGCCGAATCCACGATAAATATATCAAGCCGCCCAAAACAACGGATTTTGCCGTGATGTTTCTGCCGGTGGAAAGCCTGTATGCCGAGGTTATGAAACGGCCCGGCCTGTGCGAAAAACTGCAGCGTGAACTGCGCGTGGTGACTTGCGGGCCTTCTACGCTGGCAGCGCTGCTCAACAGTTTGCAGATGGGTTTCCGCTCCGTTGCCATCGAAAAGCGCACCGGCGAGGTATGGCAGCTTCTGGGTGCGGTAAGAACAGAATTTGCCCGCTATGGCGAGGCGGTTGACAAGGCACGCAGCCGTCTGCAGGGCGCAATCAGCGATCTGGACAGCGTGGACGTGCGCACGCGTGCCATCAATAGAAAGCTCCGCAGCGTAAGCGGAGAAAAGGACGACGACTTTTAACCGGAATGAGGGAATGCGATGAAGAAAATACGGCTTTTGCTGGCAGACAGGAATTACCATCTGCTGGAGGCTCTTTCTTCTTATCTGAAAAAGAACCGCGAGATTGAAGATGTGATCACCGAAAGCGAAGAAGGCAAGCTTACGCAGAAAATCTGTGCCGAAACGCCGGACGTGACCATCATCGATTGCAGCATGAAGAAGGGGCTCAAAGATCTGGAAGAGCTCAAAAAACTTCTGCCCGGCGCGGGACAGAAGCTGATTCTGCTGTTTTCGGAAGGCACCGCAAAGGTGGAGGAACTTGCCAAAAGCCTCGGTGCGCGCGACTGGCTGACGAAGCCTGTGGCGCCCGGCGAACTTTTGAAGCGCATTCTTGCAGCCGGTCGCAATGATACCATGCCGCCCGTATATCGCGGAAAAACACTGCCCCAGAATATCGGCGGTGATATCGTGCTGAAGATATGCACGGCTCTGGGCATCGGTACGCGGCTTTCCGGCTATAAATTCCTGCGCGAGTGTGTGCGCATCATCACAGAAAGCGGTACAGCCTTCTCAGGAAAGATTGAGGAAGTCTACCGGCGCGTGGCTGCCCGATATTCCACTACGGTCGAAAATGTGGAGCGCCTGATTCGCTATGCCATTTCCAAGGCATGGAAAAACGGTCAGGTGGAAAAGGTCAATTCCATGCTCGGGCGCGATGCCTTCTGGCAGGATAAGGTGCCCGGCTGCGCGGAATTTATTATGACGCTGGTTTCTGTTGTGCGCGATGTGGAAGCGCTGGCAGCATTGCAGACCTGATCAGAATGTGAGATAGAATAGAAAGAGGTTGCCCTCGATGTGAAGGCAACCTCTTTGCTTGTCAAAACGCGAATATGGTTTGGACGGAAAAGAGAAACTCAATCCGCAGCGGCGGGCGACCTTGCTTCCCCGCCGCAGGGCTTAGAACCTGTTCTGAATCACGACGCGCTTGTCGATGGTCTTGCGGTTGGGGATATAGGTATAGGTCCACTTGCCGGAGCCGCGGGAAAGGCAGGTGCCGAAGATGGTCTTGCCGTTTTCGGTCACGGGGATACCGTCGGCATCGGGCAGATGGATTTCTGCGGTGGTGTTGAAGGGGATGGTTACTTCAATGGTGATGCTTTCGCCTTCCAGCTTCCATGCGCTTTCAACCGTGCCGTACTGGGTACGGATGTTTGCGCGGGCATGGTCGAGGAGACTGTTTACCATCGGGCGAATCAGGATTTTCTTGAATCCCGGTGCGGACTCAACGGGGTTGATGCCTGCCACGTAGCGGTACAGCCATTCTACGATTGCGCCGTAGGCATAGTGGTTGAAGGAGTTCATGCCGCGGTCGCCGATGGAGCCGTCCGCAAGCATAGAATTCCATCTTTCCCAGATGGTGGTCGCGCCGAGCTTTACGGCATACAGCCAGCTGGGGCAGTCTGTATTGAGCAGCAGGTGATAGGAATACTCGTTGCATCCGTTGTCCGACAGCACGGGGCACAGATGCGGCGTGCCGAGGAAGCCGGTGGACAGGTAGTAGCCGTCCTCGCGGATGCGCTTGAGCAGCGATTTCATTGCCTTGGGTTTGTGGGCAGGATCGAGCATATCCATCTGGATGGACAATACCGGCGCCGTCTGCGTATCGGAAACAATGCGTCCGTTTGCGGAAACGAATTCGCGCTGGTATGCCTTGCGGATGCGGTCTGCAAGGTCGGAATAGAATCTGGCGTCTTCTTCCTTGCCCAGAATCTTTGCGGCTTTGGCCACAAGCGTGGTCGAATGCGCGTAATATACGGTGGAGATCAGGTCCGTGGGCGTAGAGCCGACGCAGCCGAGCGGGTCGCGGGAATCAGGCGCAAGCCAGTCGCCGAACTGGAAGGCCGTGGGAATGTACATGTCGCTGCCGGTTGCATCCATGGAGCGCATGTAATCGACCCATGCCTTCATGCTGTCGTACTGCTTTTCCAGAACAGCGGTATCGCCGAAGAAGAGATAAACATTCCACGGGATTACGGTGGCGGCATCCGCCCAGCCGCTGGTGGGAACATTTTCGCCGCCGTACATGCGCTGCATAAAATTGGGAATGACATTGGGAACAAGTCCGCCGTTGTCCTTCTGTTCAAGCCACAGGTCATGCAGATATTTGCGGTAGAATGCGGCTGATTCCATGTTCATCAGCGCGGTGGGGGCAAATACCTGGGAATCGGCAGTCCAGCCCATGCGTTCGTCACGCTGCGGGCAGTCTGTGGGGATATCAAGGAAGTTCGATCGCTGTCCCCACATGGCGTTCAGGAACAGGCGGTTTACCAGCGGGTTGGAACATTCAAAATCGCCTGTTACGGGCAAATCGGTATGAACCACGCACTGGGTGAACTGCTCGGGCTTGAGTTCGCCCGGCCATCCGGTCACGCGGATGCAGCTGAAACCGAAGAAGGTGAAAAGCGGCTCATATTCCTGATAACCCTCGCGCGTGGTATAGATCATTTCGCAAAGAGCTGCGCGCAGATTATCGTTGAAGAAATTGCCCTTTTCGTCGAGCAGTTCGCCGTACTGGATTTTGATTTCCGTGCCTGCGGGGGCATCAAGGCGAATGCGCACCCAGCCTGCGCAGTTCTGGCCGAAGTCCACAACATCCTCGCCTGCGGGCGTGCGGATAATGCGAACCGGCGGGCGTTCCTGCGTGATGCGCACGGGCATGCTCAATCGGGCGTGCAGAAGGCTCTTGTTCACGCCGGAGGGAATGGCGTTTTTCCATGCGGAATCATCAAATTCCGGCGTCGCCCAGCCGGGATATTCCCTGCGGGCATCGTACACTTCGCCGTTGTAGATCGCAGAGCGCAGAAGCGGGGAAATGGCGGTTTTCCAGGAAGTGTCGGTTGAGATGATTTCCTGTGTTCCGTCGGCATATTCGATGATCATTTCCACGATCAGGCCGAATTCGTTGCCGTACATTCCGCGCATGGGCTTGTCGCCCAGATATACCATATGGCCCTTGTAATAGCCGTTGCCCAGCATGCCGCCGATGGCATTTGCGCCTTCCTTCAGCATGTCGGTCACATCATAGGTCTGGTATTGCAGATAGTGATCGTAGGCGTTGATATAGGGAGTAAGCTCCTCGTCTCCGACCTTTTTGCCGTTCAGATACAGCTTGTAAAGACCTACGCCGCATGCGTAGGCGCGCGCCCTGCGGATGGGGCGGTCAATGGTGAAGGTGCGGCGCAGCATGGGGCAATCCTCGTCGCCGTCCTCGCAGGAGCGAATCCATTCGGCCTTCCAGGGCTCAGAATATTTGCCGGTTTCAAAAAAGGCGGTTTCGGACCAGTCGGACTCATTTCCTGCCTCGTCCCATACTTTCACGCGCCAGAAATACCGGGTTCTGGGCGCGAGGGTCATTTCAAGGCGAATTCCGTTCGATGCGTCTGAAATTTTATGCTCATCCATTACGGGAGCGGCAAAATCTGTGTCCAGCGCAATCTGCAGGCGGTATGCGCTCTGGCGCTTGTTCAGACCTTCGCATTCCACCGCCCAGCCAAGCGTGGGACGGTCAAAATCAAAACCGACGGGATTTTCCATATAGTCGCAGCGAAGAAAGGTGATTTGCATGGGGATATCCTCCTGCCATAATAATAGTGGTAAGAATATGCATTTATTATATCATGCGCAGATGGAAAAAAACAGCCCCGATTCTTCGGGACTGCTTGCTTATCAAAAAAATTTAAATTGCCTAAAAAGAAAAAAGAGTTCAAATCCGCAGTGGCGGCGTGTACGCCGCGAGGAGCGTATTTTTTCGCAGATGAGATTGCGAATCAAAGAAAAAATCGCTTCCTTGCAGATTTTACGGCCGGAATCCGAAGGGTTCCAGTAAAATCTGGTGAGGGGACGAACGAAGTGCGCGCCCTGTGGGCGAAACAGCACGGCGTGAGTCCAATAAGCAAAGGAGCACAGCTAGCTTAGCGACGCTGGGCGACTATTGCGCATTGAGGAATGCTTGCTTCCCCGTCCACAAGTCTGGCAAAAATACTTTTTTGACAGACTGACAGCCCCGATTCTTCGGGACTGCCTAAAATATTATGCGAATCTGAGCCTTGCGTATCCCAGCATATTGTCGCCGCCGTCGGTGATTTTGATTTTGTCAACGCCGGATACATGGAAAAATGCCGCCAGAATGCCTGCGCCGTAATGCAGAACGTCGGCGCGGGAAACATCAATTCCGGGCAGAAGAAGCCGCTCTTTAAAGGGCATTGCGCACAGGCGGCGGAAGATTTCATCGGTATATTCCCTTGTCAGCGGCAGTCCGGAAATGGCCTTTCGATCAAGGTTTCCGATTTCAAGCCCCTTCAGAGCTTTCATGGTTCCGCTGATGCCGACCCAGTTTGCTGCTCCTGAATCTTTGACTGCGTTCCATGCCGGTTCCAGTATGCGTGCGGCTTGGTTCAGAATTTCATCGGGCGATTTGCCTTTCAGATTGTTTGACAGGCGAATTGCACCGACCGGAACGCATGCGCAGGAAAGGACGCGGCCGTTTTCACCTGTTACAAGCTCGGTGGAGCCGCCGCCGATGTCGATCATTCCGGCAAGACCATCTTCCGTGCAGCCCATATAGGCAAGGCGGGCTTCGTCTTCTCCGCTCAAAAGCTCAACGGCAAGACCAAAATCCGCAGCGCGGGCGATGAGTTCATCGCGATTTTTCGCGTCGCGCATGGCGCTGGTCGCAAATCCGGCCACGGTGGTGCATCCGGCAGAGCGTGCAATGCGTGTGAATTCCTGCATGGCGGCAAGCGTTCTTTCGCAGGCAGCGGGCGTGGGCATTCCGTCCTGCATGCCTTCGATCAGGCGCGTGGTTTTGAAATGGCGGTCGATTTCCGTAAAATCCGCTCCCTGCTTTTCGGCGATCAGAAGGCGAACGGAATTCGATCCGATATCAACAATACCGATCATTGCCCGGCAGGAACATATCGAACTTCATCCGGCAGCAGCATGCCCAGCTGCTCGCGCGCGGCCTGTTCAATATATTCGTCAGTCTGCATGTATTCCAGTTCGCGGGTCATATCGCTCAATTCTTCCATCAGATGCATCCGTTCGTATTCGAGGTTTTCCAGAGTCTGTTTCTGCGTGCGCAGACGAACAAACTGCACGGCAAATGCGAATGCGAATACGATAAGCAGAATGACAGAAAGAATCACCCAGAAACGGGGCTGAATAAATTTCTTTTGCTTTTGCGTCATTGGAAGCCTCCGTCAGTTTTTCTGAAATTTCTTTTGAAACCATTCCATGCGGGAGCGTATATTTCTGCCCGCAGCGCGCATCAGGCGCGAAACGGTTGCGAGATACAGGAAACAGCCCATCAGCATTCCGATAATGGAATACAGGCGTACTTCCCCGTAACAGGAAATATACAGGCAGCAAATGGCAATCAGCCCTGCGCCCAGCCCGAACGCGATATCCGCCGCGAGAGAAATCCACATTCCGGCGGCGAGGATGCGGCGGACGATGCGCAGAATATCGTACCATACGCCGATCACAATTCCTGCAAAAAGGGCGGCCAGAAAGATGTAGATCTGGCCTGACGTGTAAAACAGCATCCTTACTTGAAAAGGCGGCTCAGCCCGCGCTTTTTCTGTCGGTCGTCATACTCAAGGGCATCGATCTGCCCTTCGATCAGCAGGGAACCGTTTTCCAGGTCCAGCTGCGAAATGTGCAGTGAAGCGCCCATAATCGTAAGCGTGCCCGAAACCGTGCTCAGGGAAACAAGCTGCTCGTTAAAAAGCTCCACATCCGAAACACCCGTTACGGCTGCGCGTTCCCGGCCGGAAAGACTGAGTGTGTGAACGGTCTGAATATTTTCCTGCACAATGCCACCTCCGGTTCTGTGTTATGGCATTGTACGCGCGGGAGAGAAATACTATTCCGAGATACTTTCGCGCCCGGCCAGATAGTAGGAAACCCAGATGCTGCGCGGTGCGGGATTGGACGTGATCAGTGTAACGGAAAAAGTTTCGCTTCCGAAGGACGGAATATCCACAGGACCGCCAACCAGGTCGTAGGCTACAAGGTCGCCGTCCAGCGTGCCGAAATTCAGCTGCGCCCATTCGGCGGGGATCAGGCTGCGATTTTTGGCTTCTACCGTGATGTATACAATGGAATGTTCGGTAGAGCCTTCTTCCGAACCGGCCCATTGAACGTATTCGGGCAGGTTTTGCGCGGCGCTTACGGTGTTTACGTCCACCTTCAGGCTGAGCCCGGAACTCAGAATCAGATATGCAAGAATGGCTACCACCAAAATGGTTATGCCCGCAAGAATTTTGGCCAGTGTTTTCATGGATCTGCTCCTTTCAGTTTTCCGCTTCTATGATAGCATGTGAGCGCGATTGGCGCAAGTTGCTTTTTTTCAAAATTTGCGGTATAATACAATCGGTTATATATTTGCAAAAAAGGGAGATATGCCCGAATGAGCCGAAAATTGCTCCTGCTGGATGGTAACAGCATTATGCACCGCGCGTATCACGCGCTTCCGCCCATGGATGCGGACGGTACGCCGACGAACGCCGTTTTCGGCTTTCTGAATATGCTGCTGCGCGCTGTAAGGGATGAAGGCGCGGAGTATGCTGCCGTTGCCTTTGACCCGCACGGTCCGACCTTCCGCCACGAATCCTTCGCTGAATACAAGGCCGGAAGAGCAGCTACTCCGGATGATCTGCGCACGCAGTTCACGGTGATTCGCGAGATTCTGGACGCCATGGAGGTGCCGATTGTTTCCGTGCCCGGTTTTGAGGCGGATGACATGCTCGGCACGGTATCGGCTATCGTGGAAAAGGCAGGGGATGAGTGCGTTCTGATCACAGGCGACAGGGATGCATTCCAGCTTGCCGGTAAGGGCGTTACCGTGATGTACACCAAGCGCGGCACGGCGGATGTTGTGCATATCACCCCGGAATACATCTTTGAAAATTACGGCACCACGCCCGAAAGGCTTGTCGATATCAAGGGTCTTATGGGCGATAACAGCGATAATATTCCCGGCATTCCCGGCGTGGGCGAAAAGACGGCCATTCGCCTGATTTCGCAGTACGGCACGCTGGAAAATGTGCTGGAAGAAGGCGTGGTAAAGGAAAAGGGCAAACTGCGCGAAAGGATCGAAACCTATGCCGATTCCGCGCGCATGAGCAAAACGCTGGCGACCATTATACGGAATGCGCCGGTGGATTTCGATATGGAAAAATGCGCGCTTGCAACGATTGGGCGCGGTCTTGGCGCACTGAAAAAGTATAAACTGGTAAAGATCGCCGAGCAGGTGGCAAAAATGTTCCCCGAAGGCGATTCGGATGCGCAGGATGCGCCGCAGGTCGTGCGCGAGGCGCGCGAAGTGGCCGAAATTTCCCTTGATGAACTGGCACAGTGGGCAAAGAACTGTTCCGGCGAAGTGTATCTGTCTTTTGAGGATGATGCGTTCTACGTCAGCGCAAACGGTACGCATTTCAGGGTTCTTCTGGGCGGCGGAGATTTGCTTTCGGCAGGTGTTGAGGAGGCGGACATTCTCTGCGCAATTGCGCCTGTGTGGGAACGTGCGGATGTTACCGTGCACGATATCAAGCAGTTTTATGCGGCGGGCGCACTTCCGGCGGAAAGTGCATATGATGTGAAGCTTGCTGCCTATGCGATTGACCCGCAGCTGCCCGGCGGATTTACGCTGAAAAAGGTTACCGAGCAGGTGGATATTGAATACGATCCTGCGGCGCCAACGGCGGATATGGCTGCAGTAAAGCAGGCACAGAAGACGCGCATTGCCGAAGCCGGACTGGAAAGCGTATTTTCAGAAATCGAGATGCCTCTTGCACGGGTGCTCGCGGATATGGAAAAGGCGGGTTTTCTTGTGGACGAGGGCGAACTGATTCGCCTCGGCGGGGAATATCGCGCACATATCGAGAGCCTTTCCGAAAAAATTTATGAAATCGCAGGCGAACGGGTGAACCTCAATTCGCCCAAGCAGCTTGGCGAACTCCTTTTTGAAAAGATGGGATTGCCCGCCTCCGGCAAAAAAACGCAGCGCGGCTATTCCACGGATGCGGCTGTTCTGGAAAATCTGGCGGAAAAGTATGAAATTGCCCGCCTGATTCTGGAATACCGCAAGGTATATAAGCTTAACAGCACCTATATTGAAGCACTTCTGCGCCTGCGCGGTGCGGATGGGCGCATTCATACAAGTTTTGATCAGGTGGCCACGGCTACGGGCCGAATCAGCTCGCTGGAACCCAATCTGCAGAATATTCCCGTCAGAACCGAAATGGGCCGCGAAATCCGGCGTGCATTTATTGCGCCCGAGGGATATACGCTTGTGGACGCGGACTATTCGCAGATTGAACTGCGCGTGCTTGCGCATATGTCCGGCGATGCCGCAATGCAGGAAGCTTTCCGGCAGGGCGCGGATATCCACCTCAGCACCGCTGCGGCGGTAGAGGGCGTTGCTCCTGAGGAGGTTACCCCGCAGATGCGTTCTGCGGCAAAGGCCGTAAACTTTGGTATCGTTTACGGAATCAGCGATTTCGGCCTGGCAAAAAATCTAGGAATCTCCCGGCAGAGCGCAAGGGAGTTTATCGACAGGTATCTGGCAACGTATCCCGGCGTAAAGGCCTATATGGATGCGTGCGTGGAAACGGGTAAGAGCCAGGGATACGTGTCAACGCTCTTTGGCCGCCGCCGTTATCTGCCTGAATTAAAAAACGCAAACTACAACATCCGCTCCTTTGGTGAGCGCGCCGCGATGAACAGCCCGATTCAGGGAACTGCGGCGGATATCATTAAGCTTGCCATGGTGCGCGTGAGTGAGGCGCTGCGTGCGGGCGGACTGAAAAGTCGGCTGATTCTGCAGGTGCACGATGAACTTATCGTGGAAGCGCCGATGGAAGAGGCAGAGCAGGTAAGGCAGATTCTGAAGCAGGAAATGGAAAGCGTCGTGAAGCTTTCGGTGCCGCTTTGTGCGGATATATCCACGGGAGGAAATTGGAATGCATGCAAATGAGAAACCGTTTATTCTGGGTCTGACGGGCGGCATTGCCTGCGGCAAGTCTACCGTCGCGGCCAGACTGGCGGAATTGGGAGCCATCCATCTGGACGCGGATAAAATATCGCATGAACTGCTCGAAACGGGCGGCGCTGCGGTGGATCCCATTCGCGCCCTGTTCGGCGACGGTGCCATCCGCGAGGACGGTTCGGTAGACCGCAGACGTGTGGGTGCAATCGTGTTCGAGGATGTCGGGGCGCGCCGTGCACTGGAGGGGATTGTGCATCCTCTGGTACAGCGCCGCATTGTCGAAGGAATCGATTCCAGCCCTGCCGGGAGCGTGGTGGTTATGGATGTGCCGCTTCTTTTTGAAACCGGCATGGACACAATGTGCGACGAGGTGTGGGTGGTTACGGTTGAACCCGAAAAACAGCTGGAGCGCATCATGCAGCGCGACGGTCTGGATGCCGATTCGGCAAGCCGCCGCATTGCCAGCCAGCTTCCGTCAAAGGAAAAGACGGACCGTGCCGACATCGTAATTCATACGGATAAGACGATGGAACGCACGCTGGCGGAAATCAGCCAGATGTACCATGCGCTTCTGCGCAGGATTCGCGAGAAGTAATCCCTACCAAAGGAAATTAAAGGGTATGAAAAAGATCAGTTCCTCTGCAAAAATCGTAGGCATCCTTCTGGTGCTTGCGATACTTTTGTCCGGATGCCGGGCAGGCACGTCCTCTACGACGGTTCCGGGGCGGCAGTCGTCTCTTTATACGACTACGCCTAAGCCGGACCCATCGAACACAGCGGACATCGTGCTTGGCATTGTGGCGGACCCGAATGCATCGGTCAATCCGATTTACTGCACAACGCGCGACGTGATGAACATCAATACGCTGGTGTTTGAAAGCGTAGTCGAGCTGGACGACTCGATGAAGCCTGTTCCGCTCCTTGCAGACCGCTGGGAAGTCAGCGAGGAAAATATCTGGACGTTTACGCTGCGTTCAGGTATCGTCTTTCATGACGGCAACCCGCTTACTGCCTATGACGTTGTGGCAACGTATAATACGATCGTTGCCGCGGGCGAAGCCTATCCGTGGTATTCGCGCGTTGCCGATATCAAGGGCATGATCGCGCTGAATGACCTGCAGGTCAGCGTAAAGGCGGATTCGGATGCGTATGCGCTGTTGTATGCGATGACGTTCCCGGTGGTTTCGCGCAGCTATGTGGATGCCGCCATGCCGATGGGAACCGGTCCTTACTGGTATATTCAGTATACTACCGATACGGCGCTGCGGCTTGAAGCCAATCCCCTGTGGTGGAAGCAGACCACGAATGTGCATTCCGTGCAGGCTGTGTTCTTTTCCGAAACGGTGGATGCGCTGTCCGCATTGCAGACCGGAGGAATCAATACGCTTGCAACCCGCTCAACCACTGCGGCGCTTGCACGCAATCTGAAAGGCCGCGTTTCGCTGGATTATCCCACCACAACGTATGAATGTATCATTCCGAACCTGAGCGATCCGATTCTGAGCGATAAGACCGTGCGTCAGGCGCTGATGTATGCGATCGACCGATCAACGCTGGCGGAAAACTCCTATCTGGGCATGGTGCAGCAGACGGAGGTTCCCGTGGTTCCGGGCAGCTGGCTGTATGAAATGCAGGCCGCGGCCTACAACTATTCGCCCGAACGTGCGCTGCAGCTTCTCAATGACAGCGGATGGGTCGACAGCAACGGCGATTTCTATCTGGATAAATATGTGAACGGCACCCTGACCACGCTGGAACTGGAAATCATCACCTACGATGAACCTTCCGCGCCTACGCGTTCCAATGCAGCAGCTGCGATTGTTGAACAATTGAATCTGCTCGGAATCAAAGCAACCTATAAGACGCTTGACCCCGACAGCAAGGAATGGACGCAGGAAACCATAAAGAAGGCGCTGAAAAACAAGTATTTCCAGCTGGCGCTGATCGGTGTAAACCTTTCCACCAAGCCGGATCTTAAGCCGCTTCTGAGCTCAAACGGTAAGCTGAATTATTCCGGCTATGCCAACGAGGCTATGGATTCGTACTTAAATGAAGCCATGGCTGCGAAGGACGAAGTGTCCATGCGCACAGCCATGGCAAGTGTTCAGCTGCATATTATAAATGAGCTGCCGATATTGGGATTGTTCTTCCGTTCGGGAACGGTAATTTCCACGCTGGACGTTTCGGGATTGTCCGGCATCCGCGAGGGAAATGTTTTGCGCGGAATCGAGTTTATCACTCCGCAGTGATCAGTTCATATTCGGTGCTGCCCAGACCGATTTCTTCAGCGTGTTTTACACCGGCGCGCCAGTCGCTGACAGGATGCATTGCATGGAAATGGTCGTGATGGCAGTCGCCGCCGCGTTCGCCGAGCAGTGAATTGGCAATGGCGGGCTGGCGGTTGGCCATGTCGGCGCAGGCTACGTCGATGGCAACCGGGTCAAATGAGGCAAACATGCCTACGTCCGGGATGATGGCCGCGTCGTTGGTGCTGTAGCAGTCGCAGCAGGGACTTACGTCGATTACCAGCGAAAGGTGGAAATGCGGCTTTCCCTTGCAGACAGCCAGCGAATATTCGGCGATCTTGCGGGCAAGAATTGCGCAGCCTTCGGCCTCGCCGGTGTGCAGCGCACCCTGCGGACATACGCCGATGCAGCGGCCGCAGCCTTTGCAGTTTTCGTAATTGATGTGCGCACTTCCGTCCGCTACGTGGATGGCATCGTGCGCACAATTGTTTTCACAGACACCGCAGCCCACGCAGATATCCCTGTCCACGGCAGGTTTTTCGGTTTCGTGCATTTCGGCCTTTCCGGCGGAAGAACCGCAGCCCATGCCGAGGTTTTTCAGTGCGCCGCCAAAGCCGGTTGCCTCGTGGCCCTTGAAGTGATTCAGGGAAATCACGATATCGGCGTCTGCGATGGCACGGCCGATTTTGGCGTTTTTCACGTATTCACAGTCGATGGGGATAATGGTCTCGTCGGTGCCTTTCAGGCCGTCGGCAATAATGGTGTGGCAGCCAAGACACAGCGGATTGTATCCGTGCGCATAGGCAACGTCCAGATGGTCGAGTGCATTTTTGCGCGAACCGACATACAAAGTGGAACAGTCGGTTACGAACGGCTTTCCGCCAAGGGAACGGATAAGCCCCGCAAGGGCGCGTGCGTAGTCGGCGCGCAGGAACGAAAGATTGCCCATCTCGCCGAAATGGACTTTGATGGCGACGAATTTTCCGGTAAAGTCAATGTTTTCGATGCCGGCACGTTTTGCAAGGGATACAAGCTTTTCGGCCAGTCCCTCGTCGTGTACGCGCATATCGGTGAAGTATACCTGCGATTTTTTCATGGGAAACTCCTTTTCACGTGTTTGAAATGGGTTACAGTGTGATTATAGCAATAAAAAGAATGGAATTCAAGGAGCAATTATGGCAAAGCTTGTAGTGGCGGAAAAACCTTCGGTCGGACGTGACATTGCGCGCGTTCTGGGCGCAAAGGAAAAAGGCGAAGGCTTTTTGCGCGGCGACGGATGGGTGATTACATGGGCAATCGGCCATCTCGTATCCCTGTGCGAGCCGGACGAGCTCGACGAGCGATACAAAAAATGGTCGATGCATACGCTGCCGATTCTGCCTGCGGATATTCCCACGAAGGTGCTGCCCAAAACAAAATCCCAGTTTTCCGTAATCAAAAAATGGATGAACAGCGCCGAAATCGAATCCATCGTCTGCGCGACAGACGCCGGGCGCGAGGGCGAACTCATCTTCCGCTACATATATGAAAAAGCCGGCTGCAAAAAGCCGGTGGAGCGGCTGTGGATTTCTTCTATGACAGATTCGGCCATCCGCGCGGGATTTGATTCGCTTGCGCCGTCGGCACAATACGACGCACTGTATGCCAGTGCGCGCTGCCGCAGCGAAGCGGACTGGCTGGTGGGCATGAATGCGTCGCGGGCATTTTCACTGGCATACAATGCGGTGCTTCCCGTCGGCAGGGTGCAGACCCCGACGCTTGCCCTGATCGTTGCGCGCGATGCGGAAATCGATGGTTTCCAGGCGCGCGATTACTGGGAGGTAACGGCGGATTTTGGCGACTACAAAGGTCTGTGGAAAAATCCGGAGGAAAAGGACGGGCATGTGTATGACCGTGAACTTGCCCAGAAGGTAAAAAGTGCCGTAACGGGAAAGACAGGCACGGTCACACAGGCAAAGCGGGAGAGGAAAAAGCTCCAGCCGCCGCTTTTGTATGATCTGACCTCGCTGCAGCGGGATGCGAACACGCGCCTGGGCTTCTCGGCAGACAGGACGCTCAAAGCCGCGCAGTCTCTGTATGAGAATAAAAAGCTTATCACCTATCCCCGAACGGACAGCCGCCATCTTCCGAATGATATGGCTCCCAAAATTCCGGCGGCGCTCAAGGCGTCTCCCGCAAATCTCATGCCCTTTGCGCAGGCGGTCCTTGCGGAGCCGCTGACCAAAACAAAGCGCATATATGACGATTCCAAGCTCACCGATCACCATGCCATCGTGCCCACGGGGCACAAAGTGGGCGAGCTTTCCGGCGATGAGGCCGCAATTTACGATCTGGTAGCCAGACGTTTGATTGCCGCGCATATGAAGGAATGTCTGCAGGACAGCACGAAGCTCGTTACCCGCGTGGAGGAATACGATTTTGTTTCCACGGGAACCGTCACCGTGGACGAAGGCTGGCGTGCGCTGTACCGCGATGCGAACAAAGCTTCCGGCGAGGAACTTCCCGATGTGAAGGAAGGCGACACGCGCGAAGTCAAAAGCGTTTCCATGCAGAAAAAGAGCACGCGCCCTCCGCAGCGGCATACGGATGCATCCCTGCTCGGTCTTATGGAAAATGCAGGCCAGCTGGTGGATGACGAAGCACTGCGCGAACGATTGAAGGCATCCGGCCTTGGAACGCCTGCAACCCGCGCGGCCATTCTGGAACGCCTGATTGCCACCGGCTATATCAAGCGGCAGGGAAAAACGCTGGTTTCCACCGAAAAGGGAAAAAATCTGATCCGCGTTGTGCCGGTGGAAATTCGCTCTGCGGAAACCACAGGCAAATGGGAGCGTGCGCTTTATACCATGGCGCATGCGGAGGACGGCGCGGCGCAGGAGAAAGCCAGACGCTTTCTGGGCAGCATTTCCCGTTTTTCGGCGTTTCTTGTGGAAGCTGCAAAATCGGCCGACCGCAGCGTGAAATTTGAAAAGCCGGATTTCTCCAAGCGCAGAACCGCGAAAGGAACGCAGACTCCAAAGCGCAAAGGCAGACAAAAGCCTGCTTAAGTTCAATTTTCTGACAAAATTCAGGCGTATAATACCTCCAGCATAATACAACTGGAGGTGTTTTGTATGTTTGGCAACAATCTCGCTAAGGTGGAAAAATGCATAAAAAAGCGCAATGTGAATGCCTTGATCAATCTTTCGGGATCCAAAAAAACGGAAGTGGCAATTGCCGCCATCCGCGGTCTGGGAAGGTGTGCAAGCGATGAGGCGTACAATGCGCTGATCCCCTTTCTTAGAGATTCCAATCCGGAAAAGCGTGCCGCGGCAGCATATGCGCTGGGTCTTCTGAAGCGTCCGGCAGCGGGCGTCCATCTCCGTCATCTGCTGGATACGGAAAAGGATGCTCAGGTCATTGCCGAGGCCAAAAAGGCGATGCTTGCATTACAAAACTAAAAGATTTCGGTATAAAACCCCTTTCGCAGGCGATACTTTCTGCGGAGGGGTTTTTATATGGTGCAAAAAATGCGCGCATTCTGGGCAAGATCCGGATTTTACGTATCTCTTGCGGCGCTGATCCTGATGCTGGGCGGCGCAGGAATGTGGTACAGAAGTCGGCAGCCTGCCGCTGTCCATGCCGTTTCGGCAGCGGAAAGTCTGCCGAAGGAAACCGAATTTGGGCAGAGTCCGGAAATTTCCTTCCAATGGCCTCTGGAAGGGGAAGTGATTTCGCACCATGCGCCGAATGCGGCGGTATACCGCCGGGAGCTGGGGATTTTTTCGGGACATACGGGAATCGATCTTTCCGCCCCGGAGGGGACTGACGTGTGCGCAGCGGAAAGCGGAACGGTCACGTCTGTGTACCGATCCCCGGAATACGGCTGCACCGTGGAGATAAAAACAAGGGATGGAGTGCTGCTTCGCTATGGATGCCTTTCTGAGCAAAGCGAAGTGGAGCCTTCCGACTGCGTTCTGCGCGGGCAGCGGATCGGCAAGGTCGGCGATTATCCCTGCGCGGAAAGGGCATACGGAGCGCATCTGCATTTTGAAGTGATTGAGAATGGCATTTCACAGAATCCGGAGGACTTTCTGGCAAAATAAAGGCCGAAGCGCATTCCGCACTCCGACCAAGTTGAGAATCCTACTTCGCGTATATCTTTCCTTCGGGTTCGCCGGTGATTTCGATCATTTCGGATACGGTCACGAAGGTGTAACCCTTAAGAATCAGCTCCGGCACGAGCTTTTTCACGGCCTTTGCCGTGGTGGGGTAGAGGTCATGCATCAGGACAACGGCATGGTTGTGATGCTTGTTGCGCACGACGCTGCAGACCTTATCGGTATCGCGGCTCTTCCAGTCGCCGGTACCCAGCGTCCAGTAGATGAAGTAGCGTCCGTCGTAGTATTCTTCGGAATGTTTTACGGTCAAATCACCGCCGGGTGCGCGGATGACGGTGGGATTTTCGCCGGTGATTTTGAAGATTGCCTCGTCGGTCTTTTCGATTTCACGGCGGGCGCGCTCATAGGAAAGGTTATCAAGGTTATAGTGGTTGTAGGTATGGTTGCCGATTTCGTGACCGGCTTCATATACGGCAAGCACGGTGGAAGGACGCATGTCAACCATTTCTCCGACCATGAAGAAGGTAGCCTTGATTCCGTATTCATCCAGCGTATCCAGAATGGTCCAGGTGGGTTTGCTGGGACCGTCGTCAAAGGTGAATGCGATGAACTTTTCTTCCACTTCGCTGTTGAAGGTTACGGTAACATCGAGCTTGGCAACGCTCATTCCGTCCTCCAGCGCGTAGATTTCGCAGGTGCCTTCCTTTTTGCCGTAAAGCACATTGCTATGGTTTACGATGGCAATTGCCGGGTCGGAACTTTCCCACGTAAGGTCGGAATAGTCGGAAAGAATGCGCTTGACATCGTCCGAAGCTTCCTTGAGCTTGAGCGCAGTGAATGCCGTAACGGTCACGGGGTGACCTTCAAGGGGAGCGCCCGGCTTTACGACCACGCGGAAGGAAGCGATTTCCCGTCCGTCATCCGTACCGGTCATAATGCATTCGCCGGTACGCTTTGCGCGCAGCACATATCCGCGGTCAACCGTTGCAATATCGGGGTCGGAGCTTTGCCAGGAAACGTTTTTGTGGGACGCAATGAGCTTTGCCGTTTCGGGCAGAAGATCGTTGGAAAGCTTCACGCTTTCGCGCTCGGCGATTTCAAGCGTCTCCATCACGCTTTCAGCCAGCGCTGTCGGCAGGGAAAAAAGCAGGAGAAAAATCAGAAACCATGCGGCAGTACGCTTCATTTGTACTCCTCCTAGGGTGTTGTTCAAAAGTATTATACCATAAATGCGCACAAAAGGCAAAATGTTTTAATTCCTTAACAAAAAAGTCCTTGCCGAAATATGGCTTGTTTGTTTATAATTAATGGGCTAGAAGTATAGATATATGGAGATCAAAAATTCGCAGGAGGGATTTTTATGGCTCATAAGTATGTATATCTGTTCCGGGAAGGCCGCGCGGATATGAAGAATCTGCTCGGCGGTAAGGGCGCAAACCTTGCTGAAATGACCAACCTGGGTCTGCCGGTACCGCAGGGCTTCACCGTTTCCACCGAAGCCTGCACTGCTTACTACAACAACAATAAGCAGATTCCCGAAGAAATCCTCGCCCAGATCGACGAGGCTCTTGCCAAGACGGAAGAGATCTGCCAGAAGAAGTTCGGCGATCTGGAAAATCCGTTCCTCGTATCCGTTCGTTCCGGTGCACGCGTTTCCATGCCCGGTATGATGGACACCATCCTCAATCTTGGTCTGAATGATACCGCCGTTAAGGGTCTGGCCAACCTGACCAACAACGAGCGTTTTGCATATGACTCCTACCGCCGCTTCATCCAGATGTTCTCCGACGTTGTTATGGAGATCGAGAAGCGTAAGTTCGAAGCCGTACTGGACGAAATCAAGGAAGCCAAGGGCGCCAAGTTCGACACCGACCTCGATGCCGAGGATATGAAGGAAGTCGTTCGCCGCTTCAAGGAACTCTACCTCGCCAACAAGGGCGAAGAGTTCCCGCAGGATCCCAAGGTTCAGCTGCTTGAGGCTATCAAGGCTGTTTTCCGTTCCTGGGACAACCCGCGCGCCATCTACTACCGCCGCATGAACGACATCCCCGGCGACTGGGGCACTGCCGTTAACGTACAGTCCATGGTATTCGGTAACATGGGTGACACCTCCGGTACCGGCGTTGCCTTCACCCGCAACCCCGCCACCGGTGAGAAGAAGCTCTACGGCGAATACCTCATCAATGCACAGGGCGAAGACGTTGTTGCCGGTATCCGTACCCCGCAGCAGATCGATACTCTCCAGGCCGTTATGCCGGAAGTTTACGATCAGTTCGTCACCATCGCCGATACCCTTGAAAAGCACTATCGCGACATGCAGGACATGGAGTACACCATCGAGCGCGGCAAGCTGTACATGCTGCAGACCCGCAATGGTAAGCGTACTGCCGCTGCTGCACTGAAGATCGCTGTTGACCTCGTTGACGAGGGCATGATCTCCACCGATGATGCTATCCTCAAGGTTGAGCCCAAGCAGCTGGACGCTCTGTTGCATCCGCAGTTCGACGCCAAGGCTCTGAAGGCTGCCACCGCTATTGCTACCGGTCTGCCGGCATCCCCGGGTGCTGCCTGCGGCCGTATCTACTTCACTGCTGCTGAAGCTACCGCTGCTGCCAAGAGCGGCCAGAAGGTACTGCTTGTCCGTCTGGAGACCTCTCCGGAAGACATCGAGGGCATGAACCACGCACAGGGCATTCTGACCTGCCGCGGCGGTATGACCTCCCACGCTGCTGTTGTTGCCCGCGGTATGGGTACCTGCTGCGTAGCAGGCTGCAGCGCTCTGATCGTTGACGAAGAGGCAAAGACTCTGCGCATCGGCGATCGCACCTTCGTTGAAGGCGACTATATGTCCCTCGACGGTTCCACCGGTAAGGTTTACGGCGAAGCTATCGACACCGTTGCCGCCGACATGACCGGCGACTTCGCACGTCTGATGGGCTGGGCCGACGCCGCCCGCCGTCTGCAGGTTCGTACCAATGCCGACACTCCCGACGATGCTGCTGCCGCAGTTCGCTTCGGTGCAGAAGGTATCGGTCTGACCCGTACCGAGCACATGTTCTTCAGCTCCGACCGTATCACCGCGGTTCGCGAGATGATTCTTGCCGATACCGAAGAGCAGCGCCGTGCAGCGCTCAACAAGCTGCTGCCGATGCAGCGCGGCGACTTCAAGGGCATCTACGAGGCTATGGAAGAGCGCCCGGTAACCATCCGTTACCTGGATCCGCCGCTCCACGAGTTCCTGCCCCAGGTTTCCGATGTTGAGGAAATCACCGCTATCGCTAACGAACTGGGCGTAACTGTTGAGGCCGTTATCCAGAAGATCGAGTCTCTGCACGAGTCCAACCCGATGCTCGGTCATCGCGGCTGCCGTCTGTCTGTCACCTATCCGGAAATCGCCGAGATGCAGACACGCGCCGTTATCGAGGCCGCTATCGAAGTTCGCGCCGAGAAGGGCTACAACATTCATCCGGAAATCATGATTCCGCTGGTAGGCAATGTCAAGGAACTGGCTTTCGTTCGCGATGTTGTTGTTAAGACCGCTGAGAAGGTTATGTCCGAAAAGGCTGCCATGATCGAGTACAAGGTCGGCACCATGATCGAGATCCCGCGTGCAGCTCTGACTGCTGACGAGATCGCCGAAAAGGCCGAGTTCTTCTCCTTCGGCACCAACGACCTGACCCAGATGACTTACGGCTTCTCCCGTGACGACGCCGGCAAGTTCCTCACCCACTACTATGATCAGAAGATCATGGAGAGCGATCCCTTCGCCCGTATCGACCAGAACGGCGTTGGCAGCCTGATCAAGATGGCTACCACCCTGGGTCGTCAGACCCGCCCCGATCTCAAGATCGGTATCTGCGGCGAGCACGGCGGCGATCCGTCCTCCGTTGAGTTCTGCCACAAGGTTGGCCTGAACTACGTTTCCTGCTCTCCCTATCGCGTACCGATCGCTCGTCTGGCTGCTGCTCACGCCGCAATCAACGAGAAGAAGGGCAAGTAAGAAATTGTCGCAGTGCACTAATCATTATCCTCATCACCCATGAGAATGGTTATCGCCTGACCAATTAAAAGATAAGACCTTGAAGGATTCGTCCTTCAGGGTCTTTTTTTACCAATATAGAGAAAAAACTTGATAAAAAGCGGCTTTTAGCACATAAAATTCCAATTTTAAGTGGTGGAGTGGAAGCGAAAAAGACCTGAAAATCGGGTTGTTTGGAGTGGGTGGAGGATAATGAAAAATCGGGAAAATAGACGCAAACACGATAACAGCCTTTGCACCACTACATAGAGTATTTTCGAAAACATGTTTTTGGGAAGGAAATTAGGAAAAATTAGTCCAAAGATGGAGTTTCATTGGATGATTTTACTGCTTTCCCAAAAATAAATGGATTTGGGAAAAAAATCTATTTCTGGGGGATTTTTGGGAGGCTTTTTGGTGGATGTGCTGGAGCCAGAAAGAAGGTTTTTCTGTGAGGAAGAAAGGGTACAAGGGCAGATGCGAAAAACGGGTAATCAGTAAGTGTGAGGGTGTATTTCGTTCATACGATCCGATTCAATCTGTTTATGCCGATATGCTCCAAGCGGATGACAGCATCAGGGAAATCAGGTGTAATGTGCCTCTGGATGGGCTGGAAGAAGGGGAATATACATCTGATTTCCTGTGTATCAAGTCCGATGGCGACATGATGATCAGGGAGTGTGTGCAGAGAAAATTGCTTACGAAACCGATGACGATCAAACTGCTGGATGCTTCAAGAGAGTATTGGCTCAGGCATGGTGTGACGGATTGGGGGCTTGTGATCAATGCAGAAAAATGAGCTTTTGAAGTGTGGGGACAATATCATTAGAATTCTGGAGGTCAGGGAAGATTCTGTGCTGATTGTTGGCTGCACAAGAAAATTCATGCCAAAGTGGGTATCACAATCTGAGGTTGCAGATTATGTAGAATGTACCGAAGAAGAAATGCTGACTGCTACTGGCAAGAATATCTGTGAGTATGATTTATTGGATAAAGAAAGCAGACGCTTCGTACATGAGCATTTCAGGCTAATTGCAGGTGTTTTGCCTTTTATCGGTGATGAAAAGAAACGCTGTGCCATGATTACCAGTATTGCAGCAGAGAAGGCAGTAAGCAAACAGACGATCAGAAATTATCTCTGGTTGTATCTTGTTTATCAAGACATTGCGGCACTGGCTCCCAAGCCGAAAAAACAGGAGAGAAAGCTGACTCGGGATGAGAAAAACATGCGCTGGGCACTCAATAAGTATTTCTACACACGACATAAGAACAGCCTGAGCACTGCTTACACCATGATGCTGAAAGAGAAATACTGCGATTCTTCGGGACGGTTGTTGCCTGAATATCCCTCTATGCACCAATTTAAGTATTTTTACATGAAACACAGGAAGATGCAGACTTATTACATCTCGCGAGAAGGATTGAAGAAATATCAGCGTAATCACAGACCTTTGCTAGGAGATGGTGTGCAGCAGTTTGCGCCTGTGATCGGAACGGGTATGCTGGATTCTACTATTTGCGATATTTATTTAGTTGATGATGCTGGTAATCTGGTAGGAAGACCAATACTGACCGCCTGCGTAGATGCTTATAGCGGTTTGTGTTGTGGCTATTCGTTGTCATGGGAAGGCGGCGTGTACAGCCTGAAAAATCTGCTGGTCAATATGATTGCAGACAAGGTTGAATGGTGTAAGCAATTCGGCATCAGCATTCAGAGAGAAGAGTGGGACTGCAATCAGTTGCCTGCGACTCTTGTAACTGATATGGGTACTGAGTATAAGTCTTCCAACATAGAACAGCTGGCAGAGTTGGGTGTGACGATCATAAATCTCCCTGCATATCGCCCAGAACTAAAGGGTGTGGTCGAGAAGTTTTTTGACCTGATTCAGGGGTGCTATAAAAAACACCTGAAGGGCAAAGGCGTGATAGAACCTGATTTTCAAGAACGGGGTGTGCATGATTATCGGCGTGATGCTTGTCTAACGATGGCGGACTTTGAGAAAATTGTTCTGCATTGCATCCTTTTCTACAACAATCAGCGCATTATTGAGGATTTCCCATTTACGCGGGAAATGCTTGCAGAGAACATAAATCCTCATTCAAGCGACATCTGGAATTGGGGAAAATCACAATCAGGTGCTAATCTTATCACTGTCAGATATGATGAATTGATGCTGACACTTTTCACCCGAACGACAGGCAAATTCAACAGAAACGGATTACTTGTGAATAAGCTGCGCTATAAGAATGAGGATTTCACTGAGCATTATTTACACGGTGGAACAGCTACAGTTGCGTATAATCCTGACGACGTTGCCAGTGTATGGCTGTTGAATGACGGTATATTCACGGAGTTTACACTGGCTGAGAGCCGTTTTTTCGGTTTTAAGCTTTCGGACGTAGATTTACTCAAAGATGAACAAAAAACCCGTGAGAGAGCTGTGAGATTCCAAAATACCCAAGGAAAAATCGACCTTGCAGACCATATTGAAGCAATTGCAAGCTCTGCGGTTCGGCATGGTGATACGGATATCAAGCAAGTCAGAAAGACGCGAAAGAAGGAACAGCGCAAGACACACAAGGATTTTGTGATGGGAAGTGTGAAGAATGGTTAATCTGATGGAAGCTGTAAATGCTATGCCGAAAATGCTGCCAGGGAATGAACTTGCGTCTGCGCTGACCATCCTGCCTGAATATGATGAAAGTATCAGAAATAAAAATGAAGCTGTGCGGCTGATGGCATTGTCGGATTTGTACAGAATATATCTGCCTTCTCAGATGTCCATAGAGATATACAGTAAACTATATCTTTCCCTTCTGCGTTCGCTGCAAAAGAAAAATACAACGCTGGCAATCCAACAACGGTATGAGAACAACAGGGCGATTCAGCAACAGGCGTACAACGGCATTATGGGCGGCAGTGATTCCTATACTATTATTGGCGCTTCAGGAATAGGCAAGAGTAGTGCAATCAGTCGTGCTATTTTCCTGATAACAGAAAAGCGTCTGATAGAAACTGAAACGCCACACAGCAAAATCATTCCCTGCCTGATGGTGCAGTGTCCGTTTGATTCCTCTGTGAAGGGGCTTTTACTGGAAATCCTGCGAAAAGCGAATGAAGAATTAGGAACGACATATTATCAGTATGCGATAAAATCCAGAGCATCAACGGTGGATATGCTGATTGGTATGGTAAGTACGGTCGCGCTGAATCATATTGGACTGTTGATAGTTGACGAAATTCAGAACGTTGCCAACAGTAAAAATGGCAAGAACCTTGTGGGGATGCTTACCCAGCTTATCAACAATTCGGGAATCAGTATTTGTATGGTAGGAACGCCAGAAAGCACCATGTTTTTTGAACAAGCTATGCAACTTGCAAGGCGTTCCCTCGGACTGCAGTATAACAGATTGGAGTTCAATCAGTATTTATGTAGCATTGCCAGTATGCATCAGATCCAGCGTGTTTTGCTGGGTAGCCACTTTGATTTTTCTGTAGTCTGTCAGATTGCTTTTTTCCTCGGGCTGACGGTTGAAGAATTGACGTCCCCATCGCTGAAAATGGAACAGATTCAGAAAGAAATGGATAGCCATTATATGAAAGATGCAGCTCCTGTAGACTGGGAAACGCTAGATGCAGAAACCGCCCCTGTACTAGAAACGGTTGTAAGTGGTATATATGATGGTACAGCTAACGAAAATGGAAGACCTGAACGAGTGTCAGAAAGACTCGTATATCGTGAGATGGGTTTACGCGGGCATCAGCTTGAAAATATGCCTCGATGCAAAGCTATATTTGCAAGACATACCGAATCCTATCCCGAAAGCTGGGCAAGAAAAATCATATGGGCATATCGGCAACTACAAGCTAAGGGTGTTCCGTTTTACTGGTCGGATGTGCGGGTATTATCGGGTGTGAAAAAGAAGAATTTTCAAGCAACCATACCATATCTGATGAAGCATACGGATGCAGATATAGTTAATCAAATAATTGAACTGACAGAAAATAATTGAACACAAAAAAATAGCCACTATGCACTGCGCGTGATTGAGGTGCATTAGTGGTTATTTTTGACCTTATTCAATTTGGGAGGCCGTTGTAGTAGGTAACGAACTGAAAATTACTAATGGATAGAGCTATAAATTACTCATTTGTTGTGATTTCATCGATTTGAGAAATAATTTCTTGCCACCAAGAATCTGATTTGTTGTGATTTCATCGATTTGAGAAATAATTTCTTGCCACCAAGAATCTGACAAGCCAGCATCTCTGGCCTTACGCAGAGCAATTCGAGCTGCTTCATTTTGGGTAAGGTAAGGGTTGATATCCTCGTAGTGGTTGCCACAGGTCAGTGCAGCCAGATCAAAAAAAGTAGCGCGATCTTCTTGGGTAAGGCAGAGCTTATCGCATATGGTATTTAGGCGACTCTTGGGGGCTGGACGATTACCATTCTCAACGTCGCTCAAATATGCGGCTGTAATTTGAAGTTCTTTTGCGAAACTGCGTAGCGAGATCCCTTTTTCTTCCCTTTTCATCCGCATGAAGCTTCCAAATGTATGAGAAGCGGTATCGCTATGAGAGATTAAGCGGTTATCCATAAGAATGATTCCTTTCTAACAAGGGAAAGTGTATGCAAGTTAGCTTACAAGATAATTATAGAGCAGGATGCTATATATGTCAATACATCCGTAAAAGCGACTGATATTATGCGGCTTGTGAACAGATGAATCAGACTCTTTATTTGCACGAAGATATTACAGGCAGAAAAGTTTTATATAGCCCCCTAGATCTTTGTGCCATCTTTGAACTCAAAGCCGAAGAAAAAACTAGCTTCTAATGATTCTGCAATTTTTTTCATTTCTTCAGAAGAAAACTTTCCAGTTTTCATTCGTTGGTTAAATGCGGAAGGGCTTGTACCGATTGAACGAGCTAGTTCTGCCTCGCTCATACCTTTGTATGCGAGAGCCATTTTGATTTTCTGAGAAATCGTCATTATTATCGCCTCCTTAAATATTATACAGTTTTTTCTGATTAACGTCAATGATAGTGAAAAAATATTTAGAAAACGCTTTAGAAAAGTCTTGATAATGATTGGGAAAACCTGTATTATATAGGTGCGAGGTAAAAACGCAAAAGATTCACCAAACAGGAGGCAAACACTATGGCAACCAACGAACTTATTTGCAAACTCACAGAACTGGCAGAACTTCGCAAGATGGCTGAAGAACTGAATGCAGAGATCGAAGCCATTCAGGACGCAATTAAGGGACACATGACCGAATGTAATACAGACACCCTCACGGCAGGAGCTTTCAAGGTCACTTGGAAGCCCGTCACCAGTACCCGCATTGATACCACCGCCTTGCGAAAAGACCTTCCCGAAATCTGGCAGGAGTACGGCAAGACTACCACCACCCGCCGCTTCTCCGTCGTCTTGGCAAATTAAAAAGCTGAATGCCTACCACAGCATTCAGCCCCACGCACCCCAGACCCTTACCACAGAATCAGGGGAGCAAGGACATTCTACCACAATTCCTTGCTCCCCACAAGCAAAGGAGCAAAGAAAATGGATATTTACGCAGAAGTTACTTCCCGCATTATTGCAGAAATGGAGCAGGGAAACATCCCTTGGCAAAAACCTTGGATTTCCTCGGGCGGCTGCATCAGTCATGCGACTGGAAAACCTTATAGCCTCTTGAACCAAATGCTTCTTGGCAGGGCTGGCGAATACCTGACCTTTAACCAGTGTCAGCAGGAAGGCGGCAAGGTCAAGAAGGGCGAGAAGTCGCAGATGGTCGTGTTCTGGAAATGGATTGAACAGGAAGACGAAGAGACAGGCGAAAAGAAGGAAGTGCCGTTCCTTCGATACTACAATGTCTTCCATATTGATCAATGCGAAGGGCTGAAAGCCAAGTATGATAAACCTATGCCGAAGACCGCAAACGCAGACGAAACCGCCGACCGCATTATTGCTGACTATTGCTCCCGCGAAGGTGTAAAGCTGATCCATGAAAAAGGAGACAGAGCTTTCTATCGCCCTTCCACTGATTCTATTACGATTCCTCGCATGGAACAGTTTGCTGCAACTTCTGAATATTATAGCACAGCATTCCATGAGGCTGCACATTCGACAGGTCATCCTTCACGCCTGAACCGCATTGAAAAGACTGCTTTCTTTGGTTCTGAAGCCTACAGCAAAGAGGAGCTTGTCGCAGAAATTGGTGCAGCAACGCTCGTGAACTACGTCGGATTGGAAACCTTGGAAAGCTTCCGAAACTCCACAGCCTACATTCAGAACTGGCTGAAAGTCTTGAAAGATGACAAACGTTTCATTCTAAGCGCGGCAGGGAAGGCGGAAAAGGCTGTGAACCTGATACTCGGTTAACCATTATAGCCAGCCTCTTGGTTGTCAGGAGGCTGGCAAAGAAAACAGTTGATAATTTGCACACTTAAACGGCTTAAAAACAAGGTGTTTTTCAAATAAACGGATACAAACAACGGTAAAGGTGATAAGGGTAACAGCACAAAGGGGAAGAGAAGGATGATGAAAAGTTCTTCGAATGGAAAATTGCGAAATTTTTGCTGTATCATAAGAGAAATAAAAATTTTCGCATTTAAGGTAATTAGATAATAAATGTGCGATTGAGCCGAAGGCGAAATTCGCACGACAAGCCGAAGGCGCGTCAGCGGAATAAGGAGAATTG
The DNA here is from genome assembly GCA_015056055.1 of Clostridiales bacterium. GTDB lineage: Bacteria > Bacillota > Clostridia > Christensenellales > Aristaeellaceae > Alectryocaccomicrobium. Next base: position 6,932 of record SVHC01000021.1, on the reverse strand, counting down.
GCTGTAATTTTAGGTGTATTTGTGTTACTATACAGATAGAACAGAATTGTTGATCAGTTATTGTAAAAAAGCGAAGTGTACAAATAATTGTGAATAACCTACGATTTTGGATGGAGTATAGACGAAATTATTGAACACTTCGATTTTGTTGTGGTTGATGAGGCGCATTCGATGTTTTCGGATGCTACATACGCAGCATCTTCTTTCCATGTATTTGCTTTTGTTGAATATATAGCGGAGAAATATCCGAGGATAAAAGTAATCTTGATGACTGGAACCCCTGAGCCAATGCATGGATACTTGAAAAAGAAATATAAAATATTTGACATGACGGAAGATTGTGTTGAAGTATTGCCGAAAACGATTAGGATCATCGATAAAAAATCTGCGTTTGAAATTATAGGTAGGATGCCGCAGGCTGAAAAGACAATATATTACAGTAACTCTGCAAGAAGAATAGTTTCAGGCAAAAAAAGTTTGGTGGCAAGATTGAAAGAACTAGGGTTTGATGAAAGTGAAATTGCAATCTGCATGAGTGAAGACAAGGTATCTGAGCTAAAGACGGAATATGCTGGATTGGAGGAAAAATGCGCTCTGACAAAGGAAACGATTCAAGAAACACAAAGTTTGAACGAGAAATGCAGAATATTATTGACAACATCCAGTCTTAAGGAAGGCGTTAATATCAAAGATACGAATCTAAAGATTGCTTTTTGTGAAAGCCATATTCTTTCGGAAATACAGCAGTTTGCAGGAAGGATACGTGAAGGCTTAGATGTGTTATATGTAATTTTTGACGCAAAACAACATGCGGTTACTGATGATATGCTGCATAAGAATTACATGGAATGGCATTATGCTCATAAAATGGGAAAGCCATCTGCAAATAATTATCTCAGTAACGAGATTGAGAAAGAAGCATCTACACTGTACTTTGAGAAAGAATTCTATGATAGAGGCGCACTAGATATAGCGCATTTATATGAAGGTGAGTACAGTTTATCTACTCTGGGCGGATCGGTACTCCCGATGTATATTAAAATGATAGAAGATAGCAATCAATATTTGAAATTCAATCATTTGTTGGGGAGATTTGAGGTGTTTACGAACCGATATGCCGAACAATGGAGAGTAAATAAGATCCTTTGTGGAGATAAAGGATTCAAGTGGATAAGGGATATAGAAGAGTTTGCTACATGTAAGGGAATAGAATATATTCCACAACAAGCAACGGAAATTATATCTGAGGAAGAAATAATAAAATATTGTCAGGAGCACGAAGGGACTATCTGGTAGATGATGAGAGACAGAATATCCTTAGTGAATTGGGATTTATGATGGCATTGCCTCCCAGGCCAACAAGAAATAGGGTAAATAAAGGGTTGGAGGCATTATATGTTCCGTATCGCATTGAATCTAGGAGTACTAGCAGAAAAGGCGATACAAAGAGAGGGATTAAGATAGTATCTAAAAATTCTGACGAAAATCAAGTATAATAAAAATGTATGTGGCAATGCACAGGACTGTACGTAGCCACATACATTGTATTTCGATGCCTGTTTATTGATTTTAGTACATGAATCAAACAGCATAAAGCTATAGTGTTAATTGGCACCTGTCGTATAAGACGGGTGCTTTTTTTATGCGGAAAAAACGGAAAGCAGGAGCGGGATAATTAGAATGTTAAGAAAAAGAAAAAATAAAATCTACTCCTTCCTTCTGTGAGTTCCAGCGTTCGTAAGGCGAAGGAGGTAATCCTTCAGCGCTCCTTGATAACTGAATAATTGGCATTCGCCTGTTGGGGAAAGTTGCGAAGATGCACTTGCAGATAAAACTGTGTACGGTCAAGCTCTAAGCGTACCGAAAGTGTGAGCAGGACGTTCCGAACATCGATTGCCAATAGAAAGAGAGGCACCTTAATGAATCATGTTAAAGTAGCCGCCCGAGCAGCAGAATGGGCTATTGGAAAAATCGGATGTTCTTACAGTCAGGCAAAACGAACAGCTGATGGAATATTCGATTGTTCATCCCTGGTTGCACGTGCCTATACAGCAATGGGCAAATGCTGGAAATATGGCGGCACAGTACCACGCAGCAATCAGGAGGTTTATGATGATGATTTTGAACTCCTGTGGCCTGCAACTTATCAGGCAACCATCGAACGCCTGAGTGACAACATTGAAGGCGGAATCAAAAAAATCCAGAATAAGCTGGATTCCATTCTGGGTACTCAGGATGGATGCTGAGTACTTCCGCAACGTTCCACAATTATCAATCTACAATATGAAAGGAAATGAACTATGGAAAACAAGATGAATCTGAACGATAACAAATCGTTCCCGCGTATTCCGCAGCAGATGGAACACGCAAGTCGCATGGATGAACTGTTCGCACGCATGCCTGGTGAAGAGGATATTGCAATGCGTCAGGAATTCATCAAGCATTACACCGTTGGCCTCAATCGCCATCAGGTTATCGTATTCGCCGAACCTGTTCACTTCCGTGATACGGAAGATGGTGCGTGGCAGGATATCGATAACACCCTGGAAGAAGCCGTAAACGAGCATGGTCGTGCAGTGCTTCGCAATCATGCCAACCGCATGCGTGTGGAATTCCCGCAGCAGCCCGATGGAAACAATCTTGCCTCCATTGCTGATGGCGGAAAGACTTTCGCATGGGGCTTTGAGGAAGAATGCACTCCTACCCGCGCAAAACCCCGCACTGGTGCAGCCATGAAGCAGGAACGCCTGGTAAAAATGGCACAGCGCATGCCGAAGTTCGTTGGTCGCACGCTGGAAAGTCTCCGCAATTCGGATCTTTCTGCTGAGATTGAAACCGAGCAGGAGCGCCGTGGTGATATTGCGCAGCTCAAGGCAGAGAACACTTATGAGAACATTCTCCCTGGTATCAGTGTTCGCTACACTCTGGGCAGCAACACCGTGAAGGAAGATATCATCCTTGCAGAGCCTTCTGCGCTGCAGCATGTGAAACTTCGCCTGCCGAAATCCTTTGATTATGAAGTCACTGCCGAAAAGCAGCTGCTGATCAAGGATAAGGAAACTGGTAATCTTGCATTTGCAATGGATACTCCGTATGTTTACGACGCTGCTGGAAAAGAAACCATTGCAGATATCTGTCTTACTGATTGCGGCGAGTATATTCGCATGGAATATATTCTGGATACCGCATTTGTGGCGGATGCGACCTTCCCTGTGACCATTGATCCTGTTGTGATCTCTTCCAATGCCACCCTGAACATCGAAGATACCACCCTTTGCCAGGATACTTCCACCAATCCGTACTCTGTATCCTACATTAAGGTCGGTACTGGTTCCACGGGTCAGCGCTTCGTTGGCCTTATGCGATTTAAACAGCTTGCGCAGCTCAAAACCAGCGATACTGTGATCAGTGCTCAGCTTCGCCTGCGTGTTCAGTCTTCTGCCAGCACGAATTACATCAGTGCACACGAAGTGCTTGCTCCCTGGAATGTTTCTTCTGTCAACTGGCTCAACTTTAACCCTGATCTTGCAGCTAATGTGGAAACTGCTGCACAGGAATGTATTCCTGCTGCCAGCTCTGGTTACCTGTACTTCGATCTTACCAACATGTACAAGCATTGGTGCATGACCGATGATTCTGGTATCAGCCGCAACAATGGCGTGGCTTTCCGTAAGCCTGATAATGTTTCTGGCAATCATTATTCCGAATTGTATTCTGCGGATGCTTCTTCCACTTCTTACAAGCCTACCATGTATGTAAACTATGTTTCTCATGCAGGTCTCGAAAGTTGGTGGCAGTACGAATCCATGAGTGCAGGCCGTGCAGGTACGGTGTACACGGATATTTTCAACGGTAACATGGTACTGGAACACACGGATACCGTGATGACTGGTAACCGCATGCCTGTATCCGTTTCCCACTATTACAACAGCTGCCTCACCGCAACCAATCCCTATTACTGTGGTTATGGCTGGAAGACCAGCGCCCATCAGTATATCTATTCAAAGACCATCAGCGGTACGGATTATTACATCTGGGTCGATGGCGATGGCACCGAACACTATTTCCCCAAGGTGGGTTCTGCGCCTTATGAGGATGCTGAAGGCATGAGCCTGAAGCTGCAGCCCTATTCCACTTACTATGTGATTACCGATAAGGGCAACAATCAGATGCGCTTCAACATCACCTCGGGCTGGACGAATGCCTGGCTGGCTGCAGTGCGTGACTCTATGGAGAACACGGTGCTGTACAACTACAATTCTTATGAAGGTCAGATTGCCAGCATCGTTGATCCTGCAGGCCGCACTACCAATTTTTATTACACCAATAACCTGCTTTCCAGCATCACCACCCCTGCAGCTGAAAGCGGTACGGTGCGTACGGTCTACTTCACCTATACTTACGATTGTCTTACTGGTGTTCGTTACAGTGAGCTGGGCGGTACAGCGTCGCATTCCACCTATACTTACGCGTTCCCCAGCCTGCAGATGACCCGTGCCTGCAATTATGATGGCGTGCGCGTGGACATTGAATACGAACCCATCTCCCGCTATGACAGTTCTGTGATTGCAGGCGGAGCCACGGAGCAGATGCGCCGCGTGATTTCGCTGGAACAGCTGCATGCATCGGGTAGCTCCTATACTGCTACCGTTACCCAGCGCGGAGCTAAGATGCTGTTTAACTATCTGCATATGTGCACCGAAGTCACGGCAGTAGCAAACACCACCAGCAATGCAGGCAAGAAGCTGACCTATCAGTTCAATGATTCGGGCAACGTGGTTTGTGTGCGCGATGAACTGGGCTTTGCAAGCTTTACTAAGTACGAAAGCGCCATTGAGAACAATCCTTCCGATGCTTCCCGTATGCGCAAGACGGTGATGAACCTGCTTTCTGCCCCGATGCAGTATAGCTCCTGGGTACGCGTTACGGGTTCTTTCTCGGATGTGCATGGTTCGTCTGCTTCCAATACCTGCCTGAATCTGCCCAGCATGTATATCACCAAGGGCGCGGCAGGTGGCGAGAGCATTTTCCGCCAGACCATTTCCCTGGAATGTGGCAAAACGTATTCCCTTTCTGCCTACACCAAATCATCTGCCATTACTGGCACTGGTGCATTCCTGCGCATTCGCCCTGTATCCATCACGGCAGATACCCTTACAACCGATGCTATCATTGGCACCATTGGCACCAGCACTGGAAACGGACTGCCTACCGATGGCTGGGAGCGTCAGCACCTGGTATACACCACGCCCGATGGATCTGGTTCCGCTTCCTATTATATTGAACTTGTGCACGCAGGTTCTGGCGGCACGGTATGGTTTGGTGCACCGCAGCTGGAAGAAGGCGCAGCAGCCAACTCCGTAAACCTGATTGCAAACGGTGACTTCCGCTATACCTATGCAAGCGGCACTCAGACCCTTGCCACTGGCTGGACGATGGGCGCAAACACTGCCGCGAATATGATGAACGGCGTATTTACTCCCTCTGCTTCGAATGGCTTCCCTGCAGCACTGTCTGGCAAATATCTGCAGGTGCAGGGCATTCCTGATAAGAATCAGGTGGGCATGACGCAGCAGATTGCCGTTAGCGGTAAGGCTGGCGATGTTTACATCCTCGGCGGCTGGGCAAATGCCAAGAGCGTTCCCAATGCGACCACCACTGACCGTGGATTCGGCTTTGCGGTGCGCTATATGAACACCTCGGGCACTTGGAGTGATTATCTGATGCTGCCCATGAACGAGGAATGGGTTGGCTGGCAGCATGCATGCTTCCCGCTGCGTGTGCCTGGTGATTATCAGCGCATAGAAGTGCTGTGCGTTTATACCAAGAATGCCAACACCGCTCAGTTTGCCAATATCTTCCTGCATCGCGAAGAATTTGGTCAGAGTTTTGCCTATGACGATGGCAAAAACCTGATCGCCACGGGCAACCTTGCAAGCCAGAAATCGGGCATGGAATACGACAGCTACGATAACCTGATTTCCTACCGTCAGCCTGGTCGTGATGAGGGTATTGAATACACCATGACCTATGGTTCCACCACTGCCGAAAAGCAGCAGCATCTGCTGAAAACCTCCACCACTCCCATGGGCGTGAAGGAATGGTTTGAGCACGATGAATATGGCAATGTGATCGCGCAGAAGGTACAGGCGGATTCGTCCACCCTCAAAATGCAGACGGGCGTTACTTACAATGCGGATGGCAACTATGTTACCCAGCAGACGGACGCACGCGGCAATGCTGTGACCATCGTTCCCAATGATAACGTGGGCATTGTGCATTCCGTAACGGATGCAAAGGGTCAGAGCGTGAACTATGTTTACGATGCTGCCAACCGCGTAACTGCAACTCTTGCATCTGCAAATGGCGGCACCTACCGCAATGATTATACCTACGAGAATGACCGCATCAAGACCGTGGCGCACAACACCACTTCCACTGCAAGTGATGTGACCTATACCTTTAATTATGATGATATGGGTCGCAAGACCAGTGTTCTGGTAGGCACGCAGCCCCTTTCCACCAATGTGTACAGGGATGACCGTTCCAATCTGGTCAGCGAAGTGCAGTACGGCAATGGCGGCAAGGTGAAGTACGCCTACGATGAATTTGACCGCGTAACGGCAATGGCAATTGATACTGCCGATGTTGCTGCCGCACCGAACTATACCTATGCATATGGTGCAAATGGTCAGATTGCGCAGGTGGAGGATAACATCCTCAAGCGCACCGAACAGGTGGAATACGATATGGCAAACCGCCCCTGTCGCCGCACTCTGCGCGATAGTGAAGGCGCACTGCTGTACCGCACGGATCTGAATTTTGATAAGTTCAGCAATCTTTCCACCCTGCGTGAGCGCGTTGGCACGGCGGATTATGCCACCAACTATACCTACGATAACGATAATCGCCTGACGAATGTGCAGTACGGC
>SVHC01000060.1 GCA_015056055.1 Clostridiales bacterium | reverse complement strand
TGTGCAAGCACTTCATCCATCCCCGCTCGACTTGCATGTGTTAGGCACGCCGCCAGCGTTCGTCCTGAGCCAGGATCAAACTCTTCTGTTCAATCCATTATCCAAAGCTTCGCTTTCGCTTCACTTCAGCGTTTAACTCATTTCGGAATCTGACTGTTCTAGTTTCTTCTCTTCCATTTTCACTATGTCGTTTTCAAGGTTCGTGCGCTGCCGGAGGACTTGGCGTCGCTCGCGACAACGTTGGATATTATAGCAAAGCCCCCTTCAAAAGTCAACACCGTAATATCGCATAAAGTTATGCTATTTTCAAATGTGATTTATGCACATGCATTTCACTGTTTTCAGCGAATAACTGCACTTTTTGCCCCGAATATCCCATAATCCGTCTCTCTTTCATCACAGGAAAATGGCCCCGGAACAATCCGGGGCCACTCTTTGAATTCCGTAAGTTCTGTTTCATTCCACAAAAACGCATTATCTGCGTGCAGAAACACTCTTCCGGAACAGTCCGTGCAAAAGGAACATCGCTCTGTCGAGAGCTGCCTGTTCACGCATCTGTCCGCTTTTTAACATATAATCCACTTCCACGCACTTCCGATACGCCTCCAGCAACCGTTCTGCGCTCAGCTTTCCGGCAGAAGCTGCTGTCTTTTTATATACGAAATCCGCAATTTTTAACGCCGACCGTATTTCATCCGCGCTGCGCCTCGCTTCTGCCATCACACGCAAATCCGCCATCAGACGGAGCTGCCGAATCAGCATAGCAAGAATTCCGTACCTTGCCTCGCCTGCATCGAGCAGATTTTTCACCATCTTTTGCGCTTTAGGCATGTTATCCGCCATAATTGCATCAATCATAGCAAACACTGTCGACTCCAGAGAAGGCCTTACCACTTCCTCAACATCCTCGAGCGCAATCACTTCACGTTCCAGTACATAGGCGCAAAGCTGCTCCAAAGAGCCGAGTATCGACTGCAGATCCGGACCGGAATTAAACAAAAATTCTTCCAAAGCTTCCGGTGCAATCTTTTTTCCCCGCTTTGATGCTTCCTTCTGCGCCCAAGCATTGAGTTCACGTCCGGTAAGGTACTCAAATTTAACCGCACCCGGCATCTGCAAAAGCTTTTTGGCAAATGACTTTCTCTCATCCAGTTTTCCGGAATGCCAAATCACCGTGCACGCGGTATCCGGAGCTGCCAACAGAGCATCCAGCAAAAGCTTCGCTTCCCCGGCAGGCGCATCGTCATCGCCGCTCTGCTGCAACGCCTTCAAGTCCTTCACAATGACAAGCCGCCGCTCCGCCATAAACGGAAAAGTTTCCATCGCAGCAATCAGTTCATCTGCAGAAGGATTGGAAAGCGTCGCTTCATTGACCATTTCCATTCCTTCAGGCAAAATTGCGCTGCGAAGGGCAGAAAGAGCCGCATTTTTAATGTACTCTTCGGGACCACAGAAAAAATATACATTTTCAAAGTTGCCTTTTTTGATACTGTCAAAAATTTCCGTATGCTTCACGGATTCACCTCCCGCTCCGGTTCTACGCTTATGTAACCATCCTTTAAAAGCGATACTTCTATATCTCCATGTATATCCGTGCGATAAACTTCTCCGCCGGCATATTCAAGGCGTTCAAGAAGTTTTTCTGCCGGATGTCCATAAGAATTCGCACCCACCGAAATTACCGATACCGCCGGCGTTGTTTCATACAAAAACAGCATCGAAGTTGCCGAACCCGATCCATGATGCGCAACCTTCAGTATATCAATATCCGGCGCATCCTCCATCTCGCTTCCAATCGGCAAATCCCCGGTAAACAATGCCGAAGTACTACCATAGCGAAGTTGCAGTACCATAGAAGCTTCGTTGGCATCACCTTCAAGCGCAAACTCCTTAGACGCAACAACCTTCATATCTACTTCTTCCGAAAGCTGTATCACGTCACCTTCGTTAAGTACGACAATTTCAACTCCAGCCGTTCGCGCTGTTTCCATAGCCTGATCAACGACCTCATCCCGACTGCATGTCTCCCATCCAGACGAAATGTAAATCCGCTGCACATCCACGCTTTCCAACACGGAAGAAAGTCCTCCCGCATGGTCAGAATGCGGATGAGAAAGGAATATCGCCTCTATGCGACCGCCATTGTGTGCGGCATAGGTATCTGCCGGAGTAACTTCGTTTCCCACATCAACAAAGTACAGCTTTCCCTGCGCGTGAATCGCCGCCGAATCCGCCTGTCCCGAATCCAAAAATACGATTTTCACTTCCGTACGGGAAAGAATACGAATTCCTGCCTCATAGGTTACCAGCATTGCAGGAATCAAAATTATCGCCGCAATTGTCCACTTGCGCGACACATGCAAATATCGCGACCCAATCGCCACGACCATGATAAACAATATAATGTAGCTCACCGTCCAGGGACGCAGTGAAATTGCATTCCCCGGAAGCGTCGCTGCCCATGCTGCCAGCATATCCAATGCTTTGAGTAAGATATCCGGCACAAATCCGATCACTATACCCGCCGTCTGCGAAATCAAACTTGCAGCAAGCGCCGCCACGCAGCCATACATGCCGAACGTCGCCAGCGGAATCGCAATAAGGTTAAGCAGCACACTATAAGAAGCAACCCATCCATATATAGCTACAACACCGGGCAAAGTCCCGACCACTGCGCCATAACTTACCAGAAGCGATCCCAGCACACCGCGCAGAATTTTTCCGCGAACACGCTTCTTCATCCCTTCTGTCAGCGGAAGCGAAATCATCAAAATTCCCGCCACAGCGCTATAGGAAAGAATGAAGCCCGCATCCATTAACCAAAGCGGATTTGCAATCAACTGAACAATTGCCGCTGCACTCATTGATGCAAGCCCGTCGCGCGGTCTGCCCATACGCCTTGCAAAACCGGAAAACGCATACATCAAAACTGCGCGCACGACCGAAGCTCGCATTCCTACAAGGACAGCATACATTCCCAGCGCCGCCAGCATCACTGCAAAAACTATCGATCCCGGAATCCGCAGTTTTCTCAAGATCCATTCCAGCATTCCGGCAATCAGAGAAACATGCAATCCCGATACCGCCAGAAGATGCGCCACACCCGCGCGCGAAAAATTCGTACGCTGCCCGTCCTCCAGTTCCGTCCTGTCTCCCAGAACCAAAGCTTTTACCAAGGCGGCAGAACGCGGAAACAGCAGATCAATTCTGCCCGCGATCGCACCTCTGACATTCGAAAGAACTCGCCCAAACGAAAAGCTTCCGCTTTCCGTTTCCGCCTCAGATGCAAACAGGCAGGCTGAAATCCCCTGCCGCCAGAGCATCCTTGACACATCCTCCGGCACAGTTAACCAGATTCGGGCTGTACTCTCAATTCTATCCCCAACACGCAGCCGGGCAACTTCATCTTCGTCACCCGAAAGATACAGCCGCACCTTTCCAAGTTCCGTTCCTTCGACCGTAATCATTGCGCGTTCTTTTTCCGGCTGGTAAACCACTTCATCCGCAACGCAGCCATGAATCGTGATTTCACTTTGCATCGGAAGTTCGGGCATTACCTGAGCGGATGCCATCAGAAATCCACCAAGTCCCGCAAATGCAATCAAAAGACAGGCAAATCGCCCCGCCTTGCGCCAGAATATTGTTCCCGCAAAAGCGCCCAAAATGATGCACAGCCATATCAGGCGATCAATTACTCCAATCCGCGCAATCAGCATTCCCAGCACAAGCACCATTGCAAGCGCAGTGATGCTTCGGCATCGCAGAAATTTTATCAGCATCAGATCTCGTATACCGCACCAATTTCCGCAGCATATGCATCGCCAAACTGCTCACGCGCTTCCGCTTCAATGGCATCGGGCGAATTTTTCGGATTCAGATGCGTAAGCACCAGCTTTTTTGCACCGGCTTCGCGAGCCGCTTTGCCGCAAAGCATTGCCGAAAGATGCGGTTTATTTTCATTCCAGTCTGCATGTAAAAACGCAGCATCCGCCAGAAGCAAATCTGCATCACGGCATACAGATACCAGATTATCATGCCAATTGGTATCTCCCGTCATGACCAATACTTTGTCTTCGCAGGTTATGCGTATAGAATAAGCTTCGACAGGATGTTTTGCCGGAAACAGTTCAAACTGCATATCACCCACCGAAAATTTCTCAGAAAACACTGCGCCCGTCAGCAGCGCGCGAACGCCGACCGGGGTTTCGGGCGCATAAATTTTCGGACACGGAAGCGACAGCACCTGCATCGCGACCGGAAGATTCAGCCCATCCGAAACATGATCAAAATGCAGATGTGTAAAAACCACAGCCGAGATTTCCTCAAACGATATATACTTCAGCAGATTTGCCGTAACTCCCAATCCGCAATCCACAAGTACATTTATATTATTATGCGATACCAGATATCCGGAACATGCCCCAGACGCCGCCGGATACGGACCGTTATTTCCCAGAATCGTAAGTCTCATTCAAACCTTCCTCTTTTCTGCAGAAATTTAGTTCAGTATACAATAGTTTTTTTCAAATTGCAAGCTCGAAAGATCCGTGCATGTTTCGCTTCTTCGTCGCATAGTCTGTAACCGATACCGGCAGGAGGTGGATAGTTTGAAACTTTTTGGGTTATTTGAATCTCCAAATCCACGTGCAGCATGGCGTGTACCCGCATCCTCCGATGCAATTCTGTTTGACCGCCACGCTATCAAAGCTCATAACATTGCGTATAGCGATAACCTTTTTGCAGCATCAACCGCCAACAATGCCAAGGAAGTGCTGGAAGCCTATGCAATATGGGGTGATGAATTTCCTCTTCATTTGGACATTCCCTGTGTATGCGCCTTATGGGACTTTGGAAAAAGCTGTTTTTTTGTTTCCCGTGATCCTCTGGGTGAAATCCCCATCTATTACGCGTGCGATGGCAACGGCGTTGCATTCACGGACTGGCTGCCCTCGCTTTTGCTCTCGCGTATATGTGAACCCGTTATGGATTCGAATGCATTGAACGAGCTGATTTCCATCGGCCCCGCACGCACACCCGGGCGTACGTTTGTTGCAGGAATTCATTCACTTAAACCGGGGTGTATGTTGGTTGGAAATGCGCGCGAACCTGTTTCCCTCGTCCAGTACTATTCACTCCATGCAGAACAGCACACAGACAGCGAAACACACACTGCAGAAGTTGTGCGCGCTCTGCTGGAAGATGCAATGAAGTTATATCTTTCAAAACCATGCGCACTGATGCTTTCCGGCGGATTAGACTCCACACTCCTGACTGCACTCGCCATGAAACTTGACGGTATCGCAGACACCTATTCCATCGAATACGAAAACGCCAAAGATCATTTTACAGGAAGCGCTTTCCAGCCCGAACTGGATTCTCCTTATGTAACCCTTGCCGTTCAGTCGCTGAAATGTCGGCACCGCCGCGTTATACTCACAGAAGATCAGCTGGCTGAATCTCTTGAAGATGCCATGCAGGCGCGAGGCATGCCGGGAATGGGCGATGTGGACAGCTCGTTTCTGCTGTTTTCCCGTGCCATATCCGGTCATGCCTCCCGCGTAATTTCCGGTGAATGCGGTGATGAAGTATTCGGAGGATATCCCTGGTTCCGTACCGAAGCACCGAACATTACTTTTTTCCCCTGGTCCGGATCGATGGACTTGCGAGAAATGATTCTCCTTCCCAAAGTTCGCGAAAAACTGAATCCACGCCGCTATGCACAGGAGCGATTCGATGAAGCTGTATCCGAGCTTCCGACACTTCCTGAAGAACCGGAACACGAACGCCTTCTGCGCAAAATTCAGAATCTGTGTTTCATGTTTTTTATGCCCAATCTTCAGGAACGCGCCTATCATATGTGCCGCGCTGCGGGACTTCAGATATTTACCCCCTATTCCTATCTTCCCCTTGTAGAGTACGCATACAACATCCCATGGAGCATGAAGTTCTTAAAAGGATACGAAAAAGGACTCCTCCGCGAAGCAGCGCGGGATCTGCTCCCGCCTGATCTGCTTTATCGCAAAAAGAGTCCTTATCCCAAAACATGGAATCCGGAATATATGCGCCTTGTTTCGTCGCAATTTGAAGCCATTGCGCAGGATCGCACTTCACCGCTTCGTCAATTCATCGATTTCGATGCCGTTCGTCGCTTCTCGCGCTGCGCATCCCCTGCGGCGGATCCGTGGTTCGGACAGCTCATGACAGCTCCGCAAATGCTCGCTTATCTGATACAAACCGATCAGTGGATGCGTACTTACGGCATAGAGCTTTCACTTTAATCCGCGTTTTCAATCAGGCCGGGGTTCGGCAGCAGCGTCGTATTCAAATAGATGCTGTTCGCCAGTTCTCCGGCTGATCTTCCTTCAAAGAAGAAGCGGACACGATTTACATTTGAAAGTTCCGTAAGCGTGTTGACAATGGAATATACCAAATTGCGTTCCGCGACATAGTCCATATTCTGACACAGCCGATAAAAATTGGCGCTCAGATTGATATAGGCGATTCCATTATCAATCCTGACTCCCAGAATATCATCGCCGCTGACGCCTGCCGGCATCACGGAATTGTTCGCACTGCTGCCCTGCATAAGTTGGACAAGCAAAGTACGCGGTGAACGCGATATCAAAGGTGAAACCACGCTTTTTTCCGCTACCAGCTTACCGTTTTCCGAAGCAAAATACAGAGTCACAACATCTCCGATCTGGTCTCTGTAGTTACTTCGCAGGATAACGCCGTCTACAAATTCCCTGTACTCTTCATCTCCGGACACTTCTACAACAAGTTCACCATCAATAAACAGCATTATACCATCCAGTTCCGGTATAAAGCTCGTCATTGTCAGCGCCAGCATTCCGGCAAACTCATCTCTTGTAATAGCAGACTTCTGCAAAATCTCGATAATCTCCGAGGTGAATTCCAGTGCCAGACAGCGGAATCCCGTATCCGTCAGCGTGATATACGGAGAGGTCATTAGTGCATTGACTGCGTTAATCGGCGCGCGACCATTCGATTCTTTCGGTTTTTGCGAAAGCGCCGCAAGCAATGCTGTGGCATAGTTTTCACCCACAAAGGTAAGCTCCTGCGGCTCAGCAATGTACCAATCTCCCTCACCAAAGGGGAAATAAAGCATCGCAGTGCGCGTAAAGCTCGATGTGGTCGAAAGTCGTTCTATTCGATCCGCATCCGCCTGATGCTGTACCCAAAGCGTTGCCAGATCTCTGTCCGTTTGCGTTATTACCCCGACAGGGATTCCTTCCACTGCCTCTTGACGCCCGTTGATAAGAATATTCACGCTGTTGATATTCTCCATGCTCAGAAGCGTCGCAGCCACAGCATTATACATCCACAGCAATCGCTTATCATCAGAAACGTTCCGTGCTTCCAGCGAGAAATTGACCGTAACCACATCGCGAGTTACTTCAAATCCTAAAAGCTTCGTACCTTCGGGAGCCATCGGGCTGGCTTCATCCGGCGTTTCATTCAGCAGCTTCAGAAGTACCGTTTCGATTTTATCCTCTTCGGGAGTCAGCATAAATGTAGCGGTGCTCTGCGCCAGCATTTGAGCATCTTCATTTATATAGTAGAGCTCTGCCTGATCCAGAAAGTTTGACTGACTGTCTCCCCACGGTGCTGAAACATTCTCTTCCACCGTTTCAGGCAGTTCAATCGTTTCAATTGTCTGTGTTTCGTATATCATCATGTCCGAGCAACCCGTTGTAAGCAGAGAAAGCCCCAGCACAAAGCAAAGTAAAACCCTTTTCTTCATGTGTGCACCTCCTTACAGCGGCAGTTCCACGGTAAACGTGCTACCTTTGCCCACTTCACTCGAAACCGAAATTACGCCGTCATGCAGCATAACAATCTGTTTGACAATCGAAAGTCCCAGACCGGTACCGCCCGTTTCACGGGAACGTGCCTTATCAACGCGATAGAAACGATCGAAAATGT
>SVHC01000059.1 GCA_015056055.1 Clostridiales bacterium | reverse complement strand
ATAAAGGAACTCCATGATGACATTGCTATCGACAATTCTGCTGTTGAATTATTCCTCAAATGCGGGTTTGTGGAAGTGTTAAGAACCAGTGAGTATGTCTTGGTGAAAAAAGAATTATGAGTTCGCCAAATTCCAATTTATCGCACAGATGGTATTCGTTTGTAAAAGGGTTTTAGGTTCTCCTAACAGGTGGAAAATGTGCTGTACATTTTTCCTGCTTGTTACGGTATAAGACAAAATTAAAAGGAAGCACGAAGTTTCGTGCTTCCTTTTTTACTGTCCTTTAGAGTACGACTCTTACTGCCGGTCTCTTTTCTTATGGGGTGTAGCTTAGTAATTTTCGGCGCTGATTTCGAAATAGCTCTGCGGATGTGCGCAGGTGGGGCACAGTTCGGGAGCGTTGGTGCCGACAACGATGTGACCGCAGTTGCGGCATTCCCAAACCTTGACTTCGCTGCGGGCGAATACTTCAGCCATTTCGATATTCTTCAGAAGCTTGCGATAACGCTCTTCATGATGCTTTTCGATAGCGGCTACAAGGCGGAACTTGGCGGCGAGCTCCGGGAAACCTTCTTCATCGGCGGTCTTGGCGAAGCCATCGTACATATCGGTCCACTCGTAGTTTTCGCCTTCGGCTGCATGCAGCAGATTCTGCATGGTATCGCCGATACCCTTGAGCTCCTTGAACCACAGCTTGGCATGTTCTTTCTCATTGTCTGCGGTCTTGAGGAACAGGGCGGAAATCTGCTCATAGCCTTCCTTCTTGGCTACGGAAGCAAAATAGGTGTACTTATTGCGGGCCTGAGATTCGCCTGCAAATGCAGCTTCCAGATTCTTTTCGGTCTGGGTGCCGGCATAGGGATTGGCCTTGGGAGCGGCTTCTTCAATCAGGGTGAGCTGGTCGCCGGTTGCACCGCATACGGGGCAGATTGCTTCCTGACCATCGGCTACTTCAAAATCAACGCCGCAAAGTTCGCAATGATACTTTTTCATGTTGAACACTCCTTTTTCGCATATGGACTGTGAAGAAATACTTCCAGTATATACAGATTATAGCACAAAAACACGAGTTAGTCACGACTTACTTAACGAATATTATCGCTGATTTTTACGGGGAAGTATGCCTTCAACAAACGGCGGGATCAGAACGTTCAAAACAGTGGTCTTTCCTTCTGCAAGATGTTTTACGGCGGGAAGAAGCAGAAGGGTACCCAGCAGGCAGACGATCATATCCTGCATACTGTCTGCAACGCCGGTGGAGGCAACATTTTGCATATCGCGCAGTGTAATTTTGGAAAGGATATATTCGCCGATTTCCCAAAGACCTGCGACTGCCATAGAACCGAAAAAGACAAACAGCAAAGCAAGCGGCAGAGATTCTTTTGAAACTTTATGCTCCGGAGTCAGCAGGCAGTACAACAGTGTGCACAGAATGCCTGCAAAAGTACCGGACAGGAAATGCGCAAGCTTATCAAACCCCGGAAGCAAATGATAAAGATCAATGCATGCACCGAGTTGATAGGAGATTGTAGTGAAAATCAGGATAAGCAGGTCGAGAGCCCAAACACGTTTCCAATGAAGCAGGCGGTACATGACTGCAAGCGCGATGGGAATTGCGAATGTGCCAAGGCTGATTCCGGCGTGATACCAATCGTGCACAGCGATATAGAAAATCGAAATGGCGGCGCTGAAAATACAGTAGAAGACGGAATAAACAATGAAAGCCTTTTTATACAGTTCATCTCGGCGAATTGAGGATGCCAACAGTATGCCCTCCCATGTTATTTTATGGCAAGTATCCGGTGAAAGAGAAGTGTTCCATGCTTCCAGTATATACAGGCAGTTCAACTCTGATTCAACGGACGCTCAACTGCCGTTGAGGGTTGGAAAAAGAAACCCAAAAGCCACAAAAACCGCAAATTTGCATGTGCAAACCTGCGGTTTTGGGTATCGCGTATATTCAAGAATTATTCAAAGATGATGCTCCGTACTTCCATGTCCTTTCCGCGGAAGAAAAGGCGCATGACATGAACGCCGCCCTGCCAGTTGCCATCGGCTTCATAGGGGATAAAATCTTCGCTGTCCACATGGATTTCTCCGTAAGGACTGCGCTCTTCCTGGCAAACGTGGATGGTGCCTTTTCCGCGTGCTGTGATGCGTACCTTTTTTGCACCGGTACCAAAGTCGAGGTACTTGTATTCCGCCCAGCCGGGCCAGCGGTCCGAGCCGTGGCAGGCAGTGAGTTTTTCGTCCATGGCGTCATCCGTGGCAATGTACGCATCGCCCTTCATGCGGCATGCGCGGCAGGCGGGAAGAAGGCGGAAAGCATCGATGGGAGCAGAAGAGCCCTGCGTGGTCATTTCGACTTCTTTGATCAGGCCGTTTTCGTCGAATTCGATCTTTTCGCAGCAGGCGCGGCGGTTGCAGCCGCTGTTTCGGGTGGAACGGTGGTAGAAGATGTACCACTGACCCTTGTATTCCTCGATGGAGCCGTGATTGTTCCAGGTTTGCGGGTCGCAGTAGATATTGTCGATGATGATGCCGCCTTTGGTGTACGGACCCAGCGGATTTTTCGCCATGGCGTAGGAAAGGCAGGTTGCGCGGCCGCGCGTAACATCGCAGTAAATCAGATAATAAATGCCGTTTCGCTTGCGGATAGAACTGCCCTCATGGAAGCCGTGGGTTTCCTCGGTGAGGATGTTGTATCGAATGGAATCCGGGTCAATGGAGCGCATATCCGCCTTCAGCTTTGCACCCATCAGGGAGAACTGACCCCAGAAATAGTAGGCCTGTCCGTCATCATCCACGAATACGGACGGGTCGATTCCGGTGTGGGTGGCGTGCTCTACCGGCTGTGCATCGGTGAAGGGACCGTAGGGCGTATCGGCCACTGCGGTGTATTCGCCGTCTTCGCCGCCGGTGCAGTAGTACAGATAGTATTTTCCGTCCTTATGTGCGGCGTCCGGTGCATAAAGCGGGAAATTTCCGTCCAGACGGTAGGATTCGCCGTGGTCGGTCCAGTTTTCCATATCGTCCGTGGAGAAAACGTGATAAACTTTGCTGCAATAATCCATCACGTCGATCCGGTCATAGGAACCATACAGATACAGACGGCCGTCCGGCATCACATGCGGTTCGCCGTCCGGTACAAAGCTTTTCAAAGGCAGTATCGGATTCATAATATGTACTCCTTCTGCAAGGTGATTTGCTTTATTATAGCACAGTTACAGGCGCGGGGGAACAGGCGGAGACATATTGTGTGCCTCAAAATTTTTGCGGCTAAAGGGCTTGAAAGAACACCAAATCAGTGCTATCATTTTGAGAAGAATGTGAACTTGGTTTGGCGACAATTGTCGAAAAAACGGAGGAAAAGCAGTGAATTGCTTGGTAAATAATAATTTGTGCTGGGATATTCTGATTATCGGCGCCGGTGTTTCCGGATGTTCGATTGCCAGAGAGCTTTCCCGCAAAAAGGCAAATATCCTTGTATTGGAAAAGGAAGAGGACGTCTGCTGCGGCACCAGCAAGGCGAACAGCGCCATTGTGCATGCCGGATATGATGCGAAAAACGGAAGCCTGATGGCAAAGCTGAATGTGGAAGGCAGTCGCCTGATGAAAGAGCTTTCCAAGGAGCTGGACTTCCATTATGAACAGAACGGAAGCCTTGTGGTTATGCTCAGTGAGGAAGAACGCCCCGAGCTGATCAAGCTTTATGAAAACGGCGTCGCAAACGGCGTGGAAGGTCTTCGCATTGTGGAGCGCGAGGAACTTAAAGCCATGGAACCCAACATCAGCGACGATGCGGTGGCTGCGTTGTACGCTCCCACGGGCGCAATCGTATGCCCGTTTGGTCTTACGATTGCCATGGCGGAAAATGCCGCTGCAAACGGAGCGGAGTTTCAGTTTGATACCCGCGTGAACGGCGTGGAAAAAGATGAGGGCGGCTGGAAAGTCCTGACCGATAAGGGCTGCTTCCGTGCAAAGGTCGTCATCAATGCTGCCGGCGTGCATGCGGATGAGATTCACAATATGGTGTCTGATGATACCATGACCATTGTCCCGAGGCGCGGCGATTATTTCCTTCTGGACAGGACGACCGGCGGTTTTGTGAAGAATACCGTTTTCCGCCTGCCGAGCAAATTCGGTAAAGGTGTTCTGGTTGCGCCGACGGTTCACGGAAACACCATCGTTGGCCCGACGGCTATCGATATTGAAGATAAGGAAGGCACTGAAACCACGCAGGCAGGACTGGATGAAGTGCGCGCAAAATCCGGTCTGGTAGTGAAAAATATTCCCATGCGCCAGGCGATTACAAGCTTTGCAGGGCTGCGCGCGCATGAGGCAAGGCACGATTTTATGATTGGCGAGATCGCTCCCGGATTTGTGGACTGTGCCGCAATCGAATCTCCGGGTCTGTCCAGCGCACCGGCAATTGCCAAAATGGTAGCCGGTATTGTGGAAGGCATTCTGCCGCTGGAAAATGATCCGGATTTTGCAGCGGAGCGCAAGGGCATTCTGGATCCCAAAACGCTCAGCCGCGAGGAGCGCACCGAGTTGATCAAAAACAATCCCGCATACGGCACCATCGTATGCCGCTGCGAAACCATCACGGAAGGCGAAATGCTGGATGCAATCCGCCGCAAGCCGGGTGCACGCAGTCTGGATGGCGTAAAGCGTCGCACGCGCGGCGGCATGGGGCGCTGCCAGGGCGGATTCTGCAGTCCGCGCGTGGCAGAACTGCTTGCGCAGGAAATGGGAATCCCAATGACCGAGGTTACCAAATGCGGCGGTGAGAGCCGTCTGCTTGTGGGAAACATCCGTGAAGCGATGAAGGAGGGCTGCTGATATGAACGATTCCGTTCAGATGGTGGATGTTCTGATTGTCGGCGGCGGTCCTGCCGGTCTTGCGGCAGCCATCGCAGCAAGGGAAGCGGGTATCCGGAATCTTGTTGTGATTGAGCGCGAGCACAATCCCGGCGGCATTCTGCGCCAGTGCATTCACAACGGATTCGGTCTGCACCGCTTTAAGGAAGAGCTGACCGGCCCGGAATATGCACAGCGCGATATTGACAGGGCGAACGAACTGGGCATTGAAATCCGCACGGATACGTTTGTGCTTTCTGTGGAAGAGGATCATACGGTTACATGCATGTCCGCCGAGCGCGGCATAGAGGTGATTCAGGCCAAATCCATCGTTCTGGCGATGGGATGCCGCGAACGTCCGCGCGGTGCGCTGGGAACGCCCGGCAGCCGCTGTGCCGGAATTTATTCCGCAGGTACTGCGCAGAAATATGTAAATCTCATGGGCTATATGCCGGGTAAGCGCGTGGTGATTCTCGGCTCCGGCGATATCGGGCTTATTATGGCGCGCCGTATGACGCTGCAGGGCGCCAAGGTTCTGGCATGCGTGGAGCTGATGCCGTTTTCTTCCGGCCTGAACCGCAACATTGTTCAGTGCCTGAATGACTATAACATTCCGCTGTATCTGTCGCACACCGTTATTGATATCGAAGGCAAAGAGCGCCTGACCGGCGTGACCGTTGCAAAGGTGGATGCAAACCGCCGCCCGATTCCGGGAACGGAAATCCATTTTGACTGCGATACCTTGCTGCTTTCGGTGGGTCTGATTCCGGAAAATGAGCTTACGCAGGGCGCAGGCGTGAAAATCAGCCCGCTGACCTCCGGCGCGGAGGTGGATGATACGCTGCAGACCAGCATTCCCGGCATTTTTGCCTGCGGAAATGTTCTGCACGTGCATGACCTTGTTGACAATGTATCCGCCGAATCGCAGAAGGCAGGACGCGCGGCAGCAGCCTATGCAAAGGGTGAACTTTCTGCCTGCGAAACCGTATGCGTTCTGGATGGAAAAGGCGTTCGCGGCACGGTGCCGCAGAGAATCCGCAAAGGCGCAGCCGAGGGCGTGGATCTGATGTTCCGTCCGGCAGGCGTTGTGCGCAATGCCGCCTGCGTTGTGCGCTGCGGCGATAGGGAAATTGCACGCAAAAAGGCAATGATCTTTACGCCGGGCGAGATGGCAACCGTGAAGCTGAGTGCGGATGTTGTTGTGTCCATCGACGGAGATATTACCGTCAGCATTGAAGGAGGGGAGTAAGCATGGAAATTACCTGCATCAATTGCCCGGTCGGCTGTAGGCTGACTGTGGAGATGGTTGAAGGAAAGGTCGTATCCGTTTCCGGCAACAACTGCAAGCGCGGCGAAATCTATGCCCATCAGGAATGCATTGAACCTCTTCGCATGGTGACGGCGGTGATTCCTGTGGAAGGAAGCAGCATGCCCCTTTCCGTCAAAACAAAATCTCCCATTCCCAAGAAACTGATTGCAGACTGCATGGCGGCGCTTTCCGAAGTAAAGGTCACAGCGCCGGTTATGCTGGGAAGCGTAGTGCTGGAGAATGTCTGCGGCACAGGCGTAGATGTGGTTGCAACCCGAAACGTATTCTGAATCGCATTTTGCTCAAGCGAACAGCTTTGATCCCGTATGCAAAGATTTTTGCTGCGGGATTTTTTATAGCTGTTCAAACGAACAAAGGAATGGAGAAAAATTGGTGTTCTTGACAGCTGTATGAAGAATAGCTATAATAAATATGGATAACTATGCGCTTTTGCGACATACATAAAGGAGATCGATGGATATGAACGCCAAATACGATGCCCTGTTTACTCCCTGGAAGGTTGGCAATGTGGAGATCAAAAACCGCATTGTTCTGTGCCCTATGGGCGGCACGTCCCTGTTTGGCTGGTTCGAGCTTACGGGCTGCAAATTCGATAAGGAAGCGGCGAATTTCTTCCTTGAGCGTGCCCGCAACAATGTCGGCCTGATCATTCCGGGTATTGCTCCGCTGAGGGACACCATCTGGGGCAAGTGGCTTTGGAAGAATGAAAAAATGTTTGATGAGCTGAAGGTGTTTATGGACGAGATCCATAAGACCGGAGCCAAGCTTTTCATCCAGCTTACCGCGGGCATGGGCCGCAGCTGGGCGATTACCGACCATGTTGCTCCTTTGCATAAAAATAAGGTGCTCCGGGCAATTACCAAGCCGATCATTGATACAAGCTATCAGCTTGCCAGCCCGAGCGAATTGCCTTCCCGCTGGGATCCTTCGATCACCTGTCCGGCGCTGACGGTGGAGCAGATTCATGAGATCATTGATGCGTTTGCAAAGACGGCAGCTTTGTGCAAAAAGGCGGGCGTTGACGGCGTTGAAGTTCATGCCGTGCATGAAGGATATCTCCTTGACCAGTTCACCATGGAGTGGACCAACAAGCGCACCGATGAATACGGCGGTTCCTTTGAAAACCGCTATCGCCTGCCGGTGGAGATCGTAAAGGCGATCAAGGGCGCCTGCGGCAAGGATTTCCCGGTTTCGCTGCGCTATTCTGTAGAGTCCAAGGTCAAAGGTTTCTGCGAAGGTGCGGTTCCCGGCGAAGAATATGTGGAAGCAGGCCGCGATATGGCCGAATCCGAAAAGGCGGCAAAGTATCTGCAGGATGCGGGATACGATATGCTTAACGCTGATAACGGCACATATGATTCCTGGTATTGGTCGCACCCGCCGATGTACATGCCTCAGAACTGCAACCTAGAGGATGTAGCGCATATCAAGAAGTTTGTGGATATTCCCGTTGTATGCGCGGGTCGTATGGAGCCCGATGTGGGCGCGCAGGCGGTTGCGGACGGCCTGATCGACGGTGTGGGCATTGCGCGTCAGTTCCTTGCGGACGGCGAATGGATCACAAAGCTGATCGAAGAGCGCACGGAAGATATTCGCCCGTGTATCTGCTGCCATAACGGCTGCTTTAATTTCTGCAGCTACAAGGGCCATGCAAACGCGCAGGAGTTGACCGATACCATGGGTCTTGCGCGCTGCGCCATCAACCCCGAAACCATGCAGTCCAAGAAATATAAGATCCGTCCCGCTGCAAAGAAAAAGAACATTGCTGTCATCGGCGGCGGCATCGGCGGCATGGAAACGGCACTGGTCTGCGC
>SVHC01000058.1 GCA_015056055.1 Clostridiales bacterium | reverse complement strand
TCGCTTCACTTCGGCGTTTAACTCATTTCGGAATCTGACTGTTCTAGTTTCTTCTCTTCCATTTTCACTATGTCGTTTTCAAGGTTCGTGCGCTGCCGGAGGACTTGGCGTCGCTCGCGACAACGTTGGATATTATAGCAAACCCCCTTTTAAAAGTCAACACCGTAATATAGCACAAAGTTATTCTATATCTCAATGTGATTTATGCACATGTATTTCACTATTTTCAGCGAATAACTGCGCTTTTTGCATCATACAGAACAATAGAACGGCCCCTGCACCGCTGCAGAGACCGTCCCTTGATTTTGTTCACCAATCATTCAGAATCCAATTTTTAATACTTCATTCTGAAAGTTCGAACCTCATACGGCTCAATTTCAAAGCTAAATCCTTTTTCATTCATCGGAATTGTATCCTCATCCACTTCCATAAGGTTGCATTCCGCAATAGAAAGAGGCCTTCTAGCAAGGGCGACATTTACCTTGCCGCGCGCACCCTGCGATTCATAGATACGAAGAATAACGCCATTTCCATCCTCCGCACCTTTGATGGTATCAACAACGGCAAAGTTCTTATCAACTTTTACAAAGCTTTCTTCCGGCATATGAATTGCCGGGCAGTAAACCAGCGGCTCATTCAGGAAGTATGCCTCCCGTACAGTCTCACCCTGACGCCAGTCTCCCGCATGCGGATACAGCGAGTATGTAAAGACATGCTCTCCATCATCCCCCATCGGATCCGGATAGACCGGACCGCGCAGCAGCGTTAAACGCATGACATTATCTTTAATGTCATAGCCATACTTGCAGTCATTCATAAGACTTACGCCATAGCCGCCTTCAGAAATGTCCGCCCACTTGTGTCCGCACACCTCAAATCGAGCACGGTCATATGCCGTGTTCCAGTGCGTCGGACGTTCGATCGAACCAAACTGAATCTCATAGGTGGCATTCCGAGCATGCACACGTACAGGGAAAGCTGTCTTCAGCATCTTTTCCCTTTCATGCCAGTCCACGCGCGTTACGAAATCCACACGGCGCGCATCGCGTTCAAGAATAATATCCTGTTCAAGACGCGAAGAACCAAATACCCGGACCACGCGAACAACGGCACAATTCTCTCTTTCGTTTACTACAGAAACGCTTTCTGCCGCATTAAGCAATTCAAAGAAATTCTGATATTCCAGATCGATGTTCCATGCCGATTCCACGCGCGGCTTATCTTCAAACAGAATCAGTTGGTTGCCAAGCGCACCCTTTGCCAGAACTTCTCGGTCATTATCCTTGTCATACAGACGAATAATATTTCCGTTTTCATCCAGTTCCACCAGCAGATGCTCATTTTCCAGCATGCGCTCCGTCACGCGCAGAAGCTTTCCGGAGTTCTTCGGCAATCCGAATCCAAACGGCGCAACTCCATTATGTTCCCAGGGTAGGAAGTTTGCATAGCATTCTCCCTTTTCCGCAGGGAATTTTGCAGCAAGGAGTGCAAATGCTTTTTCAAGCATAGCATTCGCTTCGCAAAGCAATTTTTCAAAAGCCACTTCGCATTCCTCGTACACCTCATGAATCGAGGAGCCCGGAAGAATATCATGGAACTGACGCGTCAGAAGAATCTTCCACAAATCGCCGATTTCTTTTGCGGGATATGCAGCGCCACAGTATAAATGTGCCATTGTCCAGGCAATCTCAAGTCGACGAAGTGCAAGCTCAGACAAACGAATAAAACGCTTGATATGCGCCTGTGAAGTATAGGTACCACGGTGGTTCTCGTAGTACATCTCATCATTCCATACCGGCAGATCTTCTGCCTTTGCATTGATACTGTCAAAGAATTCATCCGCGCGGCCATTCTTCGCCTTAGCAAGTCCCGGGAAAGCCTTCAGACGCCGCGCATTTTCCAGCATTTCTTCCGCAGGTCCACCGCCGCCATCGCCATGCCCGAAGGTAAGCATCGCCTCATCGCAATTGGCTTTCTGGCTGAACTTGTCGTAGCCCATCTTCACTTCGTTGGCATTGTAGATTCCATTGTAGCCTATGCGCTGCAAATATGAAAGTACGCGCGTTCCGTCTGTTCCCTGCCATTCAAACAGCGAATATGGGAAAGAATTCGTATCGTTATTGGCAAGTTTCGACGTATAGAAATAATCCACACCCGAACGCTTAAGAATCTGTGGCATTGCCCAGGAATATCCGAACACATCCGGCATCCAGAATACACGCGATTCCTTTCCGAACCGACTGAGGTAATACTGACGACCATACAGAAGCTGGCGGACAATCGATTCGCCGGACGGCACATTGGTATCCATTTCAACCCATGCATTGCCGACAAGTTCGATGCGTCCTTCTGCAACGCGCTGTTTAATTTTCTCAAACAATTCCGGATAGTACCGTTCCACATATTCAAACAACTGCGGCTGGCTGAAAGAAAATACAAACTCATCGTACCTTTCCATAAGGTCCAGCACGTTGGCAAATGTCTTTGCGCATTTGCGGATGGTTTCATTCAGAGACCACAGCCATGCGGTATCGATATGCGCATGACCTACAAAAGTGATTTCAAAATTCTCCGAAGGTGCAATATTCTGCAGATTTTCCTTCAGGATACGGCGTGCCTGCGTTGGATCGTTTTTCTGCTGAAGTGCTTTCAGAATGGCCCTTCCGATACGCTCCCGAATTGCACCGTCCCGACTAAGCATATCCGTCGGGCGGCGCATAACTTCAGGCATCTGAATCGGCACATTCGTCATCGGCAAAAACGGAGATTCGAATGCGCGAATTGCATCCATAGCATTGCGAAGGTCATAGTACAGCGCTTCCTTTTCCGTATCCAGCCATACCATCTCTGCAGCAGTGAAGTAATATTCCTCCTGCGGTTCCATATTGGGACCGCTTTTTGCAGTGTAAGTAGCTTCAAGGAAATTCAAGCACGTTTCAATCTCAATTTCCAACACTTCCGCGCGCAGAATGTGCTCCGGAATCCGCACGCGATTGCGCATGCGGTATCCCAGCCACGAATTCCGTACATAAGAGGTCAGTCCACTAACGATTTCGCCATTGATGTGAACAAGTCCCTCACCGCCGACATCCAGCACAAGCATTACCGGAACACCGTCATAAACGCCCGGAGAAGGCACCTTTACCCGGAAGCGCCGCGTAATCTTTCTGTCGCACGGCCATCTTTCTCCCAGTTCAATCGGTTTCCATTCCTCCAGCAATTCATACTTGTCCGGTGTTTCATAGCGCAGGACACAGCTCTCCCATCCGGTGATTACCTGCCTTTTGTGATAAATACCACCGCGCAGTTCATTTACGGCATTTTCCAGAATCCCCATGTCCTTTACTATCATCTTTTATCCCTCTGCGTATCAAAAGCGATTTTTGATCTTCGTTTCGTCGTTGGCAAAGGTCTTAAGTCCCTTTGTGTGAATGTTTTCGCACACAAAGTTCTCAATGCTTCCCTGATTGCCAAAATGCAGAAGCTCTCCGTTTTCTTCTGCCTGATCCTTAATTACAACCACGTTGCGCATGATGAGGTTTTCGACCTTGTCATAGATCCTGATGTATTTCGTATCTTTCGGATCATCCGCCTTTTCCGTAATGGTCAGGCCGTCGATGATAACATTGCGCAGCTTCTGCGGTTCCGGCCATACCAGCGGCGTATCGTCATCCGGCATAATCATAAGGAACGGAAGACCCATTTCGATCAAAACTCGGTTGTCTGCACTGTCATGGCAGCGGATATTTTTCAAAGTAAGATTTTCAATATTGCCGCCAATAGAGAACAGGAACGGATCACGATAGTCATAGGTCTTGGGAAGCGCCTGCATATCAACATTTTCAATGAAAATGTTCCTGAAGTTGCCCATTGCCTCCGAGAACCACGGGGAAATGTAGAAGCCAAAGCTCCTGTAGGTACCGGTTACATTGCGGATGGTTACGCGGTCCAGAACGCCATCCTTGCGGGAAAGCAGGCGGACCGCCTGTTCACCTTCATCCATAACGATACCATCGATCAAAACATCCGTAATGGAAGATTTGCAGTCCCACTCGTCCGGACCAACATTGATAACGTCGTCGCCTACGCGGCCGCCGCTGTTGAGCACCGTAAGGAACTGACCCGGACCCCAGAAATGGAAGCCGTCCTGATTGCCGCGCGTACCGTAGGGCAGGTCAAGCCATACCTGATCCAGAGTTACATTCTTGAAGCATCCAATCAGGATACCAAATGTGCGGAAATCTCTCAAAGTAACATCGCGAATCAAAAGATTCTCCACACCGTAGAATTCCAGGCCCACAACAAATACCGTGTCCTGCGCATTGCCGCCCTCATTCGCCGCACTTAGCCATTCAAGGTTGTCCCTGTGGATATCATGTTCCTGATGCTGACCATTCTGATGGTAGGTGCCGCCAAGAAGCGAAATGTTGCGTGCTTTGATTTCATAATGATCCTGCACCGCATTCGTGATCATGGAATCATTGGTCCAGTCCTTCTGATAAAAACCGCAGTCCTTCGTCACACATTCAATGGTGGTGTTGGACCAAACCTTCAGCTGGCTGATCAAAGCCGCACCGTCCATAACAAGATGAACGCCGACGTTTTCATCCTTTGCCAAATCAAGCACAGCCTGCAGGGCAAGCGTATCATCGTCACCGCCGCCGTTGTGCACACAGCTGTTCAGCTTCGCCACACTGCTTGCATAAATCTTTTTAATAATCATGTAAATCACTCCTGCTCATATATTTTTTCCTACATAGTACAAAGACGTTGCCGCAGATCTACAGCAACGTCCTATTTTCAAAAAATGTGAGCCCCAAAATGCCGCTCGCCCCTGCCTTATCACCCGCCGTCTGGCAGGGCGGAAACCTGCGAATGCTTGCTGCCTTCCCCTGACGTACTGCAAAAGCAGCGGGGGCCTGACATCCACAAATCGACCCGGAGTCCTTTTACGATAATGTGGGTAAAAGCAAGGACGTTACGCACATCCCAGGTAAGTCACATCCTCATTATAGCGAATCACCACCGCATTGTCAACCAACGTGGAATCGATTTTCACATCTACAAAAAATTGTCATTTTTCGCAATCACAATAACATATTTTTTTGCGTATTTCATTGTTGCATTGCAATATCTGGCCATTTGCACCTTCAATGCGCCGACGGATACACACAGGACGTATCGCCATAGAAGAAAAACTCGTGACCATCCACAGTCCCTTCACAGAAAGAAGATGATTTCTCAGCCGCACGACGATCTTCATAATACACAAATCGCACCGTCATTTTCTCCTCGCTGACCGAAATCAGAATCGAAGTAATGTCGTGAGAAGTGCCGCCGTACAGATAGCGATAGTATTTTGCGGCCACATGCGATTTCCAGTTTTTGGCCACTTCTTCTTTCGTAGAGCCGCGATCCCCATCGGACGAATCCGCCGTGATGTAAACCGTGCCGTCCGGATTGTCCGCGCTGTAATTTTCCACAACCGCGCCTTCGTACAGCGGATAACTGCGCATGTACACGTGATGGTCGCCCGTAAGGACAAGATCAATCTTATTTGAATCACAGAATGCAGACCAATCCGTCCAGAATTCAGCAAATCCGCCGCCGGAATACTTGCTTAGCGTAGAATAATGATTTACCAGCACGGAATATGTATATCTTCCTGCCATTGAATTCAGGACATTGCTTGCCCACGCCTGGGCTTCCGAAGGATTATCCCAATAAGTCAGGCAAAGAAACAATACATTGCCTCGCAGATAATAATAGCTGATGCCCTTTTGCTCTTCATTTCCATTCAGCGGATAGTTAGAGCAAATGGCAGCGTGCTTCCCGGATCGTTTGCCGGAAGGTGAAGTCGCATCATGATTTCCGATTACACTCGCAAAACTGTAATTCCGAATGAACGGCTGTTCATACAGTTGCTTCCACTGTGCATAGTATGACCCATATGCTACAATATCGCCTACAGCTACAATGTGTTCTACCGAGGGCATTTCCAGCTGTTCTGCAAGTTCCGAAGCTGCCGCAATTGCCATTGCCGCATTCGCGGCACGGTTGGGTACATATCCCTTTTTATATTCGTGAAAATCACCCGTTACCACAAACGACCACTCATCCGCCCCGGCAGTTTTGAAATAGCGCACTTCGCTGTAGCTTTCGCCATCAAAAATACGGTATTTATACTGCGTATTCGGCTGGAGGTTCTTTAGCGTAACATTGTAGTCCAAAAACACATTTCCTTTTTGATTGTTTTCCTCCGTGAGTCTGTAGAAAGGATTGCTCGAACTGTCATACCCGAAGGCAGCATAGGTTCCCACCTGCTCGAAAGCCTCTTGCCACCACATATCGTCCGCCGCCGTATATTCCACAAAGCATTCCTCAAACTCAAGGTCTGCATGGAAATTGATATTCATTTCTGCGGAGCAATCTTCTCCCGGATTTGTGACAATTGTGTACAGATGCTCCGATATCTTATCCGCTGCAATCGTTTCCCAAACATACGAATTCCTGCGCCATTCTTTGCGCTCGGGCAGTATCTGAGTTCCTCTGTTTTGCAGCATCGCCTTCTGCGGCGGAATCTTTTCGACCGCCGGACCAGACACAGCCTTCGCAATAAGCTTTTCGGCAGGTATTTTCTTCGCCGGCAGTGTTGCAGATGTTTTTACCTGCAACATCGTCTTCTGCGGCGGAACTTTTTCAATTGCGATTTTTTCCTTCTTTGCCGGAATATTTTCTTGCGACAGTGTCTTTCTCGGTACCCTTTTTTGCAAAAGCACCTTCGACGGCAGAGCTTTTTTGATTGCTTCTTCCGATATTGCATCAGAAATAACGGTTTCCTTCGCAACCGCCTCATCCTCTGCAAAGGAAACGCAGCCAAAAATGCTAATGTATATCATAAGCACTGCAGGCAGCCATCGCATAATCTTCATTACATTCCCCGCCATTTTGCAAATTTTGTTTATTTTATCATAGGGAAAGATTTCCTGTCAAGAAAAGCTGCGGACGCCGGACACATGTTCGGAATCTGCCTTTTCAAACCGAATCCTGTGAATCATCGGTCTTGTTCCAATGCGAATCGGAAACTTTGAACAGCCAATACCGGAGGAAACCAATTCCTTTCCGCGCCATCCCTTTACGTGGCTAAGTCCCCGATATTTCGCTTCATATCCCAGGGAATACGGCGTAAATCCGGCCAGATTGAACTGTCCCCCATGCGTGTGTCCCGAAAGAATCACTTCCGGTTTTATATCGCCAAACATCTTTTTATTCCGGAGTGACATCGGATAATGTGACAGCAGTATTCGTCCATCGTTTTCCCCGGCATCCTTAAACAGATGCTTTGCATCCGGTCTTCCCCATTTGCATTCATCGATGCCTCCCAGCAGAATTCTTCCGCCCTGAAAATGCAATTCCGCCTGCTCGTTTTTCAAAATCCGGATACCGCCTTTTTCTGCTTCCTTACAAAAATCCAGGTGATCTTTCTCCGCACACTCGGAATCGTTATTGCCGAGCACAGCAAATTTCCCAAGCGGAAAAGCAATCTTTGCCATGCATTCAAAAAAGAATTTCAGCAACTCTCCCTCTTCGCTGTAATCTCCGCCCAGAAGCAAAATCTGTGCATCCACGCCGCGAATGACTTCCGCAAGAGACCGTGCAAATTCCCGTCCCGCAAAAGGACCCAAATGAATATCCGACACAAAAAGCGCCGTCATTCCTTCCCATGCAGCCGGCGCATATTGAAGATATACCGTCTTTTCCTCCACCTGCGGAAGAGCATTTTGGCCGAAATTCCAATACCATTCCGGCCGTGTCCAAAATCGTTTCAATACTTTTTCCTTTCCTCGAAAGCATTTTCCCTGTTTTTGGCAATTTTCGTTCTTATTGTATCATACCCAAACAGTTAGTTCAATGTTCAAAAGCACACCATCCATCAATTTGCACAGTTCTTCTTGTTTTTTCCGAACGCACCGCTATTGCTTTTTACCTTCAACATGGTATAATGTATGCGCTTGTCGCGCATACATTCAAATCGTTGACAAAGTCAACGATTTGCCAGAGCCTGAAAAAGCCTGCAAGGCAAGGAAGCAAACTTGCAGTCAAGGGAGCTTACATGGACGTAAGTGACCGCA